>NZ_JBNZCE010000012.1:0-137308 GCF_050589265.1 Actinoplanes sp. G11-F43
AGGCCGCGCTCTTCTACGTACCGCCCGATACCGGCGTGACTACACCAAAACCGATCATCCGGTCATACCTCTATCTTGCAGAGGCCCTGGAGTTGCTCCGGGATGGTTTGTGCGCGGCGTGAGCGGAATCTGAGAGACCCTCGCCTCCGCCTGGCGATCGTGATCCGCTAGAGGGCCGGAAGTCGCGAGCATCCGGGGTGGTCGAGGCATCATGTGGTGATGGTCGATGTCGCTGGGCTGCTGGCCGCGTACGACGCACAGATGCGGATGCCGACAGGTGCCGTTCCGGATGGGGTGAGCTACGAGTTCGACGGGCCGGTGCTGCGGATCGTCGGTGGGCACATGGGGCGGATCCGGCCGCCGCGTGACGTCGGTGTCGGCGGTGCGGAGCTGGATCGGCTGATCGTCCGGCAGCGGGACTACTTCCGGGACCGGGGTGAGGCCGTCGAGTGGAAACACCGGCCGCACGATCTGCCCGCCGACATTCCGGAACGGCTGGTCGCCGCCGGGTTCGTGCCGGGGGAGCCGTCGGCCGTGCTGGTCGGGTTCGCCGAGCGGGTGGCCGCTGAACCGGTCCTGCCCGATGGTGTCGTGCTGCGCCGGATCGTCGGGGCCGGGGATATGCGCAGGTTCGCCGACCAGCAGACCGAGGTGCACGGGGTGGACTGCTCCTGGGTGGCCGCCGACCTCGCCTCCCGCGTGACGGCGGATCCGGGCCAGATCACCATCCTGGTGGCTGAGGTGGCTGAGGTGGCTGAGGTGGCTGAGGTCGCGGGGGTCGCGGGAGTCGCGGGGGTGGCTGAGGTGGCTGAGGTGGCTGAGATCGCGGGAGTCGCGGGGGCCGCGGAGGTCGCTGAGGTGGCGGGGGGCGCGGGAGCCGGTGGGCGGTTCGCCTGCACCGCCATCGTCGAGTACTGCGTGGGTACCGAGTTCGCCGCGCTGCTCGGTGGGGCGACGCTGCCGCGATGGCGGGGGCGAGGGCTCTACCGGGCCATGATCGCCGAGCGGGCCCGGGAGGCCGTCGCCCGTGGGTTCCGGTTGTTGCACGTCGACGCGTCGCCGGCCAGCGCGCCTATCCTGCTCCGGTGCGGGTTCCACCAGATCACCAGCTCGGTGCACTACACCGCGCCCGGACCGGAGGCATCACCATGAAGTACACCGTCGCGATCGAGATCGACCTGCCCCGGGACCGGGTGGTCGAACTGCTGGCCGATCCGGCGTACCTGCCGCACTGGCTGCGCGGGCTGGTGTCGCACGAGCCGGTGTCCGGCGTACACGGGCAGGAGGGAACTGTCTCCCGGGTCGTGCTGAGCTCCGGCGGGCAGCGGATGGAGGCCACCGAGACCGTCACCCGCCGGGAGCTGGCCGGGGACGTCATGTACTACGAGCGGGAACTCGCCGGGGCGGGCATGTGGAACGCGGCCCGGGAGCGGCTGACCGCCTCCGGCCCGGCGTCGACACGCTGGGTGAGCGAGAACGAGTTCCGCTTCGACGGCCTGATGATGCGCCTGGTCGGGCTGCTGATGCCGGGCACCTTCCGCAAGCAGTCACTGCAGCACATGCACGACTTCAAAGCCTTCGCCGAACATGGCCGCGACGTCCGCGACCCGAACTCCTGAGCAGTCGCACCCGATTCCCGGGCGCCCGCCGGATCGGGAGTGGACCATCATGCAGTCATGACGATCTCCGCGGACAACTCCCGGGACCGAGCCCGCGTCGTGGCGGCTCTGGTTCGCGACGGCAACCGGATCCTTCTGTGCCACCGATCCGCCGGCCGCCGTTGGTACCCGGACGTGTGGGACCTGCCCGGCGGCCACGTCGAGGACACCGAGAGCCCGCGCGCCGCGCTGGTCCGCGAACTGCGCGAGGAACTGGGCATCACCGTGCCGCTACCGTCCGGGCCGCCGATGCGGGAGATCAGCGCCGACACCTTCGAGATGTGGATCTGGCTGGTGGACGCCTGGACCGGGGTTCCGGCCAACGCGGCGCCCGACGAACACGACGACATCCGGTGGTTCGGCGCATCCGAGCTGCCGCACCTGCAACTGGCCCACGACAGCTACCTCGACATGTTCACCGAGGCGCTCGTCGGACGGTGAACCTGATCGCCGAACCCGAACTTCTGGAAACGGGGTGCAACCGGGTGACCGGGCTGTTGGTCCTTTCCGGGAAGACGCACCGACGGGAGCGCCGATGACGGGGAGGGCGATGTGGATGCCGAGGACGCGGTGCGGCAGGCGTACGAGGCGTACTACCGGCGGCTGGTGACCCAGATCGCCGGTCTCGTCGGTGACATCGCCGAGGCCGAGGACGCCGTGCACGAGGCGTTCGCCCGGGTGCTGGCCTCGCCGCGATCGTTCCTGCACGCCGACGACGTCGAACGGTGGCTGCGGGTGGCCGCCCTGAACGTGGCACGCACCCGCTACCGGCGGCGATGGCTGTTCGACCGGCTGGTCCGTTCCGGGCGGGTGGAGGCCACCGCGGCGGCGGTGCCCGGCCTGTCCGGTGACCGGGTCGCGCTGTTCACCGCGTTACGGCGGCTGGCCCCGCCCACCCGGGAGGCGGTGGTGCTGCACCATCTCGCTCGCCGACCTGTCGGTGGCCGAGGTCGCCGCCACCCTGAACGTGCCGGCCGGCACGGTCAAAGCCCGGCTGGCCCGGGGCCGGGCCGCGCTGGCCCGTTTCCTGTCCGACGACGAAACCAGTCCCCTGGTCGAGAGGGCCCGGCATGCGTGAACTCGATTTCGACGGCCTGCGGTCCGGTGTCGGCGACGCGGTGCGCCAACCCGATTTCGGTACGGTCCGGCAGCGCGCCGGGCGGGTCCGGCGCCGCCGGGTGGTCTCGTCGGCGGCCGCGTTCCTGGTGACCGTGCTGACGGCGACCGGCATCGGCTATGCCGTCCAGGGGGCACCGCACGACCGGGGGCTGCCCGGCACCCTCCCGGCCGCCAGCCAGGAGCCGCCGGCCTGGCCGCGGACGATCGCGGTGACCGGCACCGGGACTGAGATGTACGGGGTTCTCCAGCCCTGCCGGGACTGCGGCACCGAGCTGCACGTGTCCTCCGACGGCGGCCGGTCGTGGCAGCGGCGCGCCACCCCACCCGCCGAGGCCGGGGCCGGCATCCCGCGTACCGCAATCGTGGTCGCTCTCGCCCCCGGCCTGGTCGCCTGGCGGGAACTGCGGACCGTGACCATCGCCGAGGCGGAAGCCGGCGCGCCGGGGGATCCGCCGTGGATCACCCGCGACGGCGGCCGCACGTGGAGCCGGCCGGTGATCGACACCCGCCCGGCGGACCGGATCCCGGACGGCGGTCGGCCGGTGGACTGCGCGATGATGCGGCTCCTCACCTGTACGGTCGGCGCGATCGACCCGGTGACCGGCCGGTTCGAGCCGCTGGCCGCCCAGCCCACCGGCATCACCGCCGGGGCGTGGTGGAGTCATGGGGTGAACGCGCCGCCCGGCGGTCACCTGTGGGTGCCGGGGCTGGACCCGGGCACCGGCATGCCCGCGGTGGCGGCCAGCACCGACGCCGGCCGGACCTGGCGGACCACGGTGTTCACCGCCGCCCCGCAGTCCACGCCGTGGGTGGCCGCCGGGCCGGGCGGGACGGCGTACGCCCTGATCGCCGGCGCCGACGATCGGGTCGAGGCGCACCACACCGCCGACGGCGGGAGGACCTGGCGGGCCGGGGACACTCTCACCGGGGCGCCGGGGTTGCCCGGGTTCGTCACCGCCGACGGCGCACACGTCACCGGTCTGCTGGCCGCCCGGGGCACCGGCCGTTATGCCCCGGTGCGGCTGCCCGGCCTTCCGGGCGACCCGGCGCCGGTGCAGGCGGGTGATCCGTACCTGATGAACGCGGCGACCGGCCCGTACCTCTCCGGCGACGGCCGCACCTGGCATCCGGTCCACCTCCGGTAGCGGCCACTTCGTGTGGCGACNCTTCGTGTGCCGACTTGCGGCTCGAATCGAGCCGCAAGTCGGCACACGAAGCAGGGAGCCGGCACCGATTCCGCGGCTCGTCGTCCAGGCGGTCCTCGCCGACGGGGAGGTGCTGCTGCCCGTGCTGGAGGAGTTCGTCGAGGAGACCTGTCAGGCCCCCTTCATGGAGGAATCGGACTGACTTCCTAGGACGCCGTACGCGGTGCGGCTCAACCGGAGCAGATCGTCCAAATGCGCCGGGGGATCGTCACGCCACCAGGCCAGGTGCACGTCGATGCGCGGGACGTGGCGCAGCGTGCGGTAGGCGACCCCGGGACGCGGGTTCTGGTTGGCGGTGGCCTCCGAGGTGATGCCGACGGCCTGGTTCGCGGCGATCAGGGTGAGCCACTCGTCGACGCCGTGGGTGGCGCGGATCGTCGCCGGGGGCGGGTCCGGATGCCACAGGTCCAGGGTGGTGGTGCCGGTGCGGGCGTCGATCGCCACCGGATAGCGGGACAGATCCGACACCCGCACGGTCCGGCGGCGGGCCAGCGGATTGTCGGTGGACACCGCGGCGCAGCGGGCCTCGGTGCCGATCAGCGCCGAGGCGAACCGCGGATCGTCCAGGGCCCGGCGTACCACCGCCACGTCGGCGGTCGCGTCGCTCAGGCCCGCGCTCGGCGTGTTGGTGTGCACGAACACCAGCGGGATCCCGGGGTGCCCGGCCGCCCACGCGCGCTGCACCCGGCGGGTGTGTTTACCGAGCGCCGCCCACGCGTACCCCAATCGCAACTCGCTCTTCTGCTTCTCGGCGATCCGCCGCAGATGGGTGACCTCGTCCAGGACGCGGCGGGCGCCGGCGAGGACCTGGCGGCCGGTCGCGGTCAGCGCCACGTGCCGGGTGGTCCGATGCAGCAGCCGTACGCCCACCGCGCTCTCCAGCGCGGCCACCGACCGGGACACCGAGGCCTGCGACACGCCCAGATCGGCGGCGGCGTCGGTGAACGTGCCCGCGTCCACGACGGCGACCAGCGCCCGCAGGTGCCGCAACTCCAGATCC
This sequence comes from Actinoplanes sp. G11-F43, assembly GCF_050589265.1. Lineage (NCBI taxonomy): Bacteria > Bacillati > Actinomycetota > Actinomycetes > Micromonosporales > Micromonosporaceae > Actinoplanes > Actinoplanes sp. G11-F43. The sequence continues at coordinate 4,983 of NZ_JBNZCE010000012.1, forward strand.
ATGCGCTGAGCGTATAGATGCCCCGGCCCGCGTATTTCCCCGCACGCCGTCCGGAGACGCAGACTTCGGGGCATGACGGTGGATACCAGGGTGACGGCGCGGCTGTCGTCGCCGGCCGGCGGGCTGGCGATCATGGCCGGGAGCGCGGCCAGCAACCAGACCGGGGCGGCGGTCGGCGCGCACGCCTTCGACACGATCGGCCCGGCCGGGGTGGTGGCGGTCCGGCAGTTCGTGGCGGCCGCGGTGCTGCTGCCGGTGGCGCGGCCCGACCCGCGCCGGTTCACCTGGGCGCAGTGGTGGCCGACACTGCTGCTCGGGCTGGTGTTCGCCGTGATGAACCTGTCGCTGTACACCGCCGTCGACCGGATCGGCCTCGGCCTGGCGGTCACCCTGGAGTTCCTCGGGCCGCTCGCGGTGGCGCTGGCCGGCTCCCGCGGACGCCGTGACCTGCTGTGCGCGATCGGCGCCGGGGTGGGTGTGTACGTGCTGGTCCTGCCGTCCGGCAGCAGCGACTGGGCCGGGATCGGCTGCGGGCTGCTGGCGGCCTGCTGCTGGGCGGCGTACATCCTGCTCAACCGCCTGCTCGGCGCCCGGCTGCCCGGCCTGCAGGCGCCCGCCGCGGCGACCACGGTGTCCGCGCTGCTGGCCGCGCCGGTGATGATCGCCCTGCTGGCGCAGGGACGGATGACCACGACCGCCTTGCTGTACGCGGTCGGCGCCGGGGTCCTCAGTTCGGTCATCCCGTACGCCGCCGACCTGATCGCACTGCGCCGGGTGCCGGCCCGCTACTTCGGGGTGGTGATGAGCGTGCACCCGGTGTTCGCGGCCCTGGCCGGGCTGATCCTCCTCGGGCAGGTGCTGGCCCTGCACGAATGGATCGGCATCGTCGTGGTGGTGGCCGTCAACGTGGTGGCGGTCCGGCAGAATGCCCCGGATGGGGGAGCAGCTGACACACAACACGTCCAATGAGGTCACCGGCGGGGTGTGGCGGATCGGGTGGGGCGACGGCACCGCCATCCGCAAGATCGTCACGCCGCGGCGGGCGGGCGCGGCCCCGCATCTGGCCGCCAGCGACGATCCGGGGCACTTCAACTACTGGCGGCGCGAGCCACTGGCCTACTCGTCCGGGCTGGCCGCGAGCGCGTACGCGGCCGGCGGCGTGCTCGCCCCGGCGCTGCTGGAGCTGACCGACAATCCGGACGGTTCGGTGACGATGATCCTTGAGGACGTTCCCGGTACGGCCGGCACCTCGTTCGGGCCGGAACAGCTCGGTGCTTTCGCGTACGCCATCGGGGCCGGTCAGTCCGGATGGGCCGCGAACCCGCGGCCGGCCGCCTGGCTGGCCCGGAACTTCCTCCGCGACTACTCGCTCGGCCAGCCCGTCCCCGACGACGTGGACTGGGCGCATCCGGCCGCGCTGGCGGCCTGGCCGGACCGGCTGCGGGCCGGGATGCGGCGGCTGTGGGACCGGCGGCACGAGATCCTGGACGCCGCCGACGCCCTGCCGCGCACCCTGTGCCACCACGACGTGTGGCCGATGAACCTGATCGGTTCCGGACGCGGCCCGGTGCTGTTCGACTGGGCGTTCACCGGGCCCGGCGCCATCGGGGAGGACGCCGCCAACCTGGCCCTGGACACGTTCTGGGACGGCCTCGCCGACGTGACCCTGCTGGAGCCGGTGCTGGCGGCGGTGACCGACGGATACGCGCGCGGCATGTCCGAGGTGGCCTCCCCGGCGGAGATCACCCAGGCGATCCACGTGACCGGCGCCGCCAAATACTTCTGGCTGGCGCCCCGGATGCTGGCGATGGCCGCCACCCGCCCGGCCGGCACCGGCTACGACACCCGCGACTGGACGTCGATGTTCGCCGGCCGCACCCCGATGTTCCAGCTCATCGTCGACTGGGCCGACGAGATCTGAGAGCCCGGGTCGCCGATCCGACTGTTCCGGCGCTGATCTCCGACAAGCTGGAATGATTCCAGACCGGACGATGAATCCTTCACTTTCACGGACGTGGGGGGTCATCGTGGTGGAGTTCGACCGGGGGCGCGCCGAAGCCAGCGCCGAACAGTTGCGGGACTGCCGCCGGCAGCTCACCGGGGCCGCCGGTGGGCCGCGCGGATGGGCGCCGTCACAGATCGAGATGGACGCCGCGCTGCTGGAGCCGCCGGAGGACATCGCCGGGGTGGTGGCCCGGCTCAAACTGCTGCAGACCATCCTCGACGCGCTGCCGCCCAGCCCCAGTGCCAACCGGGTGGCCGCGTTCAACTCGCTCTACCTGACCATCACCGAGCAGGTCCAGGCCCACCTGCTCGGCCCGCAGGTCACCGACCCGGTCTTCCTCGAGGTGCTCGACGTCGAGTTCGCCCGGCTGTACTTCACCGCACTCGCCTCCTGGGGCACCGGCCCCGACACCCCGGACGCGTGGGAGGTGCTGTTCCGGCGCGCCCACGACGGCGAGGTCACCAAGCTGGAAGCGGCGGTCCTCGGCGTCAACGCGCACATCAACCACGATCTGGCGCTCGCCCTGATCGCCACCTGGCAGCGCCTCGGCCACCCCGGCGACGGCCCGCAGCACCCCGACTACCTGATCGTGAACCAGATCTTCTACCAGCAGATCCCGCCGCTGCGCCGCCGGTTCGCCACCGCCTGGCAGATGCAGATCGACAGGTGCGTCGGCGACCTGGACGACTGGAGCCAGCGGATCCTGGTCTACACCACCCGGGCGCTGGCCTGGGAGCAGGCCGAACGGTTGTGGGAGCTGCGCGACGACGCCGACGACTACGCCCGCGCCCGCCTGGTGATGGACCGGGTGGCCGCGGTCGCCGGCGAGACCGTCCTGACCGGCGCCGGCCTGCTCCGGATCCTGTGGCTGACCGCCACCGGCTGGGCCACCCGGCTGTGGCGCCGGGCCCGCGGCGGCCGTGTCCCGGTCCGGGCGGCGTAGGGCGCCGGGACCGGGACGATACTCACCTACGCGTGCGGTACGCCGGGCGGCTCGAACACCACCCGGGACCGGATCCGCCGGAACCCGGTGCGCTCCAGTTCGGCCACCACCGCCGTGAGGTGCGCGTCCGCGTCGGCGAGCACCTCACGGGCCCCGGCGGCGGCGAGCATCCCGGCGGTCTCGGCCAGCAGTTCACCGAGCACGGCGCCGTCGAGGACACCGGCGTACGGGATCATCGGATAGCAGACGTCCCCGGCCGTCGCGGCCAGCCCGGCCGGCTGCCCGTCGCGTACCGCCACCCGCCACGCGTCGAGCGGCCCACGCACCCAGCCCAGCGGGTCGGTGGCCAGATCCACCCCGCCGACCGTGGCGGCGATCTCCGCACCGGTCAGCACCTGCGGCCGCTCGACCCGGGCGACGACGGCCCGGATCTCGGCGGCGTCGTGCGGGGCGCGGAACCGGTAGCGCCCGGACGGCTCGGGCCGGGGAGCGCCGGTCCACGAGAACCGCAGCCGCTCTACCCCCTCCACCAGCCCGGCGAGCCGGGCCGCCGCCATCGGCGCGCGCACCACCGCGGCCACCTCCGGGCTGCGCCGCCAGTACGCCGGAACCGCCGCCAGATACCGCAACGGCCCACCGAACGCCTCATGGGCCCGGTTCAGCAGAGCCGCGCCCACCTCCGGTTCGGCGTCCAGATCGAACCGCTCCAGCCACGGCGCACCGGACGCCCCCGGCGGCTGCAACCACGCGGCCCGGCCCACCACCCGGCCGTCCCGCACGGCGATCCAGGTGTGCTCCGGCCGGTAGCCGCCACCGGCCAGCCCGTCGGCATAACCGACCTGCCGCAGCTGGGGCAGCGGGTCGGGCATCGAATCGAACAGTTCTTCCTCACCCGCGACGAGCGGGCGGATGACCAGAGAGGTCATGGGAGTCCTCCGGGAGACGCGGACGCCCCGGATCAGGACCGCGTGGACGCCGGAACGCGGGCGGGGCGCAGAACATCGGACATGATCTGACCTCCTCCCGGCTCGACGGCGTGCACGGACACTAGCATCCGAACGATGATCGTGTGGCTCAACGGCACCCACGGTGTGGGCAAGACGACGGCCGGCCGGCTCGTTCAGCGGCTGCTCCCGGATTCGCGGGTGTTCGACGCGGAGAAGGTCGGCGAGACCCTGATGGACATCACCCCGGGACTGCCTGAAACAGACAACTTCCAGCACTGGCCGCCGTGGCGCCCGCTGGTGGTGGACACCGCGCGCCGGGTCCTCGACTACACCGGCGGCACCCTGGTGGTCCCGATGACGGTCCTGGTCGAGCCGTACTGGCGGGAGATCAGCGACGGTCTGGCCGGGCACGGCATCCCGGTCCGCCACTTCGTCCTGCACGCCGGCCGGGACACCCTGCTGGCCCGGATCGCGGGGGAGCACCCGGTGCCGTCACCGTTCCGACTGCGGTATCCGGAACCCTACGCGGAGGCGTCCCGCACCTGGCTGCACGCCGCGGCCGAGGTCGTCGACACCACGGACCTGACCCCGGAGCAGACTGCCGTACGCGTCACGAAAGCCCTGGCATGACCGTGCTGGAGCGGCTGTCGCGGGCCGGGTTCCGCGACGTGACCACCGTCGAACCGGTGACCGGCGGACTCGCCGCCGACGCCGGGATCGCCCACCGCGAGCACGGGCCGCCGGTGTTCGTGAAGACCTTCGCCGACCCGCCGGGCGACGACGTGTTCGCCGTCGAGGCGGAGGGGCTGGCGGCACTGCGCGCGGCCGGGGGACCGGCGACCCCCGACGTGCTGGTGGCCGATCGGGAACTGCTCGTCCTCACCCTGCTCCGGCCCCGGCCCGCCGGTGAGGCGTTCTGGGAGCGGTTCGCGGTGGCGCTCGCCCACCTGCACACCAGCACCGTGCATCCCCGGTTCGGCTGGCACCGGGACAATTGGCTGGGCCAGCGACGGCAGGTCAACACCTGGGCCGGCGACGGGTTCGCCTTCTTCGCCGAGCACCGGTTGCTGCGGTGGCTGTCCGAGCCCCGGGTGGCCGCGGCGCTGGGGGTTGAGGGCCGGGCGGCGCTGGAGCGGTTGTGTGCCCGGTTGCCCGAGCTGTTGCCGGAGCGGCCGGCGTGTCTGACGCATGGTGATCTCTGGCGACAGAACGTTCTGTCCACCGAGGATGGGCAGGCGGCGCTGATCGATCCGGCGGTGTCGTACACCTGGGCGGAAGTCGACCTCGCCCACCTGTGGACCACCGCGCCGCCGCCGGAGGCCCGCCGGTTCTTCGACGTCTACGCCGAGCTGACCGGCCTGGACGACGGCTGGCGCTCCCGGATGCCGATCATCCAGCTGCGCCAGCATCTGGCGGTGGTGGCCCAGTTCGACGACGACTGGGGCGCCGCGGAGACGATCCGGGCCACCCTGGCCCCGTTCTGACGTCCGGTTCGTGTGCCGCGTAACGGCTCGANTCGAGCCGTTACGCGGCACACGAACCGGACCTCGGCCACGGGAGGCGCGGAGGTGAGCAGCCGGTCGTCGGTGCGCCAGGAGAAGAACCGCGGCCGCCCGCGATGGGCCCCCGGCGCTCTCCCGGCCCGCCGTACACCCCGGGGAGGAAGAGGCCGCCGTCGCGCAGCGACGCCAGGACCATCCCTATCGGGTACGTGTAACAGACAGCTCATCGCCACCACCGCGTCGAACGAGGCGTCCGGAAGCCCGGATGCAGGGTAGGGGTGATCTTTACCGCTGCGCGAGGGCGCCGGTGCCGGTAGGTTGGGTCGAGGTGTGCCGGGAAGGCTGGTCGGCGGTGTCTTCGTCGTGCCTTCCTGAAGGAGTTCCATGTCCGGTGTGCCACCCCGCCCTGCCCGTCATCTGTTCGGCCGGGGCACCTGGCCCGAGGCCCGCCGCATCGCCGACATCCTGCGTGCCGAGACGGTCGGCGGGGCGCTGCTGCTCGGTGCGGCCGTCCTGGCCCTGATCTGGGCCAACTCTCCCTGGGCGGCGTCCTACCGGGAGCTGAGCGAGTTCACCATCGGCCCGCACGCGCTGCACCTGGATCTCAGCCTCGCCAAATGGGCGGCGGACGGTCTGCTGGCGATCTTCTTCTTCGTCGCCGGGCTGGAACTCAAACGCGAGTTCGTCGCCGGTGACCTGCGGGACCCGCGCCGGGCGGCGCTGCCGATCGCGGCGGCGGTCGGCGGCATGGCGGTGCCCGCGATCATCTACACCACGGTCAACGCGACCGCCGCCGGTGGGGTGCTGTCCGGCTGGGCGGTGCCGACCGCCACCGACATCGCGTTCGCCCTGGCCGTGCTCGCGGTGGTGGGCACCCACCTGCCGGCCGCGCTGCGCACCTTCCTGCTCACTCTCGCGGTCGTCGACGACCTGCTCGCCATCATGATCATCGCGGTGTTCTACACCGGTTCGCTGCAGCCGCTGCCGCTGCTGGCCGCGCTGATCCCGCTGGCGGCGTTCGGGTTCCTGGTGCAGCGGCGGGTCCGGTCGTGGTGGCTGCTGCTGCCGCTCGCGGCCACCGCCTGGGCGCTGGTGCACGCCTCCGGTGTGCACGCCACCGTCGCCGGTGTGCTGCTCGGCTTCCTCGTCCCGGTGGTGCGCCGCGCCGAAGGGTCCGGCCCGGGCCTGGCCGAGCACTTCGAGCACCGGTGGCGGCCGATCTCGGCCGGGCTTGCGGTGCCGGTGTTCGCGTTCTTCGCCGCCGGGGTGTCGGTGGCCGGCGCGGGCGGCCTCGGCGCGTCGCTGCGTGACCCGGTGACCATCGGCATCATCGCCGGGCTGCTGCTGGGCAAGCCACTCGGGGTGCTCGGCGTGACCTGGCTGGTCCAGCGGTTCACCCGCTCGTCGCTGGGCGACCAGCTGCGCTGGTGGGACGTGCTCGGCCTGTCCCTGCTGGCCGGCATCGGTTTCACCGTCTCGCTGCTGATCGGCGAGCTGGCGTTCGGCTCCGGCAGCGAGTCCGACGGGCACGCCCGGATCGGCATCCTGGCCGGCTCGCTGCTCTCCGCGCTTCTGGCGGCCGTGGTGCTGCGGATCCGCAACCGCCACTACCGGCGGCTGCACGCCGACGAGAGCCGCGACGCCGACGCCGACGGGGTGCCGGACGTCTACCAGGACCCGTCGCGCCGCTGACACCTCCCGGCGTCGGCGCCGGGAATACGGTGAGCGACAGGTGTGCCGGGAGGTCTGGTCGGCGGTCATGATCCGCTGCGACCGGAAGGGCTTCCGTCGATGGACGAGTCCGTGCTGCGCGGCGAGGAGGACGCCGGCCGCTGGGACCTGCTGCTGGCCGGCCGGGCCGCCCCACGGGAGATGCTGATCCGGCATCTGGCCGTGGTGGCCGCCGTCCCCCTGGTCAGCGGGGTGGCGGTGGTGGTGGCGCTGTGGTCCGCCGATCCCGGCCCGGCGGGCGCGCTGGTGCACGGCACCGGGATCGCCGTCGCCGGCCTGTCCGCGATCGCGGTCGCCGCGCTGACCGCGCAGATCCCGCCCACCCGGGCGCCGACCACCGGTGCCGCGTTCGCGGTGCGCCGGGCGATCGGCCCGGTGCCGGCATGGTCGGCCGGGATCGGCGCCTACTTCCTGCTCATCGGACTCACCGCGTTTTTGACCGGTAACCCGGCCTTCGCCGGCGCGGCCGCACCGGCCGGATTCACCGGCATGGACACGGTGCCAGGGTTCGCCGCCACCCTGTTCGCCCTGCTCGCCTTGCCAGCCGGGGCGTTCACCGCGGTCCGGATGGGCGCGTTCGCCGCGGCGGAGACCGACCGGCATCTGACCGGGCCGGCCGCCCAGCCGGTGTCGCGGACCCGGCTGCTCGGCGCGGAGACCGCCGTGACCGGCGCCGGCGCGCTGTTGCTGCTCGGCGTCGCGGCCCTGGCCTTCTGGGCCGGGGCCGTCGTGTCCGGTGGCGGGCCGGCCCTGTCCGACGCGCTGGCCGGGGCCGTCAACACGCTGCCGGTCGTCGCGCTCAGCCTTGGCGCCGCCATCCTGGCCCTCGGTGCCGCGCCCCGCCTGACCGGCCTCGCCGGGACGCTGCCCGGCACCGGCGGTTTCCTGCTCCAGGTCCTCGCCGACGGCACCGGCGCCCCGCCGTGGGTCCGGGAGATGAGCCCGTTCGCGCACCTGGCGCCGGTACCGCTCAGCGATGTCGCCTGGCCGGCCGCGGCGGTGATGACCGGTGTCGCCATCGTTCTCACCATGGTGGGTACCGTCGCCTATCGGCATCGCGACTTACACCTATGATCCTAGGATGCTTTAGGGGGTGTGCGGGGTTTGACACGAGTGCTCGTGACCGGAATGTCAGGAACCGGGAAGTCGACACTGCTGCGGGAACTGGCCACACGCGGTTGGACAGCGGTGGACACCGACTATGACGGATGGACCCGGCCCGACGGCACCTGGGATGAGACCCGGCTGACCGCACTGCTCGACACCACGCCCGGGGACCTCGCCGTCGCCGGGACCGTGGAGAACCAGGGGAGCTTCTACCGCCGGTTCGATCAGGTGGTGCTGCTCAGCGCGCCACTCGACGTCCTGCTCGACCGGGTGCGGCGACGGCCGGACAACCCGTACGGCAGGACCGGCGAGCAGCGCGCCGAGATCGCCGGCTACCTGGCCGGGGTGGAGCCGCTGCTGCGGGCCGGCGCCGACGTGGAACTCGACGGCCGGCTGCCGGTCGGGGAACTGGCCGACGCGGTCGAACGGTTGCCGACCAGACCCCGGTAGAAGGCGGCGGCGGCCGGGACCTGCTCCAGGCTCAGATCCCGGTCCTGGGCGTCCAGCGCGCCCCACCACTTGACGAACCGGGCCGGCGGCATTCCGGCGTACGACGGCCCGATCTTCTCCGGATCGCGGGCCGCCGAAGTGATCTCGCGGACCCAGGCGGTGAACCGGCTGCCGTCCGGATCCCAGTCGCGTTCCACACCGGTGCCGTCGCCGTCCTGCACGATCGTGCCGATCTCACCGATCGCCCACCGGAGCCGGTATTCGGTCCAGGCGTCCCGGGCGTACCGGAAGAATTCGTCCGGGGTCGCGTAACGGCCCTGCGCGGTCGGCATGCCGGGAAACGCGTAGACGTCCCAGGAGAGCAGGTCGGCCGGGTCGTCGCGTTCCACGTAACGGCGCCAGTCGGTGTCCGGGCCGGAGCGGTAGCGCTGGAAGAACCACATCAGGTTCTTCTCCAGCGTGACCCGGGCGTGGGCGGGATGGTCGCGGATGACTTTCCGGTACGCGCGGTACACGGCCCGGTAGTCGTCCGGGCGTACCGGATCGGCCTGGGCCTCGTGCCGGTAGATGACGGCGATCCGCAGCTTGCGGCTGTCCGCCCAGTCCAGCAGCGCCCGCAGCCGCCCCTCGTCACTGATCTTGTGCGACACGGTGACGATCTCGTCCGGATGCTCCCGCGCGGCCCAGGCCAGCAGCCGCCCGGCCCGGTCGTTGTCGGCCGGCAGGGGGAGACGCCCCGCACTGAAGATCCGGATCCCGATCGGCCCGCCGTAGCTCGCCCGGTGTCGTTCATGGAGCCGCACATGCTCGGCGAAGGTGTCCGGCGGCCGCCCCTGGGTGGACGCGATCACCCCGAACACGGTCGTCTCCGCGGCCCGCGCGGGCGAGGCGGTGCCCAACCCGGCCACGACCACCGCGGTGACCAGGGCATTCAGTGGTTTTCCCATCCGCTCACGGTAGGCAGCCGGGTGGCCTCCGAGGGCCGCCAGTCTCGTCGCGCCACCCCGAAGAGACATTGAACTAGTGTCCTAGGAAACTCTAGAGGTAGTGCGGCAAGCCGCACCTTTCAAAAGCCTTTTAAAGGCCGGCTTCGCCGACAAATACAAAAAGAATTCAGGGTTCCGCGCGAAGGTCACCGGCTGTCGGCCGAGACGCCGTTCCGCTTGCCGGTACGGCCGGGGTGTGCTGCCCGCCGGTGTGCTCACCCTCGTCGACGACCCGGCGTATCGGCGGGAGGTGAAGGAGGGCCGGCGGTCGGGCTGCCCATCGCGTAGGCGAGTGCTTCGGCGGTCAGGCGTTCGCCTGGTCCAGGGGTCTGCCGGTGACGCGTGGCTGGGCGGGGATACCGACGGTGCCGGCGGTGTCCGGGCTGACAGCTGGGTTACCGGCCACACCACGGCGGGCGAGGTCGGCCTGGCGTGGTGTGGCCGGTAACCCAGCTGTCAGCGGTAGGTGTTGTTGGCGGTGGTCAGCCGGGTCTCGCCGGTCGGCAGAGGCGGGCAGCCGGCGGCGCCGGCCCAGGTCGCACCGGCCGGGCTGAGGTACCAGGCCGGCAGGTTGGTGCTACTCCCGGTCAGGTATATGCCGAGGTCGTTGTCCGTGAACCGGTTGTGGTACGAGGAGCATTCGTTCGCGTTCTCGTTGACTTCCTCCAGATAGTGCACGCCGGGTGGCGTCGAGGACCGAAGGAAGCCGTTGGCTCCGAACACGTTGGCATCGAAGGTGTTGAAGTTGCTCCCGTCCCGGACCTTCACCGGATCGCTGCTGACCCCGGTGACGTTGTTGCCGGTGAATCTGTTGTGCGAGCTCTTGTGCGTGATGTAGACCGCGTGGATGTAGCTGTGCTCTTTGTTGCGCAGGTTCACGAAGTGGTTGTTGGCGATCCTGTTGTCCGACGACTCGGTGAGTACGACCCCGCCGTACCCGCATCGTGGCCAGTCCGTGTCGCCGCAGAGGCCGCCGGTGTATCTGTTGCCCAGGGAATCGAAGACCATGCCGAAAACGGTGTTGCCGTCCAGGCCACGCGCTGACGGCTGCCCCGGGCCGGAGGACGGGTTGTATCCGCCGCCGCAGGCCCCGGCCGATCCGTCGAGTGAGATGCCTCCGCTCGAGTAGTGCTGCACCTTCAGGTAGTAGAAGCGCAGGGCGGAAGTGCCACCGGAGTTGAGTGAACCGCCCGCGCAGGCGTAGAACCAGTATCCGGGGATGTACCGGCCGGAGTCGCTGGCGTGCGCATTCTGGAATACCGGCCGTGCGGCGATCGAGTCGGCGCCCCCACCGATCTGGTAGTCGTCCGGCATGAACGAGATCGTGTGCCCTGGCCGGTTAGGTCTGCCAGATCGTCTGCGCAGCGGTGTAGGTGCCGGAATGGATCCGTACCTCGACATCCTGGTCAGCTGGTCCTGCCGCGACGATCTGCTCGACGCGTTCCAGTGTCTTCACCGCGGTCGCTGGGGAGTCGCCGGCGGCTGAGTCCGATCCGGACGCGTTCATGTAGATGATCTGCGTTCCCGCGGCGGCGGCCGGTGTGGCCGGCAGGAATGCGATCAAGCCGAGAAGTGCGGCGGCCAGGGCCGGGCGCACCGTCTTCCGCATGTTGGATAGGGGCATGCCGCGGACGGTACCGGCCCAGCCGCGCCGTCACTGCCCGGGGTTTGGGGGCTGGCTCCCGGAAGAATGTCGAACAGCGGGCCCGGGCCAGTCCCACGCCGCCTCCCGCGGCTTCTGCCGGGCGGGCGCGCCGGCACGAGGGCCCCGCTGACGTCTACGGGTTCGGCGTAGTCCGGGACCGGTTCGCTGACGCGCCAGTAGTCGGTGTTCTCCTCGTCGTGGCCGCCGGGGTCGTGCGACCAGCCGTGCCGGAGAGGGGCGGCGGCCGGTGGCGGGAGGATGAGCGGCCCGCCGTACGACCGGATCGGCCTGGTCACAACGTACGGCTGAGGTGGGTGCTGTTGGGGTCGGGGCGGTAGTCGGCGAAGGGTTCGCAGCGGGTGAAGCCGAAGCGTTCGTACAGGGTGCGGGCGGGCTGGAAGAACGGGTCGGTGCCGGTTTCCAGGTAGAGGGTGGTGTAGCCGCGGCTGCGGGCCTCGGTGATCAGGTGGGTGAGCAGGGTGGAGGCCACGCCGCGGCGCTGGGCGGCGGTGGCGGTGCGCATCGACTTGATCTCGGCGGTGGTGGGGGTGAGTTGTTTGAGGGCGCCGCAGCCGAGGAGGGTGTCGCCGTCGTGCAGGGTCCAGAGGGTGATGTCGGGGTGGCGCAGGCCGTCCAGGTCGAGGGCGTGTTTGCTCTCGGGTGGGCTGATGCGGCGCATCTCGTCGACGTGTTCCTGCAGGAGGGCGGCGATGTCGGGGCCGGTGAGGTCGTCGACGGTGATCCGGTAGGGCATCGGCTATTGGTATCAAACGACGAGGGCGGCACATCCTGGGGTGTGCCGCCCTCGTGGTGGTGGGGTCGGGTCACGCGGTGGTGGCGGACTCCGGTGTGGCCGCGGGCTGCTCGCTGGTGGCACGGGTGGCGAGCTGGTTGAGCAGGGCGGCGAAGGTGATGCCGAGGGCGGTCCAGAGGACGGCCTGGGTGCCCAGTGACGAGATCCGGAAGTCCCAGAGGAGGGTGGCCGGGAAGTCGTCGGGGACTTCGTCGAAGGTGGGCAGGAGCAGGTAGGCGATGGTGACGACGATGAGGAAGGTGATGGTGCCGGCGGCGGCGCGGCGCCAGGTGTGGGTCTGGGTGCGGGCGGCGAGGACGGCTGCCCAGATGGCTACCAGGCCGAGGACGACGACGGCGAGGTAGGCGATGGTGCGCTGGTTGATGGTGTCGGGGTCGCCGACGGCGGGTGGGTTGGGCGGGTATTTGAGGTAGGGCACGACGACGATGCCGGTGAGTGCGGCGGCGGCGAGTCCGAGGGCGGCGTGGGTGTCGCTGCCGGTGTGCAGGCGGCGGCGCAGGATGGTGTAGGCGGTGGCGAGGATGCCGCCGAGGGCGATGCCGTAGAGGCTGGTGGCCAGTAGGAGGCCGGTGGTGCTCTGGGTGTCGCGTTCGACGAGGGCTTGCTCGTCGGCTTCGCCGGGGGCCGGTGGGGGTGCTGCTGCTTCTTCGATGGCGATGGCGGCGTTGATGTGGGGTTCGCCGACGAAGTAGGCGAAGGCGCCGGCGAGGAGTCCGGCGATCAGGCCGGCGAGGAGGCCGCGGAGCAGGAGCTGGATGTAGCCGGGGGTGTGGTTGGTCAGTGGCACGGGACACCGAGCAGGTGGCGGCCGTCGTGCATGAGTTCGTGGAGGTACATGCCGCTCTGGGAGATGGTGCCCTGGTCGAAGGCGACGAGGTAGGCGAGCAGGAGCATGATGCCGGTGAAGCCGGCGGCGGTGGCCAGCAGGCGGGGGGAGACGGCGGGGATGGCGAGTGGTTTCGCCGTGTGTGCCTTGGGCATGGCGGTGTGGTCCTCCTTCGGGATGACGCGTCCCGGTTGTGGGGTCTGTGGCGGGTGAGCGTCCTGGCTTGCCGGCTGGGTGGCTGGCTTACAGTGGCGCGACCGCACCGGAGTTGCACCGGTTTCCCTCGCTCGCCGCAGATTGGTTGTCTTCAACCTAGTGGCGGTGGTGGTGGGGGCACAACCGGCGGCGGTTAGCATCTACGCCGGTCGTTGGGGTGGTCCGGGGGTGTTCGTGATGCGTTTGCCGGTTGCGGTGTTGGTGGGGCTGGTCGCTGGTGTGGTGGTGCCGGTGGTGGGTCCGGTGGGGGCGGCGCCGTGTGTGGGGGCGTCGGTGGAGTTCGCGGGGGTTCCGGGGGAGTTGCGGTCGTATTCGCCGGTGCGTTTGGCGGGGTTGGCGACGGGTGCGGGGGTGCGGGTGGCGGTGATCGATTCGGGGGTGGATGCGCGTAATCCGCAGTTGAAGGGGCGGGTGTCGGCGGGCCGGGATCTGTTGCATGGTGCGGCGAATGGTCGGCGTGATTGTGTGGGGCATGGGACGGCGGTGGCGGGGATCATCGCGGGTTCGCCGAGTGGGCGGACGGGGGTGTCGGGGTTGGCGCCGGGGGCGTCGATCGTTCCGGTGCGGGTGAGTGAGGATTCGGATTTGGATGGTTCGCGGTCGGGGTCGTCGAGTGCGGCGTCGTTTGCGGAGGCGATTCGGTGGGCGGCGGGTCCGGCGAAGGCGGATGTGATCAATATTTCGCTGGTGATGCCGGCGGAGGATGTGGGGGTGAAGGCGGCGATCGCGGCGGCGGTGCGGGCGGATGTGGTGGTGGTGGCTGCGGCTGGTAATGGTGGGGTGGATGGTGGGGTGGCGTTTCCGGCGGGTTATCCGGGGGTGGTGGGTGTGGGTGCGGTGACGGCGGAGGGGGTGTTGGCGCAGTATTCGCAGCCGGGTGTGCATGTGGATGTGGTGGCGTTCGGTGATGGGGTGACGGTGGTGTCGCCGGGTGCGGGGCATCGGGTGGTGCAGGGGACGAGTTTTGCGGCGCCGTTCGTGTCGGCGACGGCGGCGTTGTTGCGGGAGCGGTTTCCGGAGGAGAGTGCGGAGGAGATCGTGGGGCGGTTGTTGCGGTCGGCGGATCCGGCGCCGGGTGGGGTGCGCAGTGTGGGTTATGGGTGGGGTTTGTTGAATCCGTATCGGGCGTTGTCGGAGGAGGCGGGTCCGAGGCCGGCGGTGGTGGTGTCGGCGTCGCCGGTGCCGTTGGCGGGTCGGGGTGGTCCGGCGTGGGTGCGGGCGGGGTGGTTCGCGGCTGGTGGTGTGGGTGGTGTGGTGTTCGTCGGGGTGGTGGTGTGGGTGGTGGTGCGGGGTCGTCGGCGTGGGTGGCACCCCGCCAGTGCCGCCGGGTCCACTGATCATGATCGAATGCTGGGATGATGTGGGAGGTTGTCACCGAGGCGTTGGGCCGGTTGTATCCGGATGTCGAGCCGTGGCATGTGTCGTATGTGCCGGGTGAGCACCAGTTGCAGGCCGGCTCGGTGTATGCGGCGGATGGGCATTGGCATTACGTGTCGTACGGGCTGGGTGCCCGGTGGGGTTTGGAGTTGACGTTTCGGGTGGTGCGGGCGGCGGGTGAGGTGGAGCCGCCGCGGTGGCCGTTCGTGACGTTGGATCATGTGGCGGGGTGGGCGAACGGTCTGCCGGAGCCTCTCGAAGATGGTCAGTGGGTTGATCTGGTGGGTCCGATCACGGGTTTTCCGTTTTCGGGTGGGCCGGATACCGGGCTCACTGTGTTGATCATGGTGGTGGATCCGGAGCTGGGTGATCGTTTCCTGCAGTTGGTGGGGGTGACCGCGGCCGAGGCGAACGGTGAGGCGGAGATCGCCGAGGATCCGCTGATGGTGACGGATCCGTTGCGGGCGTGACCGGGGTCGGGCTCCCGTTCGGGTGATGTCTGCCGGGTGGGGGCCCGATTGCCTAGGCTGGTCGGATGTCTACTGAGATCAGTGCGCTGCTGGGCACGGCGGTTCCGGTGATGACCGGTCTGGTGGCCGGGGTGCGTGACGAGCAGTTGCCGCAGGCCACCCCGTGTGCCGATTTCCGGGTGCGGGATCTGCTGAACCATCTGTTCCAGGTGGTCGACAACTTCCAGCTGGTGGCGGCCCGGCGGGAGGTGGACTGGGGTGTCACCCCGGACAGCCTGACCGGGGACTGGCGGGCGGCGTTCGCCGTCGAGGCCGATCGGATGATTCTGGCGTGGTCGGATCCGGGGGCCCTGGACGGGGTGTCGCCGGGGATGGGGCTGCCGCAGCGCACGCTCGGGTTGATGATGGTGGTCGACCTGGTGGTGCACGGCTGGGATCTGGCCCTGGCCACCGGCCAGCCGTACACGGTCGATGCGGCGCTGGTGCCGCCGACGGCGGAGTTCCTGGATTCGATGGGGGACATGGGCCGCACGATGGGCGCGTTCGGCCCGGCGGTCCCGGTGGGTGCGGATGCGGGCCGGGTGGCGCAGCTGATCGGGATGACCGGCCGGGATCCGGCATGGCAGCCGGCGTGAGTCAGGCGGTGCGTCACCGGGCCGGGGTTGATGCCGTGCTCGGCGCGGAGGCGTTTGATGAAGGAGGACGGGTCCGGGTGGCCGGCGCGGCGGGTGATCCACTGGTGGGCGGTGCGGCCGGTCTTACGGCGTACGACAGTTGTCAGGTGTCCCGGGGTCGGGGCGTCGGCGCCGGTCTGCCGACCGGCCGTCAGCCCTAGGGCGGCCAGATCAGGGCCAGGCCGGCCTGCAGCATCGCCACGGCGGTGAGGAGCAGCCATCGGCGGCGGTCCAGGCGGGTCTGGATGGCGGTGACGGCGACCGCGGTGTAGAAGAAGTTGACCACCAGTGGTGAGTCCTCGACGCCGCCGGCGGACAGGAGGGCCACCACGAGCATCGGCATCAGGTAGGCGGGCATCGTGGCCGGCCGTGAGCGGGCGATCGCGATGCCGGCCGCCAGGTACAGGGGTGCGTGCCCGGCGGCTTCGACGGCGGTGAGGGCGCCGCGGGCCAGGTCGAAGGCGGCGGCCGCGGGGGCGGTGGTGTCGAGGGCGACGACGTCGCCGAAGCGCCATTGGATGTAGAGCCAGCCCAGGTAGACGGCGATGCTGGGGTAGGCGAGGACGGCGAGGATGGCGGTGGTGGCGGAGACTTCGCGGGCCCAGGGGCCGGCGACGAAGGGGACGGCGGCGGCGAATCCGGCCATGTAGCCGAGGGTGGCCAGGTCGCAGACGGCGGCCAGGGCCAGGGTGATGCCGGCGATGAAGCCGCCGAGGGTCTGTGCGTCGGTGACGAATCGCAGGTAGCCGCCGAGGGCGACGACGATCAGGGCGAGGCTGATGACGGCGGACAGGTCCCAGCGGGTGGCGGGGGCGGTGAACTGGGCGGCCATCATGGGGGCGACGACCATCAGGATCGCGGCCGGCCAGGGCACGTGCCGGGTGCGCAGGCGGTTGACCAGGACGTGGCAGAGGACGCCGGTGGCGATGGTGGCCAGCAGGTCGACGATGCGCGGGTCGAGTTGGTCGAGCAGGGGGCTGATGACGCCTTGGCGGCGGGAGCGCATCATCAGCCACAGGGGTAGGGGCAGGATGAGCAGGGCGCGCAGCCATCGCCATCGGTCGGTGCTGTCAGGTGGTGCCAGTGCCAGTGGGGGCGACGCTGAGACCATGGGTGGTCTTCTCCCAGTAGTGCGGTTTGGTGATCAGCTGCCAGAGGGCTTTGTAGGCGGCGATGGCGTGCAGCATCCAGTAGATGGGGTTGGCCAGGGACCAGAGCATGAGGCGGTAGCGGCGGCGGCGGAAGGCGCCCATCATCGCCAGGTAGACCATGGTGGCGTTGCCGACGAGCAGGTTGAAGACGCCGAAGAGCAGGACCCAGGTGGGGAAGAACTGGCCGATCGGCAGGTTCGGGGCTACCAGGGAGAGGGCGAAGATGACGTACAGCGGTGGGGTGAGCAGGAAGGATGCGGGGGTGCCGCCGATCAGCAGGATGAACGACAGGCTCTGTTTCCAGCCGGCGCCGCGCACGATGGTGCGGGGCTGGCGCAGGTGGACGAGCAGGGTCTGCAGGTAGCCCTTGATCCAGCGGGAGCGCTGGCGGATCCAGTTGCCGGGGGCGCGGTTGGCTTCTTCGAAGGTGGTGGAGTTGATGACGGAGACGCGGTAGCCGAGGACGGAGGCGCGGATGCCGAGGTCGGCGTCCTCGGTGACGTTGAACGGGTCCCAGCCGCCGAGGGTGCGGAGCGCCTGGACGCGGAAGTGGTTGGAGGTGCCGCCCAGTGGGATGGGCAGGCCGAGGTCGTCGAGGCCGGGCAGCATGTAGTCGAACCAGAACGAGTATTCGAGGGTGAACATGCGGGTCAGGGCGTTGTCGTCGACGTTCCAGTAGTTGAGGGCGGCCTGGATGCAGACGGTTTCCGGGCCGGCGCGGCGGAACGCGACGACGGCTTTCTTCAGCTGGTCGGGTTCGGGGCGGTCCTCGGCGTCGTAGATGACGACGTATTCGCCGCGGGCGAAGAACAGGCCCACGTTGCAGGCTTTGGGTTTGGTCTTGGGCAGCCGGTCCGGGACGATGACGAAGCGGACGGTGGCCGGGGGTGCGGCGCGGCGGGCGGCGGTGATGGTCTCGGTGTCGTCCTCCTCCATCAGCAGCAGGATCTCCAGGCGGTCGCGGGGGTAGTCGAGGTCCTTGAGGTTGGTCAGCAGGTCGGCGATGACGTTGGCCTCTTTGTAGACCGGGACCAGGACGGTGTAGACGGGCAGGTCGTGGTCGCCGAGGGCGGCGACCTCCTCGGCAGTGATCGACTCCTCTTTGTCGTGGCGGGCGCCGCGCAGGCAGACGACGAATTTGAACAGGACGCTGATCAGGAAGAACACGCCGATGATCATGGAGGTGCCGGTGAGGGTGGCTTTCGGGGCCAGGATCAGGCAGGTGAGCAGGGTGATGCCGACGACGGTGAGGGCGGCGGCCTGGCCCTTGTAGAGGACCTTGCGGGCGGACTGGGCGGCCGAGCGGCGCCACAGGCCCATGGTGGCGTCCTCGACGAGGCGTTCCCGGAAGGAGCGGTGTACGGCCTGGTCGATGTCCCAGTCGGTGGTGACGACCTGGGTGATGGGTGCGCCGACGGCGGCTTCGATGAGGGTGGCGCGCTGGGCGGAGGGTTTCTCGGCGGTGGCGATGAGGATGCGGCCGTCGGGTTCGCGGCGCACCGGCACCCAGCCGGAGCGGACCAGGTCGGTGGGGTCGTGTTCGCCGAGCAGTTCGGGGGCCAGTTCGACGTCGGTGAGGTCCAGGAACGGCAGGCCCCACTGTTCGGCGAGCAGTTCGTACAGGTCGAGGCGGCGTACCAGGCCGCTGGTGATGAGGATGGCGCCGAGCCGGGAGCCGGTGGCCTCCTGCACGCGCAGGGCCTCACGCATCTGCGCGGCGGTGATCACGCCGCGGGTGACGAGCATGTCGCCCAGGGTCGCCGGTGGTGCCTGCACCGCCTGAACCGTGACCCCCACATCTGCATGGTCGGCACCTGTTCTGCAACCCTTAGCAACCGTGACGATCCGGCTGGCGGACCTTTCGGGGTACGGTCGTCGGCCCCAGGGAGATCGGGTCGTCCTGTGTCGTCCGCGCGAGGTGGTCCCGGCGCCGGACCGTCCGGCGACCGCCGGGCCGGATCCGGGCCGGTGCGCTTCGCCGCGGCCGGTCATCACGCCTGATCCGCGCCGGTCGTCAGTGCGGTGCCGGCATGAACTCGTGGACGCCCCGCAGCCGGGTGCGCAGCAGGGACACCGCCCGGGTGGTGTCCAGGCGGACCTCAGGGGCCATGCGCAGACCCGACTCCGCCAGGGTGCTCACCGGGATCGCCGACGGGTCCAGGCCCTGCTGCCGGGCCACGAGAACGCCCAGGTCGTAGCGGCTGATCGGGTCGGGGCCGGTGACGTTGAGGATGCCGCGGTAGTCGCTCGCGGCCAGCTCCAGCACGGCCTCGGCCAGGTCGTCGACGTGCACCGGCTGGCGGATCATGTCGGTGAACAGGGCGCCCCGGGCCCGGCCGGTGATCAGGTCACGGGTGAGGGTCTCGTGCTGGCCCCGGCCGTGACCCACGATCAGCGAGGTCCGCACCACGACGGCGGTGGGGTCGACGGCGGCGATCGCCGTCTCGGCGGCGGCCTTCGCGGCCCCGTACCGGTAGAGCGGATCCGGTGGCGCGGACTCGTCGTAGGTGGCCTCCCGGCCGGAGAACACCGCGTCGGTGGACAGGTGCACCAGGCGGCTGCCGTACGCGGCCGCGGCCACCGCGACGTGGGCGGCACCGTCGGCGATGACCCGCCAGTCGGCGCGCCCGGCCGCGGTGTGGATCACCACGGTGGGCCGGGCCCGGCGCATCAGGTCACTGACCGCCGCCGCGTCCCGGACGTCCAGCTGTTCGGCGGCGTGCGCGCCGGCGTTGTGCAGGTGGGTGCCGGTGACCGACGCGCCCGCTTGTGCCGCGAGTGCGGCCACCCGCGAGCCCAGGTGGCCGGTGGCACCGGTGATCAGGATCCGGTCAGTCATGATCCGGCACGGCCGTGTGCCCGGGCCGCGCCGGCGGCCCGGAGATGAAGTGAGTCGCTCACGGGCGGTCAGCCTGCCACACCACGGCAACAGGTCGCCGAAGGCTGTGGGTGGGGGGTGCTCCGGGCGTACCCAATAAAGATCTTGTGGGGTTGAACCTTTCCACCGGTGGCGGGAGTTAACGGTGCGCCGAACGAGAAAGAGGTGCCGACCGTGAGCGACCCGGATGCTGACTTTGCGGCGTACTTCGCCGGGCAGGTGAGCTCCGTGCGGCGTATCGCCTTCGCGTTGTGCGGGGACTGGCACACCGCCGACGACCTGACACAGACCACCTTCATCCGGCTGTATCCGCGGTGGCGGCGGGTGCGTGACCAGTCGGTGGACGCCTACGTGCGCCGGATCCTGATCAACGCCTACCTGAGCCACCTGCGTAAACACCGGCGGGAGAAGGTCGTCGCCGAGGTGCCGGACACGCCGGTGCCGCCCGCCGACACGCATGAGGACCTGAGCCGGGCGCTGCGCCGGCTGCCCGCCCAGCAGCGGGCCGTCGTGGTGCTGCGGCACCTGGAGGACCTGTCGATCGCCGAGGTGGCCGAGGTGCTGCGGATGGCCGAGGGCAGTGTCAAGAGTCAGTCCGCCCGGGGTATCGCCGCGCTGCGTGCGGCACTGCACGGCCAGCCGAAGGAGTGGTGAGGACAGTGACCGATCCTGATCTGCGTGACGCGTTGAAGGCGTACACCAGTGGTGAGCCGCCGTTGACGTTCACCTTCGACCAGGTGGTGGCCGGCGGCCGCAGGGTCCGGCGGCGGCGCCGGCTGGCGGTGGCCGGTGTGACGGCGGTGCTGGTGGCCGCCGGTGGCGTCGTTCTCGGCCGGCCGCCGGCGCCCGCGCCGCAACCGCTGCTGCCGGCCGGGCCGTCGTGGGCGGCGCTGGATCCGGGACCGTTCTGCGCGCGCGCCGGTGCCGCACCGGTGGAGCCGCTGGTGGAGCCGACGACGGTCGTCAGCGAGCGCAACGGGTTCGCGATCCGGATCCCGGCCGAACCGGCCGGGCACACCGCCGCCCGGATCAGCTGCTATCTGGCGACCGTGGTGCCGCCGCTGCTGCCGGAGGTGACCTTCCACCGGGCGGCGGCCGCGCCGGAGGCGACGCTGCCGTTGCAGGCCTATCCGGGGCGGGTGTTCGATCCGGCCGACCCCGGGGAGACGACACCGCCGTACGTCACCGCGGACGCCGTGGTCGCCGACGCGCGCGGGGTGGGCAGTGTCGGGTTCGGGTCCATCGCCGCCTACGAGAGCAGCGCGGAGGCGGTGGCGAACTGTGCCGGGGACGGCTGTTCGGTGCGGACCGGCCCGAACGGGGAGACCGTCATCGTCCTGGACACCACCGCGGCGTCGGGCTACCGCACCGTGCGGGTCAGTGTCTACCGCGGGGACACCATCGGCACGGCGAGCGCGTCGAACGGGGTGCTGCCCGCGGTGCCGGCCGGGGAGGCGATCGGCGACGACGAGCTGACACCAGGCCGGCCGGACCCGCTGCTCGGTGTGGATCAGCTGATCGCCGTGGCCGCCGGGCTGCCGTCATGACGGGGCGTGCCGGGTGACGTGGACGGCGTAGGGTTCCAGCCCCACCTGTGCGCGGCGGTGGTCCATGCCGGCCGGGTCCTCGCACGGCCACATCACCGGTGCGCCGCCGGACATGCCGGCGATCTGGGTGCCGTACGTCTGCGGGTGTCCCTCGTTGACGCGGACCCGGTCGTGCAGCATCGCCACCTGGGCCGGGTCGGCGCCGGCCGCGGTCATCAGGGCCAGGGCGCGGCGCTGCAGGTCGAGTTGCCGGTCGGCGTGCTGGGCGATCAGCCAGGCCCGGCGGGCGGCCTCGGCGCCGACCAGGGCGGGGGTGGGCCAGCCGTGTTCGTCGAGGATCCCGGCCAGACGGTCGGCGTTGCGGACGGTCACCCGGCGGTGGGCCAGCTGGGCGGCCGGGTCGTCACCGAGGGCGCCGGGCTGCAGGTGGCGGTCCTGGTCGGTCATGGCGATCAGTTCTTCGGCGAGCGTGTCATCGAGCATGCCCGTCACGGTAGGCACGGTGGCGGCAGCGGACGGCAACACCCACACGTTCATTGACGTACGTCGAATCGACATACTGGTAGAGGCCGGCGGCTAGGGTCGGAGCATGACGATTCGCGAGATCCCGGTCGGCGACGGCGGGCCCTACGCGCTGGCCACCGGCCTGGACGGGGCGCTCTGGTTCACCCTGGTGCGGGCCGGGGCGATCGGCCGGCTCTTCCCCGGCGCCACACCCACCCTGTTCCCGGTCGCCCCCGACAGCGCGCCGACCGTGATCACCGCCGGGCCGGACGGGGCACTCTGGTTCACCGAATACCAGGGCCACCGCATCGGGCGGATCACCACCAAGGGCGACATCACCGCCTTCGACGTGCCGGGCAGCGCACCGTTCGGGATCGCCGCCGGCGCCGACGGGGCCCTGTGGTTCACCGCCACCGCCACCGACCGCATCGGCCGGATCACCACCTCCGGCGGCATCAGCGAGATCACACTGCCGCGGCCCGGCATGTACCCGTCGGCGATCGCGGCCGGCGGCGACGGGGCCCTGTGGTTCACCCTCAACCAGGCCAACGCCATCGGCCGGGTCGGCGCCGACCGAACCGTCAGCGTGTTCGACCTGCCCACCGCACAGGCCGGGCCGGTCGGGATCACCGCCGGCCCGGACGGGGCGATGTGGTTCGTGCAGATCCTCGCCGGGCAGATCGGCCGGATCACCACCCGCGGCACGATCACCGAATTCCCGCTGCCGGACCGCTCGGGACGCCCGCACGGCATCACCGCCGGCCTCGACGGGCGGCTGTGGTTCACCGAATGGGCCGGCAACCGGGTCGGCTCGATCACCACCGACGGGCAGATCACCACCCTCGACCTGCCCACCCCGGGCAGCGAACCGCACGGCATCGTCACCGGGCCCGACGGGGCGCTGTGGACCGCCCTGGAAACCGGGTCACTGGCCCGGATCGGCTGACTCGTGCGCCCCGCGGCCAAAGCCGTCACCCTGGTGCTGCTGCTGTCGGCCGGCCTGGCCGTGGCCGCCCTGCTGGCCGCCAGCGGGGTCACCCTCGTCGAAGGCGACAGCTACCACACCGAATTCGCCGAACCGTCCCTGGTCGCGGCCGGATTCCTGCTCGCCGTGCCGGTCGGCTGGGTCGCCGCACGGCACCCGCGAGCCGCGTTCGCGGTCTTCCTGGCCGCCCTGATCCCCCAGACCGTCCTCGCCTTCGCCACCATGCAGCGGGCCGTGGACGCGGGCTGGGCCGACGGCATGACCGGCTTCGCCCTGCTCATGCCGATCCTGATGATCCCGCTGTTCGGATTCGTCGCCGTCATCGCCGCCGTCTTCCCGCGGGCCACGAAACCTGTCGTACCTCCCCGGTAGGTTGCCGGGCGTGGAGAACCTCGCGAAGCCGCACCCGCGCCGCGGTGATGCCGTGATGCCGTTCGCCGTCGACCCGGCAGCGCCCGCCCGCGTCGACCGGATCCGGGCCGTCACCGCCGGCTGGGACCACGTGACCGTGGCACCGGTGTCCGCGCTGCCGCCGGTGCTGGCCGACCCGCCCTGGCGCAACCGCCGCAAAACCGCCAAACCGGCCGGCGTCGCCGGGCTGGCCTGCACCGACCCGGCCACCCTGACCTGGCTGCCGGGCGAGGAACAGACATGGGCGCGCACCCGGGAACTCTTCCAGGCCGCACCGTCGACCGACTGGACACCGGCACTGAACGCCCTCGACGACGGCACCCGCAGCAGCCACCGGATCGGGCGGCTGTTCATCGCCGCGCCACCGGAGATCGCCCGGCCCGCATTCGACAGGTGGCGGCCACGGCCCGGCTACAGCACCCCCACCTGGCTGAAAGGTGTCACCACCCGGTTCGGGGTCGCGGTGCTGCCGGCGATCCTCACCCTGGCCCGGACCGTGCCGGCCGACTACGGGCCGCTGCTGCTGCCGTTCACCGCACCCGAGGTGGCGCAGCTGATGGCGGACTGGACGGTGCGGCTCAAGACGATGCGCCCGCTGGCCCAGCAGTGGCTGCTGCGGCATGCCCCGGAAGCGGCGCGGGCCCTGATCCCGGCCGCGCTCGGCCGGTCCGCCGCCGCCCGCCGCGCCCTGTTCCTGCTACGCGACAACGGCCAGGCCGAGCAGATCCACACCGAAGCCAGCCGGTACGGTCCGGCCGCCACCGCAGCGGTGCAAGCCCTGCTGACCACGGATCCGCTGACGGTCCTGCCCACCCGGATGCCGACGCCACCGGTGTGGGCGGCACCGGGCGTGCTCCCGCCGGTGCGGCTGCGCGACGGCTCCGGCACCCTGCCGCCCACCGCCGTCGCCGACCTGGTGCTGATGCTGATGATCTCCCGGTTCGACGAGCCCTACGCCGGCCTGGACAGCGTCCGCGACGCCGTCGAGACCGCTGACCTGGCCGGGCTCGGATGGACCCTGTTCGAGCTGTGGCAGAGCACCGGCGGATACGCCAAGGACAGCTGGGTGTTCGACGCGGTCGCGGTGACCGGAGACGACGACACCGCCCGCCGGATCGCGCCGATCCTGACCGCCTGGCCCAGCGAAGGCCTCACCGCCCGGGCCGTCACCGGACTGTCGGTACTGGTCGGCATCGGCAGCGGCGAAGCACTCACACAACTGCACCGGATCTCACAGCGAGCCAAGTCGGCGCCACTGCGCAAAGCCGCCGCCGGGCGGATCACCGACATCGCCGACCGGCTCGGCCTCACCGCCGAACAGCTGGCCGACCGGATCGTCCCCGACCTCGGCCTGGACGCCGACGGAAGCCTGCGCCTGGACTACGGGCCACGGCAGTTCGTGATCGGCTTCGACGAACAGCTACGGCCGTTCGTCACCGACACCGCCGGGACCCGGCTGAAAACCCTGCCCAAACCGGGGGTACGCGACGACGAGGAACTGTCGCAGGCCGCCGGGAGACAGTTCGCCACCCTGAAACGCGAAGTCCGCAAGATCGCGGCCGAACAGGTCCGCCGCCTGGAACGCGCCATGGTCGACGGGCGGCAGTGGACCGGCGCCGAGTTCCGGCGGCTGTTCGTGGACCATCCACTGATGTGGCACATCGCCCGCCGCCTGGTGTGGGCCGGTGCCGGGGCGGGGGCGGCCGGGGCGTTGCGGATCGCCGAGGACCGCAGCTTCGCCGACATCGACGACAATCCGGTCGTCCTGGCCGACGACGAACCGATCGGTGTCGCGCATCCGGTGCGGCTCGGCCCGGACACCAGCCGGTGGGCGACGGTGTTCACCGACTACGAGATCCTGCAGCCGTTCCCGCAACTCGACCGGCCAGTGTTCACCCTCGCCGCCGGGCAGGGCCTGGACCGGTTCACCGGCGTGACCGTGCCGGCGAAGAAGATCCTGGTACTGGACGGGCGCGGCTGGATCCGCCACGAACCGGCCAACGCGGGCATCCAGCACGGCTTCGACCGCCCCACCGGCGACGGCCGGGTACTGACCGTGCGCATCGAACCCGGCCTGGTCGGCAAGGTCGGCTTCCACCACAGACAGAAACTGGCCGCGATCCACCTGCACGACGGCAGCGTCAGCCCATGGTCACTCGACGAGGCGGAACCACTGCCCGCGGACACCCTGGACCCGGTGACGGTCTCCGAAATCCTCCGCGACCTGACCGACGTCACCACCTGACCCCGCTGCCGCGCGCCGGACGCCCCTCAGCTCCCGAACGGCGACCACCGTCCGCGCGGTCGCGTGCACGCTGAGGTCAATTCCGCCGCCCACGACCGCCCGGCCTGGCACCCCGCGCGCCTCCCCGGCTGTCCATCCGCCCGGCCTGCTTGCGGTCAATTCCCCGCGCGGATGTCCGCTTTCGCGAGCAGGTGTCCGCTTCCCGCCCCACCCCAGGCCGATCTGGGAGGATTTGCCACCAGCCACCGTTTCCGGTGGTAAATCCTCCACCATCTCGGCTGGGCAGGCCGTCCGCGCGAGGCAATGACCGCGAGTGATCAGGCGACCCGGAACCAGACTCTGAACCAGGCTCTTCGCGGCGGTGAATCCACCAAGATCGGCTGAGGATGTGGACACTCGTGCGGGGGCCGACAGCGAGAGATCAGGCCGCCGAAGAAGAGGGCTCTTCGCGGTGACGAATCCTCTCGGGTCGCGGCTTTCCTGGTCGTCGATGTGCGGGACCGGCTGGAATCCCCAGCAGCTCCACGTCCACGCACCGAGGCGAGTCGATCACGACGGGGTCCGGGGCCGGCTAACGGTGGCGAGCAGGGTGGTGGCGGCTGCTCGGAGGCGTTCGTCGGTGTGGAAGAGGTGCCAGCCGGTGAAGTAGTGGAAGCGCCGGGGGCTGTCCAGGATTCGCTGGGCCGTCGGGGCCGCCACCGAGGCCCCGGCACCGATGGCGGCCAGGCGTTGCAGGGCTGACACCGCCACCGGCAGGGCTCGGGTGTGCTCGATGGTGGCGGCCAGTTCGGACAGCACCGGTATCGCCACCGAGGTGTCACCGGTGACGCGATGGTGGGCCCAGGCGGCGTCGGCGCGTACCCCATCGTCGTTTCTTCGGGGTTGTCAGCGACCGGATCCGGGCTTCGGCCTGCCGCGCGAGCGGGCCCAGATCGGCCAGATCCCGCAACGCCTGACGGTCCCACGATGGTGGCAGGGCCACCAGCAGTGGGGCCGGGTCGCCGGTCACCCGCCAGTACGCCCACGGATGATCCCGCAGCAGTCCGGCCGCCCGCGCGGCGGCGGGGCCGATCTCGCCGAGCGCCCGTGCCGCGGCCCCGGCCAGAACCGGATCGGCCGGTGGAAGCCCGGGGGACGGGGCCGTGAGCAGCGGCGTCAGGTGGGCGATGCCGTCCGGGACGGCCCAGGCGCCGAGGATCGCGCACATCACCGGCTTGTCCGGCAGGCGCGAGACCGCGCCGGTCAGGTCGGCGGCGAACCGGGCCAGCGGGGCGAGAACCTCCTCCAGGCTGGGCAGGTCGAACGCCGGGCCCACCTCCGAGCTGGTCATCGTCTGATGCGCCGGGTACGGCATGCGCCGCTGCAACCACGGCACGCAGCGGGGATCGTGCAGGCGCGACAGCGCCCACACCGCGGCGTCCCCGACGGTGATGCCGGTTCTGCTGTCGCGGACGGTGGTGTCGGCGGCCAGCACGGCGAGGGCGTCGGCCGCGGCCAGGGCGGGCACACAGCCGAGCAGCTGGGCGGCCCGGTAGCGAACCTCGGCCCCGCTGTCGCCGAGCCGGTCGATCAGAAAGTCGATCAGCAATGGATCAAGATGGCGCCAGGTGGCCAGCAGGCGGCCTACCTGACCGAGAACGGCCACCCGCTCCTCACCGCCGGAGTCCTCACCGACGGCCAGGGTGAATGTGGTGTGCGCGACCGGGTCGGCGGCCAGCAGCCGGGCGGTGGCCGCGACGATCGCCTGCGGCGCCCCAGCGAACCGGGCCGTGTCCCGCCACCGCGACACCCGCGGATCACGGATCGCGGCGATCATTTGCGGGATCCGGGTCAGCGGGAGTCCGGGATCGGTGCCGGCCAGGGCATGCAGGGCGGCCAGCCCCTCCCGCGGATCCGGATCCGGGCCGTCCGGTGGATCGTCGAGCAGGCGGTGCAGTTCGGTGTGGGTCGCGGTGTCGTCGCTGTCGTGGTCGAGCAGTTCACCGAAGCAGGCGATCAGGTCCAGGCGGATGCCGGGATCGGTTTCGACGGTCCAGCGCCGCCACACCTGCGACCGGAACTGATCACGCGGCAGGAAGTCGCCGCGGATCATCTCCAGGCCCGTCCTGCGGATGTCCACCGCCGGATCGTCCAGGATCGTCAGCAGCCGCGGAACGGCCTCGGCGACGGCCGCGGGAGACCCGGGTCTGCGGATCGGCGCCGTCGAACAGCAACCGGTCGACCAGATCGATCACCAGGTCCCGGTGGTGGCGGGCGGCCCCGGCGGCGAGATCGGTCAGATACGGCAGCGCCGCGACGGCCGCCGGGCTGATCCAGCCGCCGGTGTGCGCCGTCAGCGCATCATCGAGGTCGTGGATCGCCGCCTCGGCCGGCACCGGGCTGTCCCCGGCGCAGTCACGCAGCAGGCGCGGGAAATCGGTGGCCTTCCCGCGATGATGCCGCAGCTCAGCCCACTCGATGCGATCCAGGGATTCCCACACGCCGATGATTGTGTACGCGTACCGCAGGGTCCCGTGCCTACCGGTGACACGACCGCCGGAGCGGGCTGCACGGTGATCGCCGCCGGATCAGAACCGGACAGCAGCCCTTCGGCGTTCACCCGGAGCGCGGCGTGGATCGCGCAGCCCACAGAGGCATCAGGACCGCGCGTGTCCGGGGTGTTCGTAGCCGGTCGGCAATCACCGCATCACCAGCAGGTCGAGGGCGTCGACGACCGGGCCGCCATGAGTGCGTGCAGCCCGGTTCAAGCGTGCCACTCCAGCCGTGTACGCCTCGTCGCTGATCAGCTGCAGCGGGGTGTGTGCTTCGCGCTGGAGCCCGGCGGCGACCTCGGCGAGGGAGCGGGCGGTCATCTGCGGGACCGGCTCACACCCCGCGGTGGTGAACCCGACGGCGGCGAACGCCGCCTCGACGTCGGGAATGCTCGGGTAGCGGCCGAGTACGGCGACAGCCTCCGGGAACCAGCGGAACAGACTGATCCCCTCATGCCGGCCGGCGAACGCGGACCGGATCAGCACCGGCGCATCCGGCTTCAACACCCGCCGGATCTCCCGGGCGGCGGCCCCGAGGTCAGGAAGGTGATGAACTACGGTGGAGAGCCAGACGCCGTCGACGCTGGTGTCCGCCAGCGGAATGTCGTCGGCGGCACCGGCCACGACAGGCTCGAACACACCGCGCCTTCGCATCGCCGGCGCGGGGTCGACGGCGACGACGTCGACGTCGGGCCACCACGCGCGGAACGCCCGTGCCCAACTGCCGGTGCCGCATCCGAGGTCGAGCAGGCGCATACCCGCACGGGGCTCGAAGTACCGGCCGATCGCCGCACGCCAGGTGGCCAGGCCGTCGTCACGGAGATGCCGGGTCGCCGCGAACGCCGTCGCGTCCACGCTGTCGTACGCGATCAGAGCCATGCGCTGACCCAATCCTGCCGGCCCAGCCGCGACAAAAGGATGTGCACCTATTCACATGCATCACTCTCTTCGGTTGATCCGCCCTGGGTCGTGTTCATGACCTCGACTGCCGTGGCCGGGGCATTCCGGCGAAAGCACGGAGCGCAATCGATCGAGCATCCCGGTCGTCTCACCTGTCGGCGGTGACCGTCGCATTCGCCCGGTGGTCGCCGGGCGGTCCGGTGCGGTGCCGGGCTCGCGCGGGCGAGGCGGGGCGGCCCGATCGGTGTGGGGCCGACGGGCGTACCGGGAAATCAGGTTGTTGCCTGTGTCAGGAAGGCGGCGTCGCGGCGGTAGACGGCGACGTGGGCGCGGACGTGGTGGTCGCCGGCGGCGGCGCGGGCCTCGGTGAAGGCGGCCAGGTCGTGCAGCCGGGCGATCGCGGTGTGGACCACCGCGGCGGGGGACAGGCCACCGTAGGTGCGGCACAGCAGGTCCAGGCGCCGGGCGCGTTCGGGTTCGCCGTTGTCGACGCCCTCACGGTTGGCCGGGTCGGTGAGAGGGATCAGCCGGTACGCCAGGTAGGCCACATCCCAGATCCGCGGTCCGGGCGACACGGTGTCCCAGTCGATCACGCCGGTGAGGCGGTGGCCGGTGAACACCATGTTGTACGGGGCGAAGTCGTTGTGGCAGATCACCTCGGCCGGTTCGTGGGCGGGCATCCGCCACACCGCGCCGGTGCGGTCGAACGTGGCGGTCGCCGCGTGCAGTTCGGCCAGCAGAGTGGCGGCGCCGGTCAGCACGCCGTCGGACCAGGCCCACGCCGGGAGCGCGTCGTTGAGCACGGTGCCCGGCAGGTACGAGGTGACGTCGCGGCCCTGGGCGTCCGTGCCGCCGGGGATCGGTGTCCAGGTCAGGCCGCGGGTGCGCAGGTGGGCGAGCAGGCGCTGCACGGTGGGGGTCCAGGGGCCGGCGGTGCGGCGGACGGTGTCGCCGGCGCGGACCGCGCCACCCATGTTGCCGCCCGCGAGCACGTGCTCCATGGTTCCCCGCTCTTAGAATAAATTTATGTTCATCTATGAATAGCGAAACAACCGGGAACTAACGTCGGGTGGCGAGTTGAACCACTTTCGGTTTAGGAGAGTCTATTGTCCTCCCCGCGCTTCGCCCAGATCACCTGGCCGCTGTTCCGCGTCGTCGTCGGCCTGCTGTTCGCCTGCCACGGGCTGGCCAGCCTGTTCGGCCTGTTCGGGGGCGTCCGCGGCACCGGCGAGCCGGTCGCCCTCGGCACCTGGCCGGGCTGGTACGCCGCCGTGATCCAGCTCGCCTGCGGCCTGCTCGTGATGGTCGGCCTGCTCACCCGCCCGGCCGCGATCCTGGCCTCCGGCTCGATGGCCTACGCCTACTTCGTCGTCCACCAGCCCGACGGCCTGCTGCCGATCGAGAACGGGGGCGTCAACGCCGCCCTGTACGCGTGGACGTTCCTGCTGATCGCCGCGTTCGGCGCCGGCCACTACTCCCTGGACTCGGTGATCGGCCGGGGCCGGCGCCGCGAGCCCGCCGAAGCCACCGCCTGACCGCCGCGCTCCTGGCCGTCCGGGCGGTAACCTGCCCGGATGGCCATGAGCGAGCACGACATCGCCGACCTGATCGGATCGGACCCGGCGGCGATGCGGATCCTGCGGGCCGCCGACACCCTCGGCCTGCCGGAGACCGCCACCTGCGTCGCGGTCACCCTGCGCGCCGGCACCGTCCACCTGGTCACCTGTCACGGCCCGGACGACCTGACCGGCCTGCTGGTCCGGCCGTCACCGGCGTTCGACACCGAGGACGGCCGGGCCGCGGTGCTGCGCCGGGCCGGCGAGAAGGGCTGGATCGAGCGGTGGCCCGGTCTACGGCTGGCCGTCGGTCAGCGGCACCACATATGACTCGACCTGGGCGATCCGACCGCCGCGGAACGTGAACAGATCGTTGAACGCGAACCGGAACGGCCCCTGCTCGACGTGCGTGCCACGGCCCTCCCCGGTGACCACCACGACCGGCCCGTCCTCGATGACCCGCCGCACGTCCAGGGTGGGGCTGCCGGTGAACGCCGGGTTCTCGATCTCGCCGTCGAACTCGTCGCGGCCTCGGGTGGTGCGGTGGCCGTGGATGATCCAGGTGACGTCCTCGGTCAGGGTCGCCAGGATCCGCGGGTGGTCACTGGCCCGGAAGCCGTCGAAATATTCTGCGACCAGGTGGCGCTGGGTGGTGTTCACGGGTTCTCCTTCTCCAGGTGATCGGACAGGGCGTCGAGGATCGAGGCGAGCCCGTCGGCCGCCCGCCTCGTGCGCAGTCGCGGCGGAAGCCGGCGTTGATGGACGGTCAGATGCGAGCCGTCGCCGTCGGCGCGGATGGTCACGGTGGTCCGCAGGCCGGTGCGAGGTTCGTCGAAGACCATCCGGTACGGGGGATCGAGGCTGACATACACGAAACGCAGTCGTGTCGTCCCGGTGTCCATGGCGAACTCCCCACCGGGGCGGGCATCGACGACCACCGACTCGGGCGCGACGGTGGCGTGGGAGCCGCCCCAGAACGCCGCGATCCCGGCCGGGGTGGTGAACGCCGTCCACACCCGCTCGGGGGTGGCCCGCAGCCACCGGTCGGCGATCAGCTCGTCGCCGCGCAGCCGGGACCGGGTCACCGCTGCTCCAGGTGCCGGTCGAGGCTGTCGAGACGGTCGTCCCAGATGCGGCGCTGCTCGTCGATCCACGACCCGAGCAGGGCCAGCCGGTCGGTGCGCAGCCGGCAGGGGCGGCGGGTGCCCTCCCGGCGCTGTTCGACCAGGCCGCAGCGGCGCAGCACCCCGATGTGGTGGGAGATCGCCTGCTGGGTCAGGTCGAACGGCTCGGCCAGCTCCCCGACGGTCGCGTCGCCGTGGGCGAGCCGGCTCACCAGGGCCCGGCGCACCGGGTCGCCGAGGGCCGCGAACGCGGTATCCAACGTGGTCATACGCCCACCCTAATACAAACAAGTATTTGTTGAGTGGGGCGCGCTAGCCTCGAAGGCTCGACACCCGACGATGAACGGGGTGAAAAGATGAAATCCACCATCCACCGTGCCGTCAGCGCCCTGGTCCTGACCGCGGCCCTGGTGGCCGTCAGCGGAGGCGTCGCCGCCGTGACGGCACACGCCAAACCGCTACGGGCCGAGACCGCACCGACCACCGTGCTGGCCAAGCCGCTGCGCGCCGAGTGACCGCGCCCTGACCGCCACCGCCCCGGCCACGTCAGGCGGGGCGGCGGCACCCCCGCAGCACACACGTCAGCATCGGCAGCACGAACTCGCCGTCCGCGGTCTGCGGCGTCCCGGCCAGAAACTCCCGGATCCGGCCCAGCACCGCCGCCCGCTCACCGTCCGGCATGACCAGGACCCCGGCCCGGGTGCCGAGCGTGGCCACCAGCGAATCGGCGGTGCGCACCTGCCCATGCCGGAAAACGCCCACCTCCGACGGTGCGAACGGCGACGTCGAACCCCCGATCGCGGTACGCCAGCAAGCCTCGGTGTCGCGCGGCCCGATCACCGCGCTGCCCGCCACCCGGGCCAGTTCGGCCACCCAGCCGACCCGGTCGTCCACCACGTTCCACAGCCCGGCCAGGACCCCGCCCGGCGTCAGCACCCGGGTGATCTCCGGCCCGGCCCGCGACATGTCGAACCAGTGCATCGCGTTGCCGGCCAGCACCGCGTCCACCGAGGCGTCCGGCAGCGGAATCGCCTCGGCGCCACCGGTCAGGGCCGGCACCCGCGGCAGCCCGGCCCGCAGCTCGGCCAGCATCGCCGGATCCGGCTCGACCGCGATGACCTCGGCACCCAGGCCCAGCAGCCCGGCGGTCAGTTTGCCGGTGCCCGCGCCCAGGTCCAGCACCCGCCGGCCGGGTGCGGCATCGAGGACCCAGCGCAGCGCTTCGGCGGCGTAGTCCGGGCGGTGCTCGGCGTACTGCCCGGCGGCCGCCCCGAACGAACGAGAGTGATCCATATCGATCACTGTAGGGACTCCGGGTTGGCGATCATGCGGTCCCGGGTGTCCAGCGCCCGCGTGTGGTCGCCGGGACCGATGCCGGCGGTGGCGGCCCACACCCCGGCCCCGGACGCCAACGGCGACGTTCGTGTGGCCTTTTACGGCTCGATGCGAGCCGTAAAAGGCCACACGAACGTCTAGCGGGTGCGCCGGACGGTGCCGCGCCGCTCGTACTCCAGGATCGTCTCGGCCTGCAGGGCCGCGTCCGGGCCGAGGAAGCGTTCCACCAGCCACAGGCCCAGGTCCAGGCCGGAGGTGACACCGCCCGCGGTGACCAGGTCGCCGTCGTCGACCACCCGGCCGGACACCACCTCGCCGCCGAACGCCCGCAGATCGTCGAGAGCCACGTGGTGGGTCGTGCACGGCCGCCCGCCGGTCAGCCCGGCGGCGGCCAGCAGCAGCGTCCCGGTGCACACCGACGCCAGGACCAGGCCGGGACGGCGGGCCGCTGCCAGGGCGTCGGGAAGTACCCGCAGCCGGATCTGTTCGCTCACCCCCGACCCGTCGCCGTAGCCGCCACCGGGCACCACGATCACATCGGCGTCGCCGGGCGCCCACGGCGCGCGCACGATCATCTCGATGCCCGAGTTGGTGGTCACCGTCCGCGGCCCCGGCACGGTGACATAGGTGTGCTCGATCTGCTCGACCATCCCGAACACCGCGACCGGCCCGACGAAGTCCTGCTCCTCGGCACCGTCGTACAGCACCGTGTGCACCCGCAACAAAGATCCACCCCTTCGCTTTCGTACGTGTACGAAGCAGTGTCCCGGCCCGGCCGTGGCAGCGGACACCGGCAGGACGGTCATCGACCCGTAAGATCCGGCCACATGCACAGGGTC
The DNA here is from genome assembly GCF_050589265.1 of Actinoplanes sp. G11-F43. NCBI lineage: Bacteria > Bacillati > Actinomycetota > Actinomycetes > Micromonosporales > Micromonosporaceae > Actinoplanes > Actinoplanes sp. G11-F43. The sequence continues at coordinate 38,682 of NZ_JBNZCE010000012.1, forward strand.
GCGATCCTCGCCCTGGACGGGGTGGTCGCCTTCGACCTGGCCATCCCGTGTCAGGTGTTCGCCGCCGCCCGGCTGGCCGACGGCACCCCCGCCTACGACATCCGGGTGTGCGCCGACCGGACCGTCACCACCACCGCGTGTGAGCAGCAGCCGTTTCAGATCTCCGCGCCGTACGGCTGGGACGACGCCCTCGACGCCGGCACCGTGATCGTGCCGGGCGCCGACCCGGACCGTCCGCCGCCGCCGCGGGTGGTGGCCCTGATCCGGGAGGCGGCGGCCCGCGGGGCGCGGGTCGCCTCGATCTGCACGGGCGCGTTCGTGCTGGCCGCGGCCGGTCTGCTGGACGGCCGCCGGGCCACCACCCACTGGCAGCTGGCCGGCCGGCTCGCCGCCGGGCATCCGGAGGTCGAGGTGGATCCGGCGGTCCTGTTCGTCGACGAGGGCCCCGTGCTGACCTCCGCGGGTGTCGCCGCCGGCCTCGACCTGTGCCTGCACCTGGTCCGGCTCGATCACGGCGCGGCGGTGGCGGCCGACACCGGCCGTTCGATCGTGATGGCGCCGCAACGGCCGGGCGGGCAGGCCCAGTTCATCGACCACCGGCCGCCGAGTGCCGACTCCGGGGATCTGGGGCCGACACTCGGATGGATCCAGGAACGCCTGCACACCCCACTGACGGTGGCCGACATCGCGGCCCGGGCCGCGATGAGCCCCCGCCAGCTGGCCCGCCGGTTCCGCGCCCACACCGGGGACACCCCGATGCGGTGGCTGCTGGACCGGCGGATCCAGCGCGCCCGGGAGCTGCTGGAGACCACCGACCTGACCGTGCAACGGATCGCCCGGGACACCGGATTCGGGTCGGCCGAGACGCTGCGGCACCACTTCGGGCGGCAGGTCGGCGGGCCGCCGAGTCTCTACCGGGCGGCGTTCCGGCCCAGGTGATCACGCAGACGCTGCACCAGCCACGGAAAGGCCGGCGGCACCAGCACGATCGCGAACGCCAGGACGGCGCCGCCGGGAACGACACGGGTCAGTTGGGCGGCCGACAGCGTGCCCAGCAGGACGGCGGCGGCGCTCAGCAGCAGCGCGCGGGGCACGGTGGTGCCGGGCCGGTGGCGGCCGTAGCAGGCGGCGGCCGCCACCGACGGCACCGACAGCGCCAGTCCCACCGCCACCACCGGCAGGCCACCGGCCGGCAGCGGCAGCGTGCCGAAACGGGCCGGATCCAGCGACAGGATCAGCGCGGCGAGCACCCCGCCGACCGCCCACCCCACACTCGGCACCACACCGATCACGAAACCGGCCGAGTCGGTCAGGTCGTCCGGATCGTCGAGGACCATGAACAGGCCACCGGCCGCGGCCAGCAGCGCCGGTGGGAGCAGGACGAAGAACAGCAGGATGCCGTACATCGGGCCGGGCCCGTAGCGGGTGCCGCCGAGTTCCAGCGGCGGCGCGGGCGGCACGGCGATCAGGGCGACCACCATGGTGTACGCCGTCAGCCAGCCCTGACGCACCCGGGCGCCACGCCGGATCGCCGACGGGGTGTGCAGGAGCGCGCCCAGCAGCAGCCAGGTCAGGCTCAGCGCCACGACGACGTAGCCCTCGGGGCGCAGCGCCGTGCGCACCGATGCCCACGGGCCACCGGCGCCGGCCAGCGTGACCGCGCCGGCGGTGAGCGCCGCACCCGCGACGATCACCAGCAGGGCGATGCCCCACCGTACGACATCGGGCGGGTTTGACTCCGGCTCCCCGGGAGCGTCGCCCGGTCGCGGCGGCGGCACGCAGGACTCGTCGGGCACGAACGCCGGGGGAGTGTAGGTGTCGAGCCTCGGGGAAGTGGAGCTGCGGAGCGGGCGGTGCATCCGGCGATCCTGGAGGGCCCCGATTCGACCGTTATTGATCTTGAAACGCGGTGTGCCGCACAAGCCCTCACACAGTGTGACCGTAACTACGGGGTGGCATCACAGCGCTACCCGTCGATTATCGCCTTCCGCGCCCACGTAAGGCAGGCTGACCTGGTGAAATGCGAGTCATACAAGTTGGCCTTCGAAGAACTGCAGAACGGCAACCGGGACCGTGCCCGGACACTGCTGGCAGAGTGTCACGAACGGTCGGGGGAGAACTTCATGCCGTACCGGGCCATCGGCTCCGCCGCGGTGGCCTCCGCCGACGGTGACCACCCGCTCGCCGCCCGGATGATCGGCGTCGCCGACCGCGCGTTCGCCGAGACCGGCCTCGCCGTCGACGACGAGGACGCCGCCGAGATGGCCCGGATCCGGGCCGCCGCCATCGCCTCCTTCGGCGAGGACCGCTTCGCCGACGAACGCGCCGACGGCTCCCTGTGGGAACCCGCCACCGTGATCTGGTGACCCCGCGAACCGGTCGCCTATCCTAGGGCTCATGACGTCAGCGCTGCACAGCTCCCCGCACCGCCTGGCCGCCCGGCCCGGCCGGGCGGCGCTGGTCATCGACGACCTCGCCGAACTGCGCGGACCCACCGCCGGAGTGGTGCAGCTGCCGCACCGGATGCTGTGGCTGCCCCCGGCCGACAGGTGCTTCGACCTCGCCGACGACTACGACCGCCCGCGGATGTACGAGATCGTGCTCCGCGAGGCGGTCCGGTTCGACGAACTGCGCACCCTGCTGCACACCCGCCTGCTCACCACCGTGTGGCCGGACCTGCTGCTGCCCCGCGGGGTGCGCACCGCCTGGCAGCAGCGGCACCCGCTGCTGGCCGCCGCGTGACCGACCCGTTCCACGACCTCGTCGCCCGCACCGCGCTGTCCGCGGCGTACCGCTACGGGTTCGTCCTCGGCGGCGGCCTCGCCCTGATCGAACACGGACTGGTGGTCCGTCCCACCGAAGACGTCGACCTGTTCGCCACCGGTGAAGGCTCGGTGGCCGTGGCGACCACCGCGGTCACCGACGCGCTGACCGCCGCCGGACTACTCGTCGAAACCGTCGACTACGACAGCGACCTCGACGAACTCATCACCGGCATGGCGTACCAGATGGCGGAACTGAAGGTCTTCCGCGACCCCGACGATCACGACGGCCTGCGGGTCAGCCTCGGATTCCTGGACCGCTCCTATCCACCGGTCGTCCTCGACATCGGCCCGGTGATGGCCGTCGACGACCTGATCGCCTGGAAGGTCGCCGCCCTGGTCGGCCGGGCCGAGGTCCGCGACTTCATCGACGTGGCCGTGTTCCTCGCCGACCGCGACCCGGCCCAGCTGCTGGCCGCCGCCCGCCGCGTCGACCCGGCCCTGGAGGACGAGGACGTCACCGCGGCCGGCCGCCGGCTGGACCGGACCCCGGACCGGGCCTTCCTGCCGTACGGCGTGGATTCCCCCGGCGTGACGGCCATCCGCAACCGGTTCGCCGACTGGCCGCGGCACTGACCCCGACCCACCGCCCCGGGCCGGTCGGCATCTCGGTTACGGTTCGGCGGTGGACCAGCCCGCCGTCACACACTTCCTCACCACCCTCAGCCCCGGCGACATCGTGCACGGCACCGTGGCCCGCATCGAGAACTTCGGTGTCTTCGTCGACCTCGACCATGCTCCGGTACCGGAGATCGGATTCGTACCGCCGCCGGAGTTGTCCTGGATGTGGATCTCCTCCGCGCACGAGGTCGTGACCGCGGGGCAGCGGGTCTCCGCCGAAGTCCTGGCGATCGACATCGACTTCCGGGGACAGGCGGCCCTGTCACTGCGCGCCCTGCACCCGAACCCGTGGACGGCGTGGGCCTCCCGCGAGGGCGACCTGGTGACCGGCCGGGTGCACCGCACCATCGAAGCCCTCGGCGCCTTCATCGAACTGGCCGAGGGAATCACGGGCCTACTGCCCCACCACACACTGCCCGAAGGCCGGGAACTCACCGTCCGGATCGCCGAGGTCGACGTCGCCCACCGCCGCATCCGCCTGTCCCTGCCGGACGCCGGTAATCCGGTTGCCTCCCGCTAGCGACAGGTTCGACAGTTCACCGATGACGATCTACTTCTACGGCGCGGACGACGTCCCGTACGGCTGCTTCTCCAACTTCTCCGCCCACGGCTTCGACCTCGACGGCCTTTGGTGGCCCACCTCGGAGCACTACTTCCAGGCGCAGAAGTTCGCCGGGACCCGGCATGCCGACGCCGTCCGCCGGGCGCCCGATCCGCTGCGCGCCGCCGAGTTGGGCCGTGACCGGAAACGGCCGCTGCGCCGTGACTGGGACCGAGTCAAGGACGACGTGATGCGCCGCGCGGTGCTGGCCAAATTCCAGGCCCACGCCGACATCCGCGCGATCCTGCTCGACACCGGCGACGAGGCGATCGTCGAGGACACCGGCACCGACCACTACTGGGGCAGGGGCCGCACCGGCACCGGCAAGAACATGCTCGGCCGCATCCTGATGCGCACCCGCACCCACCTGCGCTGAAGACCCCGGTCAGACGGCACGCCGATGGGTGACGACCGGCTTGGCATTCTCGGCGGAGGCCGCCTGGGACGCCAACTCGTACATCGCGGCCAGCCAGCGCATCGCGATCGCCACCGTGTGGATCAGCAGACCAGCGAGGATCGCCGCGACACCGGTGATGATCGTTGCCGGACCGCCGTCGGATGCCCCGGCCGACAACGCCACCAGAGCACCCACCACGATCGTCAGCGCTGCGATGACGTCGAAGACGGTGGCCGCTCTCCGCGGGTTGCGCGATCCGTCCCGGTGGGCGGCGACTACAGGATTCACTCCCCGAGGTTACGCGTCCGAGGGCCCCGTCAGGTCCCGCGCGTAAGAGGTGACTGCCCGCCCGTACAGCGGCAAGGTTTTCGCCAAGGTCTGCAATGCCACCCGCAGTGCCTCGTCGGTGCGGCCGCAGTCGTGCAGGGCCAGGGCCAGGAACGCCCGCGCGGCATCCCCGACCACCTCGTCCGGCTCCTGGACCGACAGCAAGTCGACCGCCTCGGCCGCCCGGCCTACATTGCGCAGCGAACTGGCCAGCTGAACGATCGCCTGCGGACGCCGCGGCGAGGCCAGCCCGGCGTCCAGAGCACGCTGGTACAACGGCACCGCCTCCGCCTCCCGGCCGAGGAAGTCGTGCACCGACGCCCACTCGAACAGCGCGTCCGGATCATCCTCGCCGCGCTCGGCCACCAGCGCCCGCATCGCCGTGAACGCCTGCTCCGGCCGGGTCTCGTCGGCGTCGCGCCAGAACTGTTCGACCCGCTGCTCCCACATCGCGCCAGCCTAACCCGACGGCAGAAACCGTCAGGTTCGTGGCATTGCTGCCATCACCGCCGGCCGACACGATGAACCCCATGGCCCGACGGATCGTGTACGTCGTCTTCGGCGGCTTTCAACTGCTCGTCCTGTTTCCTGCCGTTCTGCTACCCGGCCGGTATAGTGCGGTCGATGGACGTGCTGAGGAGACATCGCGTACAGCTGGGCGGTAACCAGGACGCACCGCCCATGGTCTTCGTGCACGGCTACGGCGAATACCAGCACATGTGGCGGTTCATCACCCCGGAGTTCGAGGACGACCGCCGCACCGTGCTGTTCGACATCATCGGCGAGGACCAGGGCACGATCGACGGCTACCCGCCGGAGCGCTACGGCACACTGCACGGCCACGCCGACGACCTGCTGCGCATCCTGCACGCCCTCGACCTGCACCAGGTGATCCTGGTCGGCCACTCGGTCGGTGGCATGATCGGCGCCCTGGCCGCCATCGAAGAACCGGAACGCATCGCCGCCCTGATCATGATCACCGCCTCGCCGCGGTACGTCGACGCCGACGACTACACCGGCGGCTTCTCCCGCACCGACATCGAAGGCCTGCTGGACGCCATCGACAGCAACTATCTGGGCTGGTCCCGGACCACCGCGCCGGCGGTGATGGCCGACGGCAGCATGCCCGAACTGACCGAGGAACTGGTGCAGAGTTTCGCCCGGACGAACCCGCGCATCGCCCTCCAGTTCGCCCGCGCCACCTTCCTGTCCGACCACCGCGACGACCTGGCCCGCCTGGAACTGCCGGTCCTGGTCCTGCAGTGCACCGCCGACGCGATGGTGCCCCCGTCGGTCGGCGACTACCTGCACGAACACATCCCCGGCAGTCGCCTCCAGATCCTCAACGCCACCGGCCACTTCCCACACCTGAGCGCCCCGGCGCCCACCGTCGAGGCAGTCCGGATGTTCGTCGACACCGTCAAGGTGTGACCCTGCTCGGTGCTGACGCGGTCGTCTCACGTCCCGGTCTTTCCCGCGTGACGCGCTCGCGGCGAGCCTGACTTCTTCTGTCAGAAGGATCCTCCGGCGGTTTCCCCGCCCGGCACATCTCCATCGCTGTGAACTCAGCCGCTGACCGACCCTGCCGCCTTCTGTCGCCTGTCAAAGAGGTGAGGCAGGATAAGGATCCTGAGCTGTGGGGCCTCGGATTGTCGGCAGGAACGCGCCAGGGTTTCCGCCAGTGGCCGGGCCCACACGAGGCCGGCCGGCGACGTGCATGGTGGCGAGATCGTCGAGGCTCCCGGGTATCGGCACCGAGTCGAGCGCACCCAACCCGATAGCTGGCTTGCTGGGCTTCCGTTTCACCCGGCTCGAACAACGCAGCGCCCGTCCGGTTCGGCGCAGCCGTCGTCCTCGAAGTGAGGGCGTCGAAGGATACGCGCCAGTTCGGCAGCGAGATGGCGTCCGCCTTCGCTCCCGTCGTCTCTTCCGCCACCCCATATCCTACACGGGCATAGGAAAACAACAGAACTGACATTATGATGTACGCCCACTTTGTCCGTTTCCGGCTCCCGAACCTAATTATTGGATTGCCGGTAACAGTAATCCGATAATTGGGCCGCAGCCGTCGCTGCGAGTTCTCAGGAGAGGTGACCGCATCCGGGATGGTTTGGCCCTGGAGATGACCGGGGTCTCAGCGGCCGGTCACGATCAGACCGCTGCCGCACTCGATGTGAGCAGCCGGATGTCGACGAGTCACGCACTGCCGCCGAATGTGGGCCAGAGCCGTTCTTCGCACGAGGCCCCTGAGCGGGCTTACCGTACGCTCCCGGCATGAGCGACCGCGTCGGCTACGTGAGATACAGCCTGGACATGCAGGACCGCACCGCTCAGCGCGGGATCCTGCTCGGCCTGGCCCAGTCCTTCGCCGCGGCCACGCCGTCGACCCCCGGTGGGCTGTGACGTGCTGCCCTACGTCTATCAGGTCACCAAGTACGACCCCGCCGACCGCGACGAGCACGGCCACTACACCGGCACCGAGGACACGGCCAGCGACCACGGGCCGGTCGAAACCGCCTACCTGCGGGCCGTCGCCGCGTTCGCCGAGGACAGCGGCGTCGACCGGCTGGCCATCCGCGAGCCGCAGCTCGGAGGCTTCGCCCACTTCGGCCTGGAGCCACCGGTCGACGGTTACGGCCTGGCCGGCCTCTTTCCCGACGGCGCCGCCGGGTTCCACGACGGGGCACTGGTGCCGATCGGTGCCGGTTTGGAACTCGTCCGAGCGATGCTCCGCGACAGCGGCGCCTGGTGCCGCCTGGAAGCGGAGGGGGAGTTCACCGTGCATGTCGGCTGGGACCAGTACCTCTACCTCGGCAGCGGCCGGCCCTGCGAAACCGCGCTGGCCCGCGTCCGGGCACTCGGCCTGTTCACGCAGCGCCTGGACGCCTCGCCGTACGACTTCGCCGCCGACGACCCCGCCTATGTGCAGCGCCCTGCCGACGCCGACTTCTGGGCCCGTCTCGGCTGGACCGTCAGCGCCCACCGCGCCACGTTCCTGCAGGAGACCTTCGCCCTCAACGCCTCCCGATGGCACCACCTGAGCCGCGACAACATCGAGGCCGTGCGTGCCCAGCTGACCCCACGGGCCCAGTTGTCCGTCTGGCCGGACCTGCTCACCGATGTCGACACGGCCGTGGCGGCCCTGCCCGGCGAAGGGCTGGTGGAGATCGTCTGGGCGAGGGGAGACGGGCAGCTCACCAGCACAGTCGTGGACGAGACCCGGTTCGAGGACGTGATCTGCCAGCTTGCCGACGCGACTGCCGCCGGGGTCGTGTCCATGTCCGGGAGCGAGTGCCGCTGTCACTTCGAGCAGTGCGGGAGGACCCGTGACCGCGGGTGGCGCACAGGTCGGCGACCCCCTGACTGTGAAGATCGTGGATGTCGATCTCGTACGGCGCCGCATCGCCCTGTCACAGAGGCAGGCCGGCTGATGATGACGCGGTAGACCGCAGATCACGGGCCAGGTGGGCGCGCTGGAGGCCGGAACGGAACAGGCGTCGGAGGTCGGCTCGGGTGTCGTACATCAATTGGGTGTGGAAGTAGTTGATGTGTTCCAGGACCGCGAACAGTGCGAACCCCAGCCCGGGCCACGACGCTCGGCCGGGGTCGCGCACCGCGGCCACCGTGCACACGATCAGCACCACTGCCAGGGCGGCCGGCAGCAGTACTCGCGCCACGGCGAAGAACCGGGGCAGGCGCAGGCCCGGCCGGCGCAGCTGCCGCAGCTTGTGTGCCCAGTAGGCGGCGCCCACCACCAGCAGCACCGCGAACGCCGCGAAGCCGGTGGCGTTGACCGCTGTCACCGGCAGGCCGACGGCGCCGAACCAGACCCACGCCTGCAGGGGGACGTTCAGTAGTTCCAGCGTCATGAGGGAGCGGAGTCTCCGCTGGATCTTCGAAGGCACGGGCTCCACTGTGCCAGTCAAACGGGTGACACTCCTGCCGCCCCGGCGACCGGGCGTCATAGCGTGATCGCACCGGTTCGCTCCGTACATCTGGAGGTTCTCATGCCCCATGGTCTGGCTACCGACGCGAACGTGACAACCTTCACCGCGGCCGTACGTGCCGCCTGGCCGGGGTGGGCCCGGCTGACCGAGTTGCAGCGCCTGACCGCGGTGCCCGGCCAGGCCGGGAGGCTGTTGCAGGCTCTCGGGGTGCCGCGGGTGCAGATTCTGGTCGACCCGGCCGGGAAGCTGGCCGGGACCGAGACCTATGCCGCGTTCAATCCCGACTCCTGGGGTCTGTGGTTCCGTGCGGATGTGATCGCCGCCGGCATCACCGAGGACGAGTTCTGGCGGATGGCCAACATCGCCTACCACGAGTGCCGGCACGCGGAGCAGAACTGGCGGCTGGCTCGCAAGCTGGCCGGCGACGGCTGGGACGCCGCCCGGATCCGGGCGGCGCTCGGTGTTCCCGACCCGGTGGCGGCTGCCGCGGTGGCGACGCCGCTGACCTCCGGGGCGGAGTACGCGGAGACGGCCGACTGGCAGTACAACCTGCTCCGTGACGGTCATGGTGTCAGTGCGGCGTCGCTGGTCAACGACAAGAAGGAGGCGGCGATGGCGGCCTACCGCAAGTCCCGGGATCAGTGGCGGCTCTTCGAGCGCACCCGGGACGGCGATCCTACGGTGGCGCCGGTGAACCTGCGGAACTACCGGGACAGGCTGGCCGAGCCGGGCGGGGCCCTGGCCTTGGAGCAGATCGGTGCGGACCTCAAGAAGGATTATGTACGGGACCGGGAGCTGGCCAAGCAGTCGTTCCTGGCGTACGCGCGGATGCCGGTGGAGGCGGATGCGTGGGCGGTCGGGGCGCTGGTGCAGGCGCGGGCCGGGCGGGCGCCGCTGACTCCGGACACCGAGTTGGCCAATCTCGACACCGACGAGCGGACGATGCTGCGGATTCAGTGAGCGGCCGGGGCGATGCCCTCCAGGGCGAGGGTGACCAGGCGGACGGCTTCGGCGCCGTCCTGGGTGGCCAGCGACACCGCGTTGACCATCGTCAGCAGGTCGGTGATGGCGATGTCGGCGCGCACCTCGCCGGCCGCTTGGGCTTGGCGTAGCAGGGTGCCGCCGGCGTCGGTGAGCATGACCTCGCAGGTGGAGGACGCCTGCGAGGTCATCAGCAGGGCGGCGGCCAGGCCGCGGGTGGTGGCGCCGTAGTCGGCGACGGCCCGTAGCCAGTCGGTCAGGGTCTGGTCGCGGGCCTGCTCGCAGAGGACGGCGACCCGGTCGTGGAAGACCGCTTCGAGCAGGGCCTGCCGGGTGGGGAAGTGGCGGTGCAGGGTGGCGGAGCCGACTCCGGCGTCGCGGGCGATCTTCTCCAGGGAGGCGTCGGCGCCGGTCGCCGCCACTTCGGCGGAGGCGGCGGCGAGGATCCGCTCGTAGTTGCGGCGGGCGTCGACTCGGGGCACGGGTCGAAGACTAGCCGGTTGACAAACGGGGGACCACCCCAGTTACTCTTCGGGTCGAAATGGGGGACCACCCCGTTTCGTCGGAGAGGGAGATCAGAATGAGCGTCGTACTGGTTACCGGAGCGAGCACCGGCTTCGGCCGGCTCACCGTCGAAGCCCTGGCCGAGCGGGGACACCGGGTCTTCGCCGGCATCCGTGACCCGCACGGCCGCAACGAGACGGCGGCAAAAGACCTGACCGCGATTGGCGTACGCGTGATCGAGCTCGACGTCACCGACCAGGACTCCGCCGACCGTGCCATCGCCGAGCTGCTGACCGAGACCGGTCACCTCGACGTGATCGTCAACAACGCCGGCGGGATCTTCGTCGGCCCGGTCGAGGCGTTCACCGCCGAACAGGTGCAACGGCAGTTCGACGTCAACACCCTGGGTGCGGTACGGGTGAACCGCGCCGCCCTGCCCCACCTGCGCGCCCAGGGCAGTGGTGCGCTGATCCAGATCGGATCGATCGCGGCCCGGGTGACGGTGCCGTTCAGCGGCCTGTACGCGGCCAGCAAAGCCGCCCTGGCCGCCCTGACCGAGGCATGGCACGACGAGCTGGCGCCGTTCGGGGTGGAGTCGGTGATCGTGGACGCCGCCTCGTACCCGACCAACATCGGCGCCAACGCCACGTTCGGGCAGGCCGACGCGTACACGGCGGCGTTCGGTGCCTATGTGGCGGCGATCTCCGCCCAGCCGGCCGGTGATCCGGATGAGGTGGCCGCGGCGGTGGTGCGCCTGGTGGAGACGCCGGACGGGCAGCGGCCCCGGCGTACCGTGATCGGTCCGGCCGCCCAGGTGGAGGCGGTGACCGCCCTGAACCGGGAGGCCGAACGGGCGGCACACGCGGTGACCGCGGCGATGGGAATCAGGTAAGGAACAGGACGACTGCGACGGCCAGGGCGAACACCACGATCGTCCAGCGCAGCACCTCCGACGGCAGCCGGCGCGCGAGTTTGGCGCCGACATACCCGCCGATCATCGTGGCCGGGGCGAGCACGGCCACGACCGCCCAGTTCACCGGCCCGAACACGCTGTAGAGCAGCACGGTGGTCGCGCCGACCAGGGCGGAGAACACGTTCTTCAGGGCGCTGATCCGGCGCAGCGGCTCATCCAGGACCAGGGCCAGAGCCGCGATCAGCAGCACTCCCATGGCGGCGTTGAAGTATCCGCCGTACAGCCCGCAGAAGAAGACCGCGACCTGGAGCAGAACGGCGGCCTTGCGCGGCGAATTGTCCTTGGGGTGACCGGCCAGCGCGCGCAGCCGGTTCTGGAACGCCATCATCGCGGCGGCCAGCAGCAGCAGGAACGGCACCACCACGTCGAACACCGATCGTGGGGTGAACAGGAGTAGCGAGCTGCCGCAGAGGGTACCGGCGATCGCGGCCGGAATCATGCTCAGCAGGCGGCGGCCCTGACCTTTGAGGTCGGGGCGGCTGCCGAGAGCACCGGCCGCGTACCCGGGAGCCACCGACAGGGCGTTGCTGACGTTGGCGGCGACCCCGGGCAGGCCCAGCCCGACCAGCAGCGGAAAGGTGATCAGTGACCCGCCTCCGGCGATCGAGTTGACGGTTCCGGCGATCAGTCCGCCGCCGAGCAGCAGCACGGCCTCGGTAGGGGTCATCGGTGATCAGCGCCCTTTCGGCGGAGGGGGGTCATGCACGACGGGCGGGCCTGGACGAGAATGAGTCTGCACAAACGCTTCACCGAACCTGAGAGGACTTCTCCTTGAGCGCTGGACTCGCAGCCCTGCTCGACGACGTGGCGGTTCTGGCGCGCGCCGCGGCGGCATCGCTGGACGACGTCGGCCTGGCCGCCGCCAAAGCCGGATCGAAGGCGGCCGGTGTGGTCATCGACGACGCGGCCGTCACCCCGCAGTATGTTCGCGGCCTCGCGGCCGAACGAGAGCTTCCGATCGTCAAGCGCATCGCCCTGGGCTCGTTGCGGAACAAGTTCCTGATCATTCTGCCGGTCATCCTGCTGCTCAGTCAGTTCCTGCCGGTGTTGCTCACACCACTGCTGATGATCGGCGGGGCGTACCTGTGTTACGAGGGTGCGGAGAAGGTGTGGGCCAAGATCGCACACCATGACGCGCACGAGGAGAAGCAGGCCCAGCCGGACGAGAAGACCCTGATCGCCGGCGCGATCCGCACCGACCTGATCCTGTCCGCCGAGATCATGGTGATCTCGCTGAACGAGGTCGCCGATCAGCCGTTCCTCAACCGGCTGATCATCCTGACCATCGTCGCGGTGGCGATGACCATCCTGGTGTACGGCGCGGTAGGCCTGATCGTCAAGATGGACGACGTCGGCCTGCGCCTGGCCGAGGGCAGCAACAAGGGCCTGGCCGGTTTCGGCCGCGGCCTGGTCAAGGCGATGCCGAAGGTGCTGACCGCACTGACCGTCATCGGCACCGCGGCGATGCTGTGGGTCGGCGGCCACATCCTGCTGGTCGGCACCAAGGAGCTGGGCTGGCACGGCCTCTACGACGTCGTGCACCACCTGGAGGTGGCGGCCCACGACGGGACCGGCGCTCTCGGCGGTGTGGTCGGCTGGCTGGTCAACACCGTCCTCAGCGCGATCATCGGCCTGATCGTGGGCGCGCTGATCGTGGTGTTCATGATGTTCACCTTCCACCGCAAGTCGCACGCCAAGACCACCGAGCACGCCGCCGAGCCCACGGCCGAGGCGGCCCCCGAGGCGGACACCCCGGCCGCCACCACCCCCGTCGCCCCCGCCGAGCCGAAGGCCGAGACACCCGCGGTCACCGAGCCCAAGACCGAGGACCCCAAACCCCACCATTGAGTACGTGTGACGAACGGCCCCGAGTCCAACCCTGGACCCGGGGCCGTTCGTCTTTCCGCGGAACATCTGTTCCGTTTGTGCTGTCAGAACGATCCTCAGCCGGCTTGGGGAATGATGGTCCGGCTTGGACGGATCGTTCGATCACGCGGATAGCGACGTCATCGTGGCCGCCATAAGCTTCCGGCACCTTTGTGGCGATCAAAGCGTTCATCTTGACCGGAGTCGAGCAGGCGCGTCATCGTCAGGTGTCCGGCGAAGATCTCGACCAGAGCGTCGTCGCCCCGGTCCATCCTTTCTTGGAAGGCCCGTTCCTGCTCCTCGGTGTACTCCGGCTCGGGGAAGCCGAACAGGGCTGCCAGCCGCTGGCTGGTCAAAAAGGTGAGGCTTGCCGGTTTCCTCGGTCATGGGACCAGGGCAGGCGGAGAATCGGGCCGGAACCGGCGGCTCTTCGCTCGAACGGGGTGAGTGCATGGGTCATGACCAGGGGATCGATTGCCATAGTTCAGGCTGACGGGTGAGCTGGATCAGGCGGTGCTCCAGCGTGCGGAACTCCGGGCCGCGCACCGACGCGCCCCACAACGGGGCGCTGGACACGCCGTCGGCTGCCGCGGTCACCAGTGTCATCACGTCCACGGGGAGGCCGTCGGCGTACAGGTCGGCGTTCAGTCGGTCGGTGTCGGCCATTGAGGAACATCGGAACGGGAACTGGCGCTTAGGGTGATCTTGGGTCTGGACACGTTCGGGGTACGTCGGTTGGCGTGATCGAGGAACCGTTAGCCCGGCTTCGATCATGTTCGATCTCTTCTAGCGTTGCGGCCTGTGCCGGTTGAGTTCCTCACTGATGAGCAGGCGGCCAGCTACGGCCGGTTCCCGCGGGCGTTGACGCCGACAGAGCTGGAAGGGCTGTTCTTCCTGGACGATTTCGACCGGGACCTGGTGGCCCGGCGCCGCGGTGACGAGAACCGGGTCGGGTTCGGGTTGCAGGTCGCGACGGTGCGGGCGCTGGGCTTGTTCCTGACGGATCCCCTCGACGTGCCGACCGAGGCGGTCGACTACGTCGCGGGGCAGGTCGGCGTAGCGGATCCGTCGGTGGCCAAGCGGTATCTGCGGCGGGCGAAGACCCGGTTCGAGCATCAGTGGGAGATCGTCCGGGAGTACGGGTACACCGACTTCGCCGGTGCGGAGCAGGACCTGGTGCGCTGGGTCGATGACCGGGCGTGGACGAGCGGGGACGGGCCGAAGGCGCTGTTCGATGCGGCGGTGGGCTGGCTGCGGGAGCGCAAGGTGCTGTTGCCGGCGGTGAGCACCCTGGCCCGGCTGGTGGCCCAGGTGCGGGCGCAGGCCACGGGTCGGCTTTACGAGCGGCTGTCCGGGCTGGTCTCGGCCGAGCAGGCCCGGCTGCTGGAGGGTCTGCTCGACGTGCCGGACGGTTCGCGGTTCTCGTCGTTGGAGCGGTGGCGTACGCCGCCGACCAGGACGTCGGGTACCGGCATGGTGCGGGCGTTGCAGCGGGCAGCCGAGGTCGCCGGGCTGGGGCTCGGTGATCTGGACGTGGGGGTGGTGCCGCGGCGGCGGGTGTGGGAGCTGGCCCGGTACGGGCTGGAGGCGAAGGCGCCGACGCTGCGCCGGCACCCGTATCCGCGCAAGCTGGCCACTCTGTTGGCCACGGTGCGGGCGTTGGAGGCGCGCTCGGTCGACGATGCGCTGGAGTTGTTCGACGTGCTGATGACCACGGAGTTGATGAGCCGGGCGGAGCGGCAGTCGAAGAAGGAGAAGCTGCGCCGCTATCCGAAGGTGTCGCGGCACGCGGGCAAGCTCGCGGCTGCGGTGGCGGTGCTGCTGGAGGCCGCTGAGTGGGGCGAGCAGGTGCGCCTGGAGCAGGTGTGGGACGCGATCGAGAGCAAGGTGTCGCGCGCTGAGCTGAGGGCGGCGGTCGCTGGGATCGCCGAGGTGCTGCCGCCGGCGGACGCGGATCCGGACGGGGAGTGGCGGGCGCATCTGCTGGAGCGGATGGCCACGGTCCGTGGGTTCGTGCCGCTGCTGTGTCAGGTCATCGAGTTCGGCGCGACCGCGGACGCGGCGCCGGTGCTGTACGCGGTCAACGACCTGCCGGAACTGCTCGATGCCCGGCAGGGCCGCAGGGTCGGCGACGGGTTCCTCGACGCCCACCGGGTACAGGTTGAGGTGGTGCCGTCCGGTTGGTGGCAGCGCCTGGTCTTTCCGAAGGACCGGCCGCCGGGCACGGTGGACAAGGCCGCGTACGTGTTCTGTGTGCTCGAGCAGTTCCACCAGCGGCTCAAGCGCCGGGACATCTTCGCCGCCGTGTCGGAGCGCTGGGGTGATCCGCGGGCCCGGCTGCTTGACGGCGACGCCTGGGAACAGGCGAAGGCGCCGGCTCTGAACGCGCTGCAACTGCCCGAGGACCCGCGGGACCTGCTCGACGGGCACGCGGCGGCGTTGGATGAGGCGTGGCGGCAGGTCGCGGCCGGCCTGTCGGCGCACACCGCGGCCCGGCTCGACGATGAAGGCCGGCTGCACGCGCAGAAGGTCACCGCGATCCCGGACCCGCCGAGCCTGATCGATCTGCGTAACCGGGTGGAGGCGATGCTGCCGCGCATCGACTTGGGTGAGTTGATCCTGGAGGTGATGGCCTGGTATCCCGGGTTCGCGGCCGCGTTCACCGCCTTGTCGGGCGCGGCGACCCGCCTGGATGACCTGCACGTGACGATCGCCGCGACGTTGACGGCGCACGCGCTCAACGTCGGTTTCGTCCCGGTGATCTCCGACGGGATCCCGGCGCTGACCCGGGGCCGGATCAGCCACGTCGACGCTACCTACCTGCGGCCGGAGACCTACGCCGCGGCCAACGGCGTGCTGATCGACGCCCAGGACGGCATCGGCCTGGCCCGGGCCTGGGGCGGCGGCCTCGTGGCAGCGGCTGACGGGATGCGGTTCGTGGTGCCGGTGCGGACCGTGCACGCACGGCCGAACCCGAAGTACTTCGGCCAGCGGCGCGGCGCGACCTGGCTCAACATGGTCAACGACCAGGCCGTCGGCACCGCCGGCCGGGTCCTGTCGGGCACCCCGCGCGACTCGATGCATCTGATCGATCTGCTGTACCGGCGCGACGGCGGCCGCCGTCCCGAGGTCGTGATCACCGACGCCGGCTCGTACTCCGACGTCGTGTTCGGGCTGCTGCAGCTGCTGGGCTTCGCCTACCGGCCGCAGCTGGCCGACCTGCCCGACGCCAAGCTGTGGCGCATCGACCGCACCGCCGACTACGGGCCCCTCGACGCGACCGCCCGCGGGATCGTCGATCTGGACCGGATCCGGCGGCACTGGCCGGACATGCTGCGCATCGCCGGATCGATCCACACGGGGCAGGTGTCGGCGTACGACGTGCTGCGGGTGCTGTCGGCCGGCGGGAACCTCACCCAGCTCGGCGAGGCCCTCGCGTCCTATGGACGGATCTTCAAGACCCTGCACGTGCTGACGTTCGTCGACGACGAACCGTATCGGCGCCAGATCAAGGGGATGCGCAACCTCAACGAGGGCCGTCACGACCTGGCCCGGCACGTCTTCCACGGCCGCCGCGGTGAGCTGCACCGGGCGTATCACGAGGGCATGGAGGACCAGCTCGGCGCGCTCGGTCTGGTCTTGAACTGCATCACCCTGTGGAACACCCTCTACCTGGACCTCGCCCTCGCCGGGCTGCGGGCCCAGGGCTACCCGGTCCTGGACGCCGACGTCGCCCGGCTCTCGCCGTACGTGCGCCACCACATCCGGGTCCACGGCCACTACTCGTTCACCCTGCCGGATCTGGGCGGGCGCACCTACCGGCCGCTGCGGGAACCCGACGCGAGCGACGACGAGTGATCAACCGCCGGTGTGCTGCCGTGAGTGAATCCGGCGGCGGTCAGGTCGTGCGGCCGGGTGTGCAGGCGGCGATCGCGGCGGCAGCGATACCGCAGCAGCAGGCGACGCCGATGAGGACCGGGGTGTAGGAGCCGGTGGCGGTGTGCAGGGCGGCGGCGGCCAGAGGTGCGCCGGCTTTGGCGAGGGTCATCGGGGCGACGAGGACGCCGGCGAGGGTGGCGTAGCGGCGGGTGTCGTAGCGTTCGGCGAGGATGACGGGTTTGGCGATGGTGGCCACCCCGAAGCCGATCCCGAACCCGACGACCGCCATGACCGCTCCGACGGTGCTGGCGCCGACGGCCGGTAGCAGCAGGGCCGCGGCGGCTTGGAGCGCGAAGATGCCGGCGGTGATGCTGGTGGTCCGGTAGCGGCGTTGCAGGCCGGTGGTGATCAGCCGGCCGGCGACGGAGAGGACGCCGAGCAGGCCGGCGATGGTGGCGGCGAAGGCAGGTGGGTGGCCCCAGGCGATCAGGGCGGCGACCAGCAGCACGGTGTAGGCGCTGATCGCCATGGTGTGGGCGGTGAACCCGGCCGCCAGCAGCCAGAATCCCCGATCGGCCAGCGCAGTGCGGACGGCTCGGGCGCCGGTGCCGCGGTCGCGGGTGTCGGCGTGACCGTCTGCGGCGGGCGGGCGCCGGACGACGATGGCGTGCAGCGGCGCGGTGACGGCGTGGATGGCGGCGAGGATCAGCAGGGTGGTGCGCCAGCCGTGCTGGGCGGTGAGCCAGCCGGTCAGGGGCAGGAAGATGGTGCTGGCGAACCCGGCGACCACGGTCAGCGCGAGCAGCGCCGCCGAGCGGCGTTGCGGTGCGTGCCAGGCGATGATCACGGCGAACGCGGCTTCGTAGAGGCTGGCCGCCGAGGCGATACCGATGCCGATCTGGACCGCGTACAGCTGCCACAGCTGATCGACCTGCGACCAGGCGATCAGCAGCACGGTTCCGAGCAGGCTGCCGCAGGTCATCAGCGCCCGGCCGCCGCGGCGATCCAGCCGGCGGCCGATCGGCACGGCCAGCACCGCCGAGGTCAGCACCGATGCGGTGAACGCGCCGGTCACGGCGGTGGTGGAGGTGTGCAGGTCGGCGGCGATCGGGACGAGGAACACGGCGAAGGCGTAGTACAAGGCGCCGTAGCCGATGGTCTGGGTGATCGCGAGCGCGGCGACCAGGGCCCTGCCGTCCGGGGGTGACGGGCGGTGCCCACCGACCTTCGGGTCGGCGGGCACCGGTGTGCCGGTGGGACGCGTCACGCGCAGCAGCTGCCGCCGGCCGAGCTGGTGAGGCTGATCAGCCCGGTAACGCTGGGCAGCGCGCCGGGCTGATCGGCCAGGGCGGCGATCTGCAGGGCGGTCTCGTGGTCGAGGCCGATCTGGTCGGCGGCCGCACGGACGGCGTCGCTGGTGCTGGCCGCCGTAGGCAGCAGCGCCGTGGTCGCGGTCGCCAGCGCGATCGGGACGTCCGGGGTGAGGCCGAAGCGGGCGGCGACCTCGCGGGCGGCGTTCTCGACGACCAGGTTGGTGCTGCACACCCCGGTCTCGGGCAGGTCGAGCTGGACGTCGTCGGCGGCGTCGAAGTCCCCGGCCAGGGCGGCGGCGATGGAGCGGACCTGCTCGTAGCCGGTGGCCATCAGGAACGTCGGCGCGCGGCCGTAGGACTTCATGCCGACGGCGTAGTAGTTCGGCTCCGGCTGGCCGAGCTCGCGGTAGCCGTGCGGGGTGACGGTGCCGCAGGAGTGTTCGTTCGGGTCGACCAGGTCCGCCAGGGTGCGGGTGCAGCCGAGGATCGGGTCGAGGTCCAGGCGCAACTCGCCGGCGATGCTGTGGTCGGGCCGGAACCCGGTGGCGGAGACGACCCGGTCGGCGGTGAGCGTGCGCCCGTCGGCGGCGATCAGGGTGACGCTGTCGCCATCACGCCGGACGGTGTGCACGCCGAACCCGGTGACCAGGGTGAGTTTGCCGGTGTCGACCAGGGCGTGCAGGCCGGAGCCGAGCGCGCCGCGGGCCGGGAGTTCGTCGGCGTCCTCGCCGCCGAACGCCCGTTGGGCGGTGCCGCTGCGCACGGCCCAGGTGATCCGGGTGCCGGGTTCGGTCTCGGCGAGGCGGGCCAGGTCGAGCAGGGTGTTGGCGGCGGAGTGCCCGGCGCCGACCACGATGGTGTGCTTGCCGGCGTGCTGCTCGCGGGCGGCACCGAGGACGTCGGGCAGGGCGTGGTCGATGAGGTCGGCGGCGTCGGGTTCGCCGTGGGCGGGCAGGCCGTTGGCGCCGAGCGGGTTGGGGGTGCGCCAGGTGCCGGAGGCGTCGATGATCGCGCTGCCGGTGATCTCGGTGCCGTCGGCGAGCCGTACGACGAAGGGCAGGTCGGCGCGGCCGGCGGTGCGTACGCGGTCGGCGCCGACGCGGCTGATGGCGGTCACCCGGGCGCTCAGGCGCAGGTACGGGGCGATGGCGGGCAGTTTCGCCAGGGGTTCGAGGTAGCTGTCGACGAGCTCGCCGCCGGTGGGGAGGTCCTCGTCGTCGGGGGCGGCCCAGCCGGCGGCGTCGAGCAGCCGCCGGGCGGCGGCGTCGATGTCGTAGCGCCACGGGCTGAACAGCCCGACGTGGGCCCACTGCCGGACCGAGGCGCCGACCTGGTCACCGGCTTCCAGTACCAGGAACGGCACATCCTGCTCGTGCAGGTGCGCGGCGGCGGCCAGCCCGACCGGGCCGGCACCGATCACGATCACCGGCAGCTCACCGGTCTGTTCGTTGACGGCGGGGGTGGGCCGGGCGCCGGGGGTGGGGAGCAGTTCCACCGTGCTGACGGTGGTGGCCGGACCACAGCAACCGGCCTGCTGCTCGGCTGGTGCGCTCGCGACGGCCTGGTCGGCGGGGCCGCAACAACCGGCGCCCTCGGTGACCGCCTGTGCCTTGGCGGCCGGGGCGCAGCAGGCGTCGGCTGCCGCAGCTTGCTCGGCGGTGCCGCAGCACGGGTCCTGTCCGGCGGTGGCCGGGGCGGGGGTCGAAGCGTCGCTACTCATCGCGGGTACTCCTCGTTGAGGTCAAGGTCAGGGCCGTGCGGCGGATCCTCGGACCCACCGTACTCGGATTCGACGTTTCTCGAATCCGATGACTGTCGAAGCAACGCTTGCACGCGGATTCGATATCTGTCAACCTCGACGCATGTCAAAACCACCGACGGTGTCACCGGCCGCCGACGACGTGCTCTGCTGTGCGCCCATGGCGTCCGAGCGCATCCCGCCGGCGACGGCCGGCACGCTCGCGCAGGCGTTCAAGGCCCTCGGCGACCCGATTCGGCTCCAGCTGATGTCGATGATCGCGTCCGCGCCGGACGGCGAGATCTGCGTCTGCGACCTCACCCCGGCGTTCACGATCTCCGGCACGACCATCTCGCACCACCTCAAGGTCCTGCGCGAAGCCGGCCTGGTCGACGCCGAACGCCGTGCCAGCTGGGTCTACTACCGGCCCCGGCCTGCACTGATGCGACAACTGTCGGCGCTGCTGGCCGTCGACGAGCCCGCCAACGCCTGACCTCGCCTACCGTCAGCGACTCTGACTGCGGATCAGTTCCGGCAACACGACCCACCGGCCCCCGCCACCGCGGCGGCCCTGACCCCTCTGCGGCCAGGGCGCAGACGCGATCGGCCGGGTCGGCACTGGTCAATCGCGCCCTGGACAAGGCATGCCGGAGCCGGTTGCGTGCGGATCACATCGCCTGAGACCCGGATCAGATCCGCTGGAAGCTCACCGACGTGGTTGTTCACCTGTCGTTCGCTTGCCCCGAAGCGCATAACTCAGCAACCATTGACTCAATGAACGCTGAATCTTCGTCGCTGCAGGCGCGGGCCCGGGTCCACGCCGCCCTCGGTGACACCGCCCGCCTCGCGATCGTCGACGCGCTCACCCTCGGCGACGCCTCCCCCGGCGAGATCGCCGCCGAACTCGGCATGCCGACCAACCTGGTCGCCCACCACGTGAAGGTGCTGCAGGACGCCGGGCTGCTGGTCCGGGCCCGCTCCGAGGGCGACCGCCGCCGCACCTACCTGCGCCTGCTACCCGGCGTGCTGTCCACGCTGACCGCACCACGGTTGGACACCGCCGGCCGGGTGGTGTTCGTCTGCACCCACAACTCCGCCCGCTCCCAGCTCGCCGCGGCCCTGTGGCGCAGCCGGATCGGTGGTCAGGTCGCCTCGGCCGGCACGATTCCCGCCCAGCGGGTCCACCCCCGCGCGGTCCGGGTCGCCCACCAGCACGGCCTGGCACTCGACCCGACCGGTACCAGCCACGTTGCCGACGTCGTGCACGACGGTGACCTAATCATCGCCGTCTGCGACAACGCCCACGAAGACCTCACCGGCCCGATCCGGCCGCGGCTGCACTGGTCGGTGCCTGACCCCGTCCGCGTCGACACCGACGAGGCGTTCGAGGCCGCCTACACCGACCTCGCCGACCGCATCGACCGGATCGCGCCCGCCCTCACCACGGGAGCCGACCATGGCTGACCTGACCCACCCCGACCTGCGTGATCTGTCCGTCGACCAGGACCTCGCTCTGCGCACCGCCGCCGTCCGGCTGGCCGCCGAGTTCACCGGCCTCTACAGCTCGGAGACCATCGAACGGTTCCTGCACACCAGCTACGACCAGTTCGCCACCGCCCACACCGTGCCGAACTACCTGCCGCTGCTGGCCGAACGCTTCGCCCGCCAGCGCCTGCAGGCCCTGGCCCGCGTCGAGGGCCACCACAAGGACGGCAAACCGGTTGTGCTGTTCCTGTGCACCCACAACGCCGGCCGCTCCCAGATGGCCCTGGGCTTCTTCACCGCCCTGGCCGGTGACCGCGCGGTCGCCTGGTCCGGCGGCTCCGAACCCGGCACCACGATCAACGAAGCGGCGATCACCGCCATGGGCGAACGCGGCATCGACATCACCGGCGAGTACCCCAAGCCGTGGACCGACGAGATCGTCCGCGCCGCCGACGTGGTGATCACCATGGGCTGCGGCGACGCCTGCCCGGTCTTCCCCGGCACCCGGTACGAGAACTGGGACGTCGACGACCCCGACGGGCTCACCCACGACCAGGTCCGCCCGATCCGCGACGACCTCGAACGCCGCGTCCGAATCCTGCTCGACCAGCTCGCCATCCCGGCGCGCTGACCCATCCACCGACACGACCCGGAGTCACACCACTGTCATGCACCAGATCACCCTGTGGCGGCGGCTGCTCGCCGAGTTCCTCGGCACCGCGCTGCTGGTCACCGCCGTCGTCGGCTCCGGCATCATGGCGGTCCAACTATCCCCGAACGACGTCGGCCTGCAACTGCTGGAGAACTCGGTCGCCACCGCGTTCGCCCTCGGCGCGCTGATCCTCACCTTCGGACCGATATCCGGCGCCCACTTCAACCCCGTCGTCTCCGCCGCCGACTGGTTCCTCGGCCGCCGCACCGGCACCGGCCTGACCGGCAAAGACCTCGGCGGATACGCGGTAGCGCAGACCCTCGGGGCGATCGCCGGTTCGATCCTGGCGAACCTGATGTTCGACCTGGCACCGGTCACGATGTCGACCAAGGACCGCGCTTCTGGGCATCTGTGGCTCGGTGAGGTCGTCGCCGTGACCGGCCTGCTCCTGCTGATCTTCGCGCTGGTCAGGTCCGGTCGTGCCGCGGTCGCCCCGGCCGCGGTCGGCGCCTACATCGGCGCGGCCTACTGGTTCACCTCCTCCACCAGCTTCGCCAACCCGGCGGTCACGATCGGCCGCGCCTTCACCGACACCTTCGCCGGCATCGCCCCCGCCTCGGTGCCCGGCTTCGTCGCAGCCCAACTCGTCGGCCTGCTGCTCGGGGTAGGCCTGGTGCTGGCGCTGTACCCGCACGCCGGCGAGAACGCCGACGACGTCGTGGTCCCGCACGACGCCGATCAGGCCCGGCGCGCATGAACACCGACACGCAGCCGCTGCTCGCGGCGATCACCGCCACGCTCGCCGAACGCTTCCGAGGCGTACACACGCACGACACCGTGGCTCACCTGGTCAGCGACTCCTACGTCGCCCTGCACCGCACCGCCTTCGCCGACCCGCGGCTACCGGAGCTGACCGAACGGTTCGCCGCTGACCGGCTCACCGCCCTGGCCCCGGCCGACGGCCCTGGCCGGGCGCCTGCGGTGCTGTTCATCTGCATCCACAACGCCGGCCGCTCCCAGATGGCCGTCGGCTGGCTGCGCCACGCCAGTGCCGCGGTGCGGGTGCACTCCGCCGGTTCGCAGCCCGCCGACACGGTGTCGAAGTCCGCCGCCGCCGTCCTGGCCGAACGCGGCCTCACCCTCGACGACGCGTACTCCAAAACGATCACCGCCGAGATCCTGGCGGCAGTCGACGTGGTCGTCATCGCCGGCGGCCGCGAAGCCGTTGCGGTGCTGTCCGGACCGCGCTACGAGATCTGGGACCTACCCCACCCACCAGGCAGCGACCTCGACGGCCTCCGCGCCGTCCGCGACGAGATCGACACCCGGGTCCAGACCCTGCTCCGCCAGCTCACCACCCACTGATAGGAACCACCATGAGTGACAGCAAGCCCACCGTCCTGTTCGTCTGCGTCCACAACGCCGGCCGCTCCCAGATGGCCGCCGGCTGGCTGCGCCACCTCGCCGGCGACAAGGTGGAGGTCCGCTCCGCCGGCTCCGAACCCGCCGAAACGATCAACCCGGCCGCGGTCGAGGCGATGAAGGAGGTCGGCATCGACATCACCGACCAGACCCCCACCAAACTCACCTGGGACGCCGCCAAGGAATCCGACGCCATCATCACCATGGGCTGCGGCGACGCCTGCCCGGTCTTCCCCGGCAAACGATACGAGGACTGGAAACTCGAAGACCCGGCCGGCAAAGGCGTCGACGCCGTGCGCCCGATCCGCGACGAGATCAAGAACCGCATCGAGGCGCTGCTCGCCGACCTGCTCCCGGCGTCCTGACCATGGACGACGTCCGCAATCTGATCATCATCGGTTCCGGACCATCCGGCTACACCGCGGCGCTGTATGCGGCTCGCGCCAACCTGAAGCCCCTGGTGATCGAGGGCGTGAACTCCGGTGGCGCGCTGATGACCACCACCGAGGTGGAGAACTTCCCCGGCCACCGGGACGGCATCATGGGTCCCGAGCTGATGGACAACATGCGCGCCCAGGCGGAGAAGTTCGGCGCGGAGTTCCTGACCGACGACGTCACCCGGGTCGAGCTGACCGACAAGCCGACCGAGGCCGGCACCGAGGGCCTCAAGACCGTCTGGGTGGGCGAGCAGCAGTTCTTCGCCCGCGCGGTGATCCTGGCGACCGGTTCCGCGTGGCGCCCGATCGGCGTGCCCGGCGAGCAGGAGCTGCTCGGCCGCGGTGTCTCGTCCTGCGCGACCTGTGACGGCTTCTTCTTCAAGAACCAGCACATCGTCGTGGTCGGCGGCGGCGACTCGGCGATGGAGGAGGCCACCTTCCTCACCCGCTTCGCCGAGACCGTGACGATCGTGCACCGCCGTGACTCCTTCCGGGCCAGCAAGGTCATGCAGAAGCGGGCCCTCGACAACCCCAAGATCAAGGTCGAGTGGAACTCGGTGGTCGAGGAGATCCTCGGCCAGGACGGCAAGGTCGTCGGCGCCCGCCTCAAGAACGTGCAGACCGGCGAGTCCAAGGTTCTCGACGTGACCGGCGTGTTCGTGGCGATCGGCCACGACCCGCGCAGCGAGCTGTTCAAGGGCCAGGTCGAACTGGACGACGAGGGCTATGTGAAGGTGCAGTCGCCGAGCACCCGGACCAACGTCCCCGGCGTGTTCGCCGCCGGTGACCTGGTCGACCACACCTACCGGCAGGCCATCACCGCCTCCGGCACCGGCTGCGCCGCCGCGCTCGACGCCGAGCGCTTCATCGCGTCCTTCCTCGAACTCTGAGCCACCCCACTGCGAGAAGGCCAGCAGCCATCGAGGTTGCTGGCCTCTCGCAGTGCCAGTAACCAGTTCTGCCTTTCTCACAAACGGTCCATTGTGAGAACACCCCGCCGACCGATGCCGTCGGCATCTCTCCGGGCCGGATTCGTTCTCACAACGCGTTCTCACGCAAACGGGTCGGTCCGCGGTTCTGAGAAATGTTTGTGCGAGCATGCTGGGCATGGCCGAACCCGAGAACTGTCGGTTTCCGCGGTCGTCTGCACGAGTAACCGAACTCCTCTGCACGAGAAGAGTTAGCACTCCGAGTGCGTCGCACCTGCGGCTAGTCTTCGGCGCCGAAGCTGTAGGGCGGAATCGTCCATCGCATCAGCATCTCGCCTGCCTCGTCGGCTTCGAGCGTGACGGGATAGACCTGACCGGCGGCCCGCTCCCCGTTGTGCCTCATCGAGTGGTCGCCCTGGTCCCATTCGATGCCGAGTACCTGGCAGCTGCCGACCTCGATCGCTCCGACGCGAAGCGGATGGCCCCACCCGGCTCGGTGGAATCGGTGGAAGTCGGTGTGCTCCTCGATCGAGACCATGAGGCCTTTGCCGTGGAGACGGTCGCGCCAGGCGGTGAGTTCGGCTGCGCGTGCGGTTGCCTCAGCCAATGGGAGGTCGAGCCAACCGTATGGCCCGTCGACGCCATGCTGTGCGATCCGTTCGCCGCCGAACTGCGCGTGAGCGTCGTCTTCGTATCGCCCCCAGTAGGTGACGTCGGCAAGCCCATCGGCCGGCTCGCCCTCCAAACCCGTCCATGCATCCAGTCCTACGGCGTCGCCGATGACCATGCCGCAGCGATCGACGGGCAGGTCCCCGAGCCGGACCGGTGCCGGCAAGTCTGCGGTCTCGGGCCACGGAAGTCCGAGAGCGATCTCCAGCGTCGCGACCGTCGGCTCCTCATCAAACGGCGACGGCGAGGTACTCGCTCTCACCCTCAACGGCCGGTCGGCAGCGGCCGGGACAGCAACCGCCTCGCACAACCATTCCCGAAGATGGCCACCTCCCGACGACGCCGCATCCCGGGCACGCGCGGACAGAGACCGGCCCAGCGCCGGCCACTGATCGATCCCCCCGGCCATGCCGAGCACCAGCACACCGGAGGGCGCATTGACAGATCCCAGGTCGACGAAGATCTCAGGCATGCGCCGATTGTGCCGTCCCAGTACAGCTGAGTCCGGCACGGCTGTCGCCGTCGGGCGGCCGCGCACGACTGTGTTATTGGGAGTACGACTACTCGACGTGGGGTATCTGGCCACGGCGCAACAGGGCACGTCCAGCAGCGAGGGTTGAGTGGATCTGCGCAGCCGTGATCGGGATTGAGTCTTCGCCACTGCGTCGCACGATGCTGATGTAGGCGCCTTCGACCCGGTCACCGACGATCGACCCATGCACCAGGAAGGGCTTCAGTTCCTCTTCTTGAGGGGGTAGTGACACCAGCACCAGTCCCTCTCCTGCGCTGATTTCGACCGTCCGAATATCAAGCCCTACCGGGAAGGGGAAGAGGCACGTCTCGATCGCTTGCCGGTAGCGACGGGGGATCGCTGTATCCAGGGGAACAGGCTTGATGGAGTCGATCAGCTCGCCACCCGGGATCTTCTTCGTCCCCATGCCCACTACGACGATGCCGCCTTCCTCGGCGTTAGCGAACCGGCTGACCGCTTGAGCAAGCGAGATCTTTCCCCTAGAGGTTGTCAGGTCGTAGTGCGCCGTCTTGACGTCGAGCCACGGCCCCTCCGGCTGGCCGATGAGCAGGTCAGCCCGACCGCCGGCAATCAGGTCGGCAGTAGTTTTCCGATTCAATCCCCCGCGACCCGCAGCCTCGATCAGCCTCTTGACGCTCCTACCGATCTCATAGAGCGCCTCCAGGGTTTTGCCACGAGTAGGCGCAGCAACTACAACATTGTCAAGTTCGGCGTTGCGCGCCCAAAAGAGCGGGGTTTCATCGACCAACTCCGCGCCAAGACGCTTGAGTAGCGGCGAGCAAAGCTTGACCGCCCCAGCGAAGGCCAAACCGGGTACATCGACCTCAAGGATGCAATGTATGGCGAGTCGCCCATCCGAGAGGACCACGAAGGAGATCGGCTCAGTGAAGCCGGACTCCGGCCAGTACTCGCCATCCTTAGAGTCAATCTCGATGCGCACTGCGTCCGGTTCCATGTTGTACTTTTCGGCCTGACGAATCGCCCGCGCTAGATCCGTAGCCGTCGCGACGGGTAGGTCACTACGTGCAATAACGATGTTCCCCGCCCGGTCATCCCTCCGCTTCTCCCCTCCGAAGAACCACCAGTCATGGCGCTTGTCGTACCGGACAGTCGGGGTCATGCCGCTCAGAGTCCCACATCCAAGACCAAGGAGACGCTGACGCGAAGCGGGCTCATGTCGACTTGAGGTACACCTCAACACCACATTCCCCACCGGCACCAAAATGCGTCAGATTAGGGTCCGGTGTGGCGTTTCTTGACGCATGTCCGGTGGCTTCATAGAGTCCAACCTGACAAAGGGCGGTCGGGAAGGCGAGAATGATGCGCGTCGGCTATATCAGGGTCAGCACCGTCGACCAGAACACCGTCCGGCAGCTCGACGGCATCGAGGTGGAGCGCGTCTTCACCGACAAGGCGTCAGGCAAGGACACCACCCGACCCAAGCTCGACGAGATGATCGCCTTCGTCCGCGACGGCGACACAGTCCTCGTGCACTCGATGGACCGGCTCGCCCGCAACCTCGACGACCTCCGCCGGCTCGTCCGGACGCTGACCGGCAAGGGCGTCCGGGTGGAGTTCGTCAAGGAGGGCCTCACGTTCACCGGCGAGGACTCGCCGATGGCGAACCTGCTGCTGTCGGTGATGGGCGCCTTCGCCGAGTTCGAGCGCGCACTGATCCTGGAACGCCAGCGCGAGGGCATCGCCATGGCCAAGCAGCGCGGCGTGTACACCGGCCGCAAACCCGCGCTCACCGCCGAACAGGCACAGCGACTGCGCGATCGGGCCGCCGCCGGCGAGAAGAAGTCCGCCCTCGCCCGTGAATTCGGTATCAGCCGCGAGACGGTCTACAGCTACCTGCGCCCGGCGGCCGTCACGGGTTGACCAGACCATCCAGGCGACGCTTAAGGAAGCTCGGCATCCCGGCCGGCTCTCTCCCGGCCGGATCACCGGCCCATATAGAACTCAGCTGCGTAGTCAGCACATGCTGCCGTATCGAGTTGGGTCGAGGTCAGGTTGGGAGTCGGCGTAGCCGAGTATCTGTTGAGCGGTTCGCTGTGGCTGATGATGTCGGCCATCTGCCTGGTGGCGGCGTGGACGAAGGACCGATCAGCGACTGCCACCGCTGCTTCCGTGTTGAACATGTCGGCCTTGCTGGTCCAGTTGGCGCTCCCGATCCACACGACGTCGGGTCGGAAGTGGATGCCGGAGAAGCCGTCGTCGTCTTCATACGTGCATCCGAGCACCAGCATCTTGGTGTGCAGGAGCGGACGGCTTCGGTCTTCGCGGTAGCCGTACACCCGAACAGGTCCGAGCGAACTACCGGGCCGATCTCCCGGGCCGACAAGTCGCGGCGTTCCGTCACTTTGAGCCGGTGCGAGATCGCGGAGGTCAGAGAGCCACTCCGAATGGAACTCGTGTCCTCGTCTATGAAGGTCGCGTACAGCTACCGATGTCCGGTTCCGCGGCTTGTTGATCACGACGCAGCTCGGCATCTGCGCTAGGCGATTGGCGATACCGGCATGGTCGAACCAGGGAACGCATCCGATCGCGGCTGGTTGGCCCCGGCCTCCTCCTCGCGCAAAGTGTCGATCGAGCAACTCGCAGAGACCGGCGATAACGCCCTTGTCGCCATGGCCGAACCAGTGCCATGCCTCTCGCGATTGTTCTCTCCCGAGAGTGGGCAGGTCCCACCGGGCAACGGTCGCTGTGTAAGCCTCCCGCTGAAGCCGCTTGATCTCGCTCTCTGCCAACGGGTCCTCCATCTGGGGTTAGAAAGGCGGCTCGTCGAAGCTGGAACGGCCCGGCGATACGGCGGTTGCCCACGGATCATCGAAGTTTGAACGTGGCGCTGGAGGCGGCGTGGGGCTGGGACGCGGAGGTAACTCAGGTAGGTCTTCCTCGGCGTGGTCCAGTACAGCGTTCCACCGTTGCTTCAGCTCATCCTTGAACGTTCGGCCTGACCACTGGTCCTCAGGCCACCGCTCCTCCGTCGTGCTGCGATCCGCAATGCCGCAGAGCGCCTCCAAGATGGTCTCCGCTGTGTACCAGGTTCGCGGTACGACGGTGCCGCCCAGGACTCGCCGGATGGTCTCGGTGCTCGCGGTGCCTCGTAGCCCGCGGCTCTCCCAGTTCTCGTCGATCCATTTGGCTATCTCGCGAAGAGTCGGCCGGCCCGCCTCCCTGTAGTGCATGAACAGTTCTTCGACGAATTGACGGCGCGGACCGTCGGGTAGCTGCTCCTTTGTCGGCATTCTCAAGATTTTCGGCATCGCTTCCTCGGCAGCTGACAACCTATGACAACCAAAGTCTACATTTGGCGCACCAGGACCCAGCTCTATCAACCGCTTGACATCGGCTGCCACGGCTTGGTGTATGGGTGTCTTCGCTGGTCAACCACTTCTCGGACCCCCTGACAATGGATGTCGAAACATCTTCGTGGTCTCGGACGAGTCCACTTCGAGAAGGGGAGCCTGTTGTCCAACTCCAATGCACGCGGCCTCTGGCTGGCGATCACCGTACTCTCGGCCGTCCTTATTGGTACGGCGGGTGGGCTACTCGCTTGGATCGGGGGCTTGAATCCGCCGACGGCAATCCTCACCGGCGGAGGCACGTTCGCCGGCACCGTTCTGCTCGTTCTCACGATGCTGCGCTTCACGACCGGAGCCGTGGACTAATCGCCGTACGACGCACGCCACCCGTTCAGCACCCGGTCCAGTTCTGCGGTGCCCGGCAGGAACTCGGCCGGGACGCCGTTGTCCTGCAAGAAGGCGATCTCTCGTTCCCATACATCCCGGCGGCGGCTGCCCATCGTGAGCAGCCCCAGCAGCTGTCGAGCACCACCGGGTACGGTCCGGGCCTCGTCGAGCGCGGCCTCCGCCGCGGCGGTGAGATCGGGCCACGCGGTGCCGTGTGGCGCCAGCGGGTCACCGGCATACGCCCACCGCGACGGAATCGGTTGGATTGCGGGTCCGAGGACGCCGCGGGCGGTGATCCGACCGGCGGCGGCCAGCTGCAACGCGACCGCCGCGGCGTTCAGCATCGTCTCCTGGGCGGGCCACCCCATCTGCTCGTACGGCTTCCAGGTGCCCATACCGGCTCGGACCGGTTGCCCGACGGTCTCCCAGATCAGTTTCAGCATGCGGCCTCCGACCTGGCCGGCGGTACTCGGTGACAGGCTCAGCTCGTGCAGCAGCGTGCGGAGCAGCCGGAACCACACGCCGGCGTGGATGTCGCGACCCGGCAGGTTGACCCTGCCGGTGAGCAGCGCCTGTTGGGTGTAGCGGTCCAGGGCAGCCAGCGGCTCGGCCACTGGCACCGGGTCCGGCGGCCGACCGTGCAAGGCGATCGCGATGTCGACGGTGACGGCGTCCTCCAGCCGGCAGCCGTGCTCGCCACAGCTGACCATCAGCGGGAGCCGGCCGATCAGCGCCCGGCCTCGACCAGGCAGGACGGCGCAAAGTGGGCAGGCCCGGTTCATCCAATGCCGCGGCAGCCACGGCCCACGCCAGAACCGGTACCTTCTCAGCCCGTTCCCGATACTGGTGCGCGGCGCGAGCAGCACCGAGTGAGCTCGGACGTAGTTGTCGAACGAGGTCTGCCGGTCCGGCGCGTCGAGGGTGTCCAGCAGCCACGGCCGCCAGCCGGCCAGGGTCGTCGCCTGGATCTGGGCGAGGTCGACGCCGGTCCGGTCGGCCAGCGCGGTGAGCATGGCCGCGGGCGGGTTGTGGTCGAGGTCGTCGGGCACGGTGAAGCCGACCAGGCCGAGGTTGTCGGCAAGCAGGCTGGCCACCGGCAGGTGGTAGAGCTCGGCGAGGCGGGCGAGCCACGACGACAGCGCTTCCAGCGAGCCGGGCGGCGGGTGCAGCGGCCACCGCGGTGTCACACCAGTTCTCGCTCGAACAGCCGGCGCCGTTCGGTGGGCCCGAGGTAGGAGGCCAGCAGCAGGGTGCGCTGGTTGATGGCCTCCTCGCCGGAGTCGATCGCCGCGATCGCGGCGTCGGTGAGCAGCCGGGTCAGCTCGCCGATCGTGCCCTCGCTGCGGGTCAGCAGGTAGCGCGCCATCTCCTCGGTCGCGATCGGCGATGGCCGGCGCAGCGGGAACGAGGCGGCGAAGCTGGCCAGCAGCGAGCGCGCCTCGGCGCCGGGCTGCCACGGCGGCAGCGGAAACGGCTCGAACCGGTTCTCCAGCTGGTCGTCGGAGCGGATCGCCAGGTACGCCTCCCGGGTGCCGACGCCGACCAGCGGGATCCGCAGCTCGTTGCCGAGGAACCGGATCAGGTTGAGGAACTCACGGCGCACGTCGCCGCGGCCGGCGAGGACGTTATGCAGCTCGTCGACGACCAGCATCCGCACGCCGGTGGCGCGTAGCACCGCCAGGGCGACCTGCTCAAGGTCGGCCAGGCGCTGCCGGGGCCGCAGCGGGGCGCCGAGCGCGGCGAGCACCGCGACGTAGAAGCGGATCACCGACGGCTCGGACGGCATCTGCACCACCAGCACCGGGATCTCCTCGCGGTCCGGGTGCGAGATCGGCGGGTGCAGGCGCCGGAACTTCTCCACGATCATCGACTTGCCGTTGTTGGTCGGGCCGATTAGCAGTAGGTTCGGCATCCGCTGCCGGGCCGGCCACCCCAGCAGTTCTTCCAGCCGGTCCACTGCTGAGGCCGCGCGGGAGTAGCCGATCCACCGTTCGGCGCGCGCGTGCCGCAGCCGTTCTTCGCCCGGCAGCAGCGCCACCGGCCGGGCACCGGGATGCAGATGGTCCAGGTCCATGGCCTCCTCGCCGGGGCTCACCATTCCTCGATCACCGCGAACGGCTCCGCGACGGCCACCGATCCGGCAGGCTCCGGCGGCGGCACGACGCTGCCCGGCGCCGAGGCCCGGGCCACCGGGACTGCGGCCCGGCGCTGGACATCCCGGCGGGCCCGGCGGGTGGTCGCCGCGGCGGTGTCGGTGATCGTGCGCATCTGCTCGACCATCCGGAACAGGGCGGTCTCGTCGACCTGGGCGCGGCCCTGCTCGCGCAGCCGGGCGACGGCGGCCTGCTGTTCCCACAGGGTGACCGGAGGGTGGGCCAGCGTCCGGTACGGCACCTCCAGATAGACGCCGCCGTCCGGGTCGAGCACCCAGATCCGGCTCAGGTCGCGCGGGTCGCGGCGCAGCACGAACCGGTCGAGGCGGTCACGGCGGGCGATCCACGGCTTAAGCGCGTCGCTAAAGTACCGCACGTGATCGATGACGAACCCGGTCCGGGTCAACGTCCGGCGGATCACCGGCAGGAAGTCCACCAGGAACGCCGTCTCGCCGGTCACCGTGATCGGCCGAGTCTTCGCGGTCCCGGCGGCCCAGACCGCGGCCGGGGTCTGCCCGAGCGTGGAGTGCACCTGCCCGTGGTAGGAGGCCACCGCCAGGGCCAACCATCGCTCCAGTTCCCCGACGGTGAGCACCGCCTTGCCGTCGGAGTCGTACTCGCCGCGCTGGCGCGGGTTGGAGAACGTGGTGCCCGGCAGTTCGTGAACCAGCTGCATCATCGTGCCGATGACCCGCTCGACGATCCCGCCGAAGTGCGGCAGGCCCGGTGGCCGCCACTTCACCTTGATGCCGTGCTGCTCGCAGCCGCGGCGCAGCGCCTCGCCCCGGAACTCGGCCGCGTTGTCGACGTAGATCTCCAGCGGCTTGCCGCTCATCGGCCACACCGCGGCCACGCCGAGCCGTTCCAGCCAGTCCCGCTTGTCGAGCACCGCGTGCGTCAGGCACAACCCGACCGACAGCGTCGACGGCGCCTCCAGGGTCACGACCATGCCGACCACGCAGCGGCTGAATACGTCGATCGCCGCGGTGAGGTATGGCCGGCCGATCGGTAGCCGGTGCCGGTCGTCGACCACGATCAGGTCCACCGGAGTGTGGTCCATCTGGACCTGCTGCAGGATCGCGGTCACCGGTGGCGGCTCGCCACCGGCGGCCTGCAACGCCCGCGCTGCGTCCGGGCCCTGCCGGGCGGTCGTGGTGGCCACCGGGTCCAGCCGCGCGGCCCGCCGAGCGAGGGTGCCCCGCGAAGGCACCCGCAGGCCCTGGACGCGGCATCGGCGGGCGACCTCCCGGTGCACTGCCGCCAGCGATCGGCGCTGCCGGGACACGTACTTACTACGCAGCACCTCGCGCATCACCGTCTCGACCGGTTCCGGCAGTAGCTCGCGGCCGCGGCCGGCACTGGATCGGCCCGGGACCAGGTCCGACGCCAGACCAGAACCCGCCCTCCACCGGGCCAGCATCGCGTACACCTGCCGCCGCGACACCCCCAGCTCCACCGCGGCCGCATCCGCAGCCACGTGCCCAACCGTGGCGCCGGTGGCCAGGCGGCCGATCACCTCGGCCCGGCGCACCGCCAGGTCCCAGACCTCTGCGGGCGCGGTCAGCACACCCCGCTCAAGTAGCGCCGGCTCATCGACCATGCCCAGGCCCTCACTGTCGTGCACAGGAGTACGGAGCAAATCAACCGTAGTGCACACGAGTCCAGGTCAGCGGAAAGTTCACACTCCCGTGCACGGCTCCTGGTCACGACCATCGGCTCGTGCAGAGAAGCTCGGACTCCGACACCGGTGGACGATCCTCAAACGGAACACCGTGATCCCGGGCTTGGTTGCCTTTGAATGCTTGGTGCGGCCCATGATCACGGGCCGCACCGAGCAGGACTACTCCGGCGGTGGCAGGGCGGTCATCGAACAGTCGAGCACCCGGCCGTCCAGGGTGCCGATGGCAAGCCGGTTCGCTCCCGCGCATGCGAGTGAGAGCGGAACGACTCGGTGGCCGTTCACCAGTAGCTGCTGCCGTCCCTGCACCGCGCCGTCCTCGGCGCGCAGGATGACCAGCTCCCCCGAGTTGAACGCGACGTAGACGAAGTCGCCGTCCACGTCGAGTGCGGTGGCCTGATGCTCAGCCGTGAACACCCATTGCGGCTCGCCCGTCGGATACGCGCGGCGTGCCACGAAAGCGTTCCCGGGCAGCAGCCCAGCGCCGTCGTGAACGGCGCCGGCGTGGACGACGGCCGGGCCCGCACGGTCGTTGAGGTAGGCGCCACAGCCACCGAACAGATGCCCGCCGCGCGACGAATCCCACTCGAGCGGGAACAGCCGCCGTACCCGCGTGCGCGGCGCGTCGACGGCGACCACCCATTTATCCTGATGGGGTTCATCGCCCAGACCCTGAAGAAGCAGCAGGTCGGGGGCGTACCGGATGTCGAAGTAGTGATTGAACAGGTCGTAACGTCCCAACTGGACCCTGCGCCCGTGCGTACCGGCCGGGTCGACGAGCGTGACCCGGCCTGCCCGCGCCGAAGTGTCGCGCAGCGCCCACCGGCCGTCCGCCCGGGACACCATGACCACGCGGGAGGCCTCCTGGCGGGTCGCCCGGACGGCACCGTCGTTCAGGCCGATCTCCACCACGACACTCGGTTCGTATGTCCATCGGCCGGCGTGGTAGCTGCCTGTGGTCTGCGTCAATGCCAGCGCCGTTCGTCCGCCCGGCAGCACGATCACTTGGCAGCCGGTGCCGTCGGTGGGCACCCGCCAGGCACAGTCTTGAGACGTCGGTGTCCAGCACTCCAGAGCGACTCTTTCGAGTGCAGCGAGAACACGACCGTCGGCGAGGGCCTGCACCGCCCAAACTTCGCGGCGGGGCGTCCACGCGAGTCCTCGTTGCGTACACAACTGTTCGATGACAGCGGCAGCGACAGCCGGATCCGTTCGAGATTCGTCCGCGTGTGGCTCTTCGCCGTAGGGCATTTGCAGCATGCCCGTGGTGGCCCGGTCCCAGTCGTCGCGCCGGATGGTGCAGGCCAGAGCCGTGGTGCCGAACGTCTTCTTGTCCTCGTCGCAGGGGATGGCCAGCACCAGCGCGAGAGTCTCCGGATCCTGCCAAGTGAGTCGGCGAACCTCCCGGGGATGTTCCAGCAGCGACACGGTAGCGCCGGTGGAGAGGTCCAACAGGAGCAGTTCGCCTTCGTAGGCCCATCCGCCGTCGTACGCGCCGGTGCCGATCGCCAACAACGGCAGGGTGGGATGGAAGGCGAGCGCGTTGGCCGGCCAGCGCGTAGTTACCTGGAACAAGCAGGTGAGATCGCCGGTGCGGTAGACCGCAGACCGATGCCAACCCGGGTCCGGCTGCGATCGGCGAGAGACGTCACGACCGTGCCATTGTGGCCGGAAAAATGCCCCGCCGACCGCGATGAGCGCTCCATCGGGCGAGGTCGTAGTGACGCGCGGCTGGCCGATCTCGCAGAACGGGCCAGCACCCAGCACCCGGTCCACCCGGGCTTCGAACACGCTCACCGGATACCGGCAGGCTCGATTCTTTTGATCATGGGGAGATCTTGCCGTCGCGGACCCCAGAGAGCAAGCCATCAAATGTTGTGGTCGCCGTTCGTGACTGGTGACGTGCACGGCTTCCTGCCACGGAGTGCAGCCCTGGCAACGGACGATTGACGGCCAAGCGCGGCCAAGACGTCGACGAGCGTCGGAGTAGACCGCAGCGCGGTCACCGGGGCAGGGTCGTCATGACGACCCGGGTCATTCCGCGGCCGCAGCATCGGGATCCCGAAGGGGCCGACGCGCACCGCCTAGATCGGGAGCGGCGAACGTGTAGTGGCCATGGACGTTTATGTGGGCGTACATGTACGGCGAGAGCCGGGCCACATCGGCGTCCAACACCGGGAACCCGTCGCCGCGTAGCCGGTCGAGGATCGCGTCCAGATAGGCGGTGTTCCATAACGTGACGCAGTTGATCACCAGGCCGAGGGCGCCGAGCTGATCCTCCATGCCCGCGTGATACGGCTCCCGCAGCTCACCGCGGCGGCCGTGGAAGACGTACTTGCCCAGGCCGTGGCGCCCTTCTTGCAGGTTACGCATCCGTTTGATCGCCCGCCTATACGACTCGGCGTCGACGTACGACAAAACGTGCAGGGTCTTGAAGATCCGGCCGAAGTGCGCGAGGGCCTGCCCGAGCTGGGTCGGGTTCCCGCTGTGCTGCAGCATCCGCATCGCGTCACACGCCGACACCGCCCCGCTGTGCACCGAGGCGACCAGGCGCAGGACGTCCGGCCAGTGCTGACGCACCCGGGCCAGGTCGATCCGGCCCCGGGCGGTGCCATCGAGCATTCCGTAGTCGGCGGACGGGTTGATCCGCCACAGCTTCTGATCCGGCAGGTCGGCCAGCTCCGGCCGATACTGCACCCCCAACAGCTTGAGCAGCCCGAACACCATGTCGGTGTAAGAGCCGGTATCCGAAATGAGCACCTGAGGCTGGCGGCCGCCGTCCCGGCGATACAGCAGATCAACCGCGTTCAGCGAATCCCGGGGCGTGCCGGAGACCACCATGCCCGCCGTCCCGGCGCCCTGATCGTTGATCAGGTTGAGATAGGTGGCACCCTTGCGCCGGCCGAAGTACTTCGGGTTCGGCCGCGCGTGCAGGGATCGGACCGGGACCACGAACCGGGTGCCGTCCACCGCGGCGACCAGGCCGCCACCCCAGCAGGCGGCCGTGGCCAGCCCGGCCTGTCCGTCGATCAGCCACCGGTTAGCCGCCGCGTGGTTCTCGGCGCACACATAGTTCTGGTAGACGTGGCTGATCCGGCCGCGGGTCAACGCCGGCACCTTCGGCGAGATCACCGAGGTCCAGCCGATGTTGAGCGCCTGCGCGGTCAGCACCGCCGCGAGGGTGGTCGGCAGGCCGTCCATCCGCGCCCCGCCCCCTCCGATGTGGGTGTAGGCGTCCACGAACCCCGGATACCAGCCCATCACCTCCATGACGAGCTCACCGATGTCGACCCGCGGCATCATCTTCTGACTGCGGTCCCGCAACGCCGCCAGGGTGTCCGGCTCGGCGACCGCTTTGAGCGCGGCGGCGTGCAGCCGGCCGTCCGCGCCGACGGTGATCTCCCCGGCCGCGGCCCGCCCGGCCATGTGCCGCCACACCCCGTCCAGCTCGGTCGCGCATTCCTGCAGCAGGTCATCGGGGTCTTCGGGCAGGTCCAGGGACTCCAGCATGATCTCCCGCTTGGCCTGCCACTGCTCACCGTCGAGCAGCTGCGAGCGCGGGTCGGCCCACCGCGACGACGCCGCGGCGAAGATGTCCCGCCGTTTGAGCCGGGTGTGGAACTGCGACAGCACGCAGAACGTGTATCCGGCCCGGTCCACCGTTCCTGGTGGCCGGCCCTCGGTGAACACCTGCTTGCGCCATCCGGCCGGCACCACCTCGACATCGGCCAGTCTCGCGTCCAGGAACCCGGTCGGTACCCGCTTGCTGGGCCGCGCCTCCAGCAGGTCGGGCAGCCCTTTCAACGCGATCAGCACCCGGGCGGCGTCGGCGGTCGCCCCGAACTCGATCGTCTCGGCCAAGGCCCGCACGAACTTCTTCGCCACCGGGAAGCGGGCGCACAGTGCAGCCTGCCACTCCTGCTCCGGATCCAAACCGGGCGGCGCCACCTCGTGGATCAGCGCGACCGCCGCCCGCAACTCCGCACGCGGCACCACGTCCTCGATCAGATCCCAAATCCGGTCGATGGGCATGTCCTGCTCGGCCTCGGTGGCCGTCAGCAGCACCTCGACCGCGGCGGCCAGCTTGCCGGCCTCCCGCGACACCCGCGGATACCGCTTGGCCTGGTCCTTGGCCGACTGCCGCTGCGCGCGGGCCAGCAGCTGGGTGGTCATCACCACGTCGAACAGTTCCAAGGCGTCGTCAGTGGCCTTGCCTTCCAGATACGCGACCGTGGCCAGCAGAGTCGCCACCCGCTTGGCGTACGGCTGACGCTTACGTAACGCCGTCGCGTTCGCCGTCATCCCCGCCCGGGCCAGATCCACCACCCGCCGCTGCGGCACCACCGACAGATCCAGCCCGCCCAAACCGATCCCGGCCACCTCTGCCACCCGGTTCAACGCCTTCACCAGCGCCAGCGCCGTATCCCCGGTCGGCTCCCGCCGCAGCCACTCCAAAGCCGAGATCCGCTGCCCGTCCGGGACCTCCACCAAGTTCAGCAGCAGTACCGCCTGTTCGGCGGTGACCAGTTCCAGCAGCGTCTCCCACAACCGCAGATGCGCCTGTCCGACCAGCCGGGTCAGCGACTCCAACGCCGGCAGCAGCACCCGCCGCTGTCGTAACCACGGCACCGCCCGGTCGAAGATCGCCTTACGGCCCTCCCCGGTTGTCCAAGCCCGCCGATCTATCCACCGCGTCAACTCGTCGGTGACCTGCGCGAACTCCTGCCACCCATCCGCGGTCTGGATCTCCCAGCGGTGCTCGAACCGGGTCATCTCCCGCATCATGTAATCGCGCACCACACCCGGCCGGCGGATCCCCAACTGCGCGGCCAGATACTCCAGCACCGCCTCCGGCACAGCGAGCGGATCGTCCAGGAACGTCCCCAGAAACCGCACCGTGGTCAGCTGCAACGAGAACCCCAACCGGTTCGCCGCCCCGCGACGGCCCCGGACCAGCTTCAGATCGACGTCGTCCAGCAGGAAGAACCGCTCCAGATCCTCAAGGACGGGCGTCCCCACGAAACGCCCGTACGCCTCGACCTGGCCAGCAGTAAGAAATCGTCCCTCATTACCATCGTCTGACATCGATGGCCAACATAGGGGCGAGGCAACCGTGATCACAGTCCCGCCAACGGGTGACCAACAAGGGCCGCACCCGGACGGCGACTACCCGCCGCAGGGCCTCTGACCAGCCTTACCGCTAGTTTTCACAAGATCGTCAGTCGAGGGCCGAGATCGCCCGGATCGCCGACGTGTGGGACAACAACACCGGGCCGCGGTACGGGCTGGCCGGCATCCGGCCGCTGTGCAGCGCAACCACCTGGCCTGGCTGCACATCCGCCGGATCCGGTACCCGGGCCTGGTCGGCCGGGTGCCCCTGGAAGACCTGTGTGACGTGCTCGACGGCCGTCGTGACGATCTGCCCGCCGATCGCAGCACCGGCCTCGGGGACCGGTTGCCCGACGGTGCCCGGCCCACCCTGGTCAGCTGGGCCGACGATGCTCCGGCCGTGCTGGTCAACTACGCCCTGCCGGACGAACGCCGGGTGGAGTCGGCCAGCTGGGCGGGTGACGCGGTGATCAGTGGCGGCTGTTCGGCGGGATCTCCCCGAACCCTGGCAGTACACGCTGGGTGACACTCCGGGTGGCGGCCAGCTGGGCGGCCGACCGGCGGCGGCGCTCGGCCAGCACCGCCACCAGGAACAGCCACGGGGCGGTGCCCGGCGGCGGGGCGGGGGAGACCTTCGCGGCCACCTCGTGGAACAGGCTCTGGCCCAGCACCGACCGGTACGGTTCGGCGAACTGGTGGGACCGGGCCGCGAACTGCCGGATCGCCTCGGCCAGCTCGTCGTCCACCGCCGACAGGTCGGCGGTGGCCGCCCAGTCGTTGAGGCCGGCCGGCATGCCCGGCACCAGATTCCACGGCACCGGGCGGCGCTCGTGCACCACCAGAGTGCCGGCGGCCAGGTCACCGAGACGCCGGCCACGCCGGGACGCGATCATCGTGGTCAGGCTGCCCGCCCAGGTGACCAGCGGCATCAGCAGGCCCGGCCACTCCACGGCCAGGCCGATCAGGGCACGGGTGAACGCGTGCCGGGCCCGGATCGGGCCGCCGTCCTCCCGGATCACCCGCAGGCCCATGATGGCCTTGCCGAGGCTCCGGCCGTTGGTGAGCGTCTCCAGGGCGGTCGGATAGCCGACGACCACAATCGCGATCACGATCAGCCGTACGGTGTCCGGCAGCAGCACGTTGCTGTACTCGAACGGCAGGAACTGGAGGACCACGAAGTACAGCAGGTACAGGAAACCGCCGATGAGGAACTGGATCGCGATGTCGACCATGAGCGCGAGCGCCCGCGACCCCAGACGGGCGGGCCGGACATCGATCTCAACGGCTTCGGCGGTGGTGAGCACCCGCACAGTCAACACCAGAGGCGGGCGCCCGCCTACGGAGGCCGGGATAGTTGGGCTCAGCTGCGCGCGTTGCTGCACGGGTGTTCGGTCCCGTCGGGGCGTGGCTGCCGTTCGTGTGGGTTCGGCGGCAGGTTCACCACCGGGCGGGCCACGGTCACTGATCGGGCTCGGTCAGGGCCTCGGCCAATAGCTCAGCCGTGTCCGGTGGGCCACGATAGCCGGTGGTGACCGAGACGGTGAGTTGCTGCCGGGCGTCCGCGGAGTGGTACGACCACGTGTGGTAGCCGTGAAACCCGCCGGTGTTGCCCCACCGGGTGCGGCCGTCCGGCAGGGTGTGCCGGTTGATGCCGAGTACCGTCGGCGCCAGCCGCCCGGACAGCACCGCGGCATAGAACAGGTTCAGGTCCCGGCCGGTGGAGATGATGCCGCCGGCCGCCCACGCCGGGTCCGCGTTGCAGGTCCAGCAGGCGCTGGATGCGGGCGTTCACTGGCCGCCCCGCCCCAGGGTGCGGCCGGCGCCGGCGACGACAGTGGTCGCCAGGATCCAGCCGGCCGCCATCAGGGTCAACGCGACCGCCTTGTCCACACCGGCCGGGTCGAACGCCCGGTCGTGCCCCAGGTCCAGCAGCGGCACCAGCATGTCCAGGCTGTACAGGAACGGATCCCAGGTGGGCGCCTCGTCGGCTTTCACCGCCCGCAGCGGCCCCGACCGGGCGAACCAGCCGGTCCCGGCGGCCACCACCAGCAGCAGCCAGAGCAGGGCGCGTCCCGGCCGGTACCCGAATCCGATCCCGGCGTCCTGCACCGCACCCCACAGGGCACCCGCCCAGCCCATGGCCCGGTGGCGGCGGCGTTCCCGGACCACCCGTACCCGCCGGGCCTCCTGCTCCCGGCCGTCCCGGGACAGTGCCGCGGCCAGCTGGTCGTAGGGTCCGGGCGCCGACCCGGTCACGTGCCGGGCCATCCAGGTGAGCCGCTGCCGCACCGTCCAGCCGGTGGTGTCCTCGGAGCGCCGGCTGAGCCGCTCGTAGGTGAGCCCGTCCAGTTCGATCCGGCACCCGGCCGGCCAGTTCACCGGATCGTCGACGAGCCGCCCCACTTTGGCGTCCCGCAGGCTGATGACCCCGGTGGATGCGGCTGCCGGCCGTAGCGTCAACAGCCGGGCCTGCGCTTCGATGAGCAGCAGCGAGTGACCGTCGTCCCGGCCGTACAACATGGTGTTCTGGAAGGTGACGGCCCCGGTGACCTGCGCGCCGACCAGATGGATCGCCCCCTCGGCAACCAGATCATGACCGAAGATCGCACCCCCGACCACCAGCCCACCCCCGGTGATCGCCGTCCCGGTGCGCGGATCCACCCCGACAGTGGCCCGGCTCAGGTCGAGGTTGACCCCGATCCGGGCACCGGCCAGCCGCAGCCCCGCCCCCACCCGGGCATCCCGCAGATGCACCCCACCACCGACTTCGGCCCGTTGCAGATAGACAGTCCCGCCGACAGTGCTGCGGTCGAGTTCGACGGTGCCCCCGATCCGGGCCGGCAGCAGCCACACGTCCCCACCGACCCGGGCGTCCCGCACCCCCAGATCCCCGGCGATACGCACCCCATCCCCCTCCAGCCCGTCCAGCGTGCACCCGTCCAGGTTCACCGACACCAGATCGGCGTGATCGAGCCGAAGCCGCCCGTCGAACACACAGCCCCGAATCCGAACCGGCATCTCGATCCGCACCCCGGTCAGATCGACATCCCCACTGATCCGGGCATCGGCCAGATCCAGCCGTCCACCCCCGTCGCGCAGCAGCCCCACCAGAAACCCACCGTCGACGACACTCCCACCGGCCCGAACCGGCGCCCCCGCCCGAAACGCCCGCCGAATCCGCCGCCCGATCCCCACACCCATAGTCACCCACCGATCAAACCACCCGGCAGCGCCTCCGATAACCTGTGACGCCGTGACGCTCCCGGTGTTCGTTCTCGACCCTGGTGCGGCGTCTCAGGTGGCCGACCGTTACGCCACCCTGCTGGCCCGGCACCGGCTGCGCGACGCGTTCGCGGAGGTGTTCGGCCACCCGGTGACCAAGACCGGGGCCACACTGGTCAGCGGCGGGTGTTCTTCGGCGACGCTCCGGCCGACCTCGCCGCGGCCCGGGCCACCGGCACCCGGTTCGTCGCCCTGAACCCGACGCCCGAGCTGGCCGAAGCCGTGCCGGACCACATCGACGATTTCCGGGATGTCGCCCGCCTCACGGTAGGTGAGGTTCAAAGGCTTTTGGGGGTACGCCTATGAAGGCTCGGTTCCCTACACCGCGAGGCAGGTGGCCCGCCCGGACCGCACAGCGACCGCCGGGCGTGAGCGTTGCCTCACCGTCACCCCGGGGGCCGTGCCTGCCCCGGCAAGAGCCTGAGCCCACTGTCGTGTTGTCGAGGCGGAGGTCCCGGTGGACCAGGGCATCGCCGGCTGTCCAGTCCTCCCATCCGGCTGCCACCGCGACCGCCGGCCCCGCATGAGTGGCCTCCCAGTCGTCACCGGTGCCGAGCGCGAGCAGGCGCGTCCAGCCGTCGAAGTCGTAGATGCGCTCGGCAACGGGTGGCAGAGCGCTGGGTGCCGGGTGCGCGCTCGCCGCCCGGCAGGCGTTGGCGACAGCCACGATCGACGTGTCGGTCCATGACGTTCCGGTCGTCCCAGCGGCCCAGGTGGTCACCAGGACCGCCCACGGCCCGTATTCGACGGTGGCGAGACGTCGGGGCGCCGGCACCGACGACGGCAGGACGTCCAAGACCGCGGCTTCCTGAAGGATCATCCGGTGGTTGTGCGCCCGGACCTCCGCGGACACGGCTTTGACAAAAACATGGCGGCCATCAGCGAGGCGAAGACCGGCGGCCGGGCCGGGCGACATGCCGGCGTGCAGGTCGGTGTGGCCGGTGACCGCGGCGCCGAGCGCCTCGGCAACGGCCGTACGCACCGGTTCCGGGGTTTGCGGCCCATGCGGCCCGGGGTGTGAATGTCACGCCGCATCCTACGGAAATCTAGGATGCGTGCGTGGATCTGGATGCGTACGTCGCTGAGCACGGTGGTGAATGGCGGCGGCTGGAAGCGCTGGTGTCGCGGCGGTGGCTGGCCGCGGACGAGGCCGACGAGCTGGTGCTGCTGTATCAGCGGGCGGCCACCCATCTGTCGATCGTGCGCAGCCGCACCCCGGACGCGGTGGTGCTGGCCGATCTGTCGCGGCTGGTGCTGGCCGGGCGGGCGGCGATCACCCGCGGCAACCGGATGTCGTGGCGGCCGGTCGCCGATTTCTTCGTGACCCGGCTGCCGGCGGCGCTGTACGCGACCCGCTGGTGGTGGCTGACCGTGTCGGTGGTGATGGTGGCCGCCGCGTGGGGCCTGATCGCCTACGTGCTGGAGAACCCGCGGGTGCTGATGGACTACTACGGCGCCCGGCCGGACGAGGCGTCGCTGATCGACGACTTCGTCAACTACTACAGCGAGTACCGGGCGGGCACGTTCTTCAGCCGGGTGTGGGTGAACAACGCGATGATCGCCGCCCAGTGCCTGGCCGCGGGTGTGCTGATCGTGCCGGTGTTCTACCTGCTGGGGCAGAACCTGATCGCGATCGGCATGATGGGCGCGGCGATGTACGAGGCCGGCGCCGGTGACATCTACCTGACCTACATCGCCCCGCACGGTTTCCTGGAGCTGACCGCGATCTTCATCGGTGGCGGGGTGGGTCTGCGGATCGGCTGGTCGTGGATCGCGCCGGGCCCGCTGATGACCCGCCGCGAGTCCCTGGTGCACTGGGCCCGGGAGGGCATGGTGGTGGCGGTCGGGCTGGTGTTCGTGCTGCTGGTGGCCGGGGTGCTGGAGGCGTGGGTGACCCCGTCGGCGCTGCCGCCGGCGGTCCGGATCGGGATCGGCGGCGGCCTGTGGGCGGCGTTCCTGGCCTACGCCCTGATCTGGGGGCGTGTGCGCGGTCAGAGCCGCCCGGACGCCTTCAGCAGCAGGTAGACGTCGGCGACCTTCCCGGCGAAGGCGTCCGCGTCGGCGTCGACCACTGTCGCGCCGGCGTGGGTGAGCACGTCGCGGACCCGGTCGCGTTCGGCCAGCACCCGCTGCGCGGCGGCGCTGCGGTGCACGTCGGCCACCCCCGGCGTGCCGGGCAGCTGGGCGAGCCGGCT
Source organism: Actinoplanes sp. G11-F43 (assembly GCF_050589265.1). NCBI lineage: Bacteria > Bacillati > Actinomycetota > Actinomycetes > Micromonosporales > Micromonosporaceae > Actinoplanes > Actinoplanes sp. G11-F43. Next base: position 82,889 of record NZ_JBNZCE010000012.1, read on the forward strand.
GACGAACGGGTCCCGCACCCCGGCGACGATCACCTTGTGCCGGGCGGTCAGCTTCGGCAGCAGCGGCAGCAGCCCGGCGATCATCGGCGCGGTGTCCAGAGCCGTGAAGATCACCAGCAGGGCGCGTTTGCGGTCCCGGCGCAGCATCTCCCGGCCGAGCAGGGTGAAGTCGGTTTCGGCCAGCACCGGTTCCAGCGACGCCATCGCGTCGATCAACCGATTCAGTTTGGTACGTTGCCCGCCGCCCTCCACCCGGGTCCGCACCGTGTCGTCCAGGGCGAGCAGGTCCACCCGGTCGTCCGCCCTGGTGGCCAGCACACTCAGCAGCAGCGCCGCGTCGATCGAGGCGTCCAGCCGTGGCGCCTGACCGATCAGGCCCGCCGAGGTACGGCCGGTGTCCAGCACACAGAACACCCGCCGGTCACGTTCCGGCCGCCAGGTGCGCACCACCACGTCGTGGGCGCGGGCGGTGGCCCGCCAGTCGATCGAGCGCACGTCGTCGCCGATCACGTATTCGCGCAGGTTGTCGAACTCGGTGCCGTGGCCGCGCCCGCGGGTGACCACCGAGCCGTCGACCACCCGCAGCCGGGCCAGTTTCTCCGGCAGGATCCGCCGGGACGGGAACCGGGGCAGCACCCGCAGGTTCCACGGTGGGGTGTGCGCGGTGTTCCAGGACCGGGAGCGTTGCCGGTACGCCAGACCCAACGGTCCCGCCGAGCGCAGCGTGACCCGGACCGCGGGACGGTCACCATGCCTGGTGGGGGTGAGGGTGGTGGTCACCGGCTGTTCGATGCCGGCCCGCAGCAGCAGGGTGTGGAACAACGGCCCGGCCCCGGCCGACGGTACCCAGGTGTCGCGCAGGCTCACCCGTACGGTGCGGGAACCGGTGTTGGCGACGGTGAGGATCACCCGCGCCGAGCCGCCCAGCCAGACCGTGTGATCGCCGTCGCGGCGCAGCCGCAGAGCGGTCAGCGGCCCGGCCATCGCCAGGTCGGCGGCGGCCAGCGCGGCCGCGACCGTCACCACCGCGGCGACCGCCCGCCACGGCTGGGGCAGGAAGATCGGCAACGGCAGGCCGAACGCGAGCAGCAACGCGAAACGGTGGGTGACCATCAGCGGGGGGCCGGCACCGCGGCCAGGACCGAGGCGAGCACACCCTCGACGGTGGCGCCGTCGAGTTCGGCGTCGGCACGCAACCGGACCCGGTGGCGCAGGGTCGGCACGGTGTACGCCTTCACATCGTCGGGCAGCACGTAGTCACGCCCGTGCAGCCACGCGTTGGCCTTCGACACCGCCAGCAGGGCGGTCGCACCACGCGGGGAGGCACCCAGCTCCAGGGCGGGGGCGACCCGGGTGGCCCGGCACAGGTCGACGATGTAGGTCAGGACCGTGTCGGTGACGTCGACGCGCTGGACGGCGTACCGGCCGGCGATCAGGTCGGCGGGCCCGGCGACCGGGCCCACCCCGGCGGCTTTGAGGTCACGCGGGTCGAAGCCGCGGTGGTGGGCGCGCAGGATGTCGAGTTCCTCGTCGCGCTGCGGCAGCGGGACCGACAGTTTGAGCAGGAACCGGTCGAGCTGGGCCTCCGGCAGCGGGTAGGTGCCCTCGTACTCGATCGGGTTCTGGGTGGCGGCGACCAGGAACGGCTGCGGCAGCTGTCGCGGGATGCCGTCCACGGTGACCTGCCGTTCCTCCATCGCCTCCAGCAGCGCGGCCTGGGTCTTCGGCGGGGTCCGGTTGATCTCGTCGGCGAGCAGCAGGTTGGTGAAGACCGGCCCGGCCCGGAAGTTGAACGCCCCGGTGTGCGCGTCGTAGATCAGCGATCCGGTGACGTCGCCGGGCATCAGGTCCGGGGTGAACTGCACCCGCTTGGTGTCCAGGTCCAGCGCGGTGGACAGGGCCCGGATCAGCAGCGTCTTGGCCACCCCCGGCACGCCTTCGAGCAGCACGTGCCCGCCGCACAGCAGCGCGACCAGCACCCCGCCGACCACCGCGTCCTGGCCGACGACGGCTTTGCCGACCTCGGCACGCAGCCGGCCCAGTGCCTCGCGGGCCTGGTGGGAATCGGTGTTCACGACTGCTCTCCTTCACGGGGTGTGGTGACCCTGTCCACCAGGGCCTGCAGCACGATCGCGGCCTCGACCATGTCGGCGTTGCTGCGCGGGGGTTCGCCGTCGAGGATGTCGCGCACGTAGCGCACCGGCAGCCCGGACTTCGCGGCGATGTCCTCGACACCGGCGTCGGCGGGCAGCGCCAGGTGGGTGGTGATCCGGCGGCGGGCGGCCGCGATCAGAATGTCCAGGGACTGCTCGCGGGCGCGTCCACGCTGGTAGAGGCGGGCGTGGCCGAGCATCGTCTCGTTCGCCGGGACCCGGGACGGCAGGGGTTCGGCGGCCGGGGTGCCGAGCCGGCGGGCGGCCGCGGCGGCCAGCGCCAGCAGGATCAGCGCGAGCAGCAGCAGGGTCGCCCACAGGGCCGGCGGGAACGCCTCGAAGAGCGGGTTCTGTTGTGGCCCGGAGGCCTGCCCGGCTCCGTCGGTGGCGCTGGGTGCGGGCCCGTCGCCGGGTTCGGCGTCGCCCTGGCCGGATCCGTCACCGTCACCGTCACCGGTGCCGTTTCCGGTGCCGGGCGGGCCGTCGCCGGTGACGGCCGGTTCGGGGGAGTACGGCGGCGGGGTGGTCGGTTCCGGCCGGTCGCGTTCGTGGACGTCCAGCCACACCACCCGGGGGTGGTCGGACAGCAGGCCGACGGCCAGGGCGGCGTTGCCGTGCTCGGCGATCCGGTCGTCGCGGAACACGTCCGGGGAGCCGACCACGGTCAGCGTGTACGCCCGGTCCACCCGCATCGTCACCAGCGCGCCGGAGTAGCAGATCGAGGCGCCTTCCAGGGGCTGGTAGGCGGTGCGCAGCACGGCGGCCGGCCCGGCGGCGACGGCCAGGTCGTCGGTGCAGGCCGGGCCGGTGACCCGGGTGGTCCAGTGGCTGCCGGCCGTCTCGACCGGCCAGTCGCCGCGGCGCAGGGCGCTGCCGGACGGGTTGACCGCCACCACCCGGGTGTCCTCCGGCAGGCCGCGGATGCTCGACAGGTCGGCCAGGTCCGGGGCGGGCAGGAACAGGGTGGCGCCGGAGCGGGTGCCCTTGATCGCCTCGACGGCGTCCTCGGTGCTGGTCATCCGGTCCACCCGGACGCCGCGGGCGCGCAGGCGTTCGGCCAGGGTGCCGCCGCTGATCTGTTCGACCCGGTCGGGGGTGAGGTATTCCGGGTCGTCGGTGTCCGGGGTTTCGATCGCGTGCACGATCAGGGTGCCGGTGATCAGGACGGTCAGGGCGGCGAACGGGATGGCGGCCCGCATCCAGCGTCTCATCGGCGGTCCTTCTCGCGCTCGCCCAGGGCCTGCTGGACCTCGGTGGTGTAGGCGCGCATCCGTTCGTCCTCGCCGGGGCCGGCCGGCTGGTGGCCGTACCAGACGCCGGAGAACACGCTGGTGGCGGCGGTCATCGCGGGACCGACGCCGGGACGGCCGGTGATGGCGTCGTCGGTGATCTCGGCGGCGGTGGTGCCGGGGTCGGGGTCGATGACGCCGGCGCGGGTGAGGGCGGTGACGGTGTCGCGCAGCCGTTCCCGGATGGCTTCGGCGTAGCGCCCCTCGGCGGCGAGCCGGTCGGCGACGGTGATGGCCGCGGGGGCCACGACCGGCGGTTTCCGGTCCTCTTTCTTCCGGGCTGGAGCTGCCTTCTTGACCTTCTTGTCCTGGCGCGGCTTCCGTTTCCACCGGGGCAGCCTCGGCAACCGGCGGGGGATCCACGCCGGATACCAGTACCAGCCCGCCGCGATCAGAGCGGTCACCACGATCAGGATCAACAGCGTCAACGCCGGCGGTACGACCGCAAACAGCGCCCCGACCAACTCCTCGTACTCCCTCACCGGGTCACCACCAGCGCCTGCTCCGGATCGGCGCCCCGGCTGCGCGCCCGGTTCACCAGGATGTCCAGCCCTTCGGTCCGCACCCGGATCTCGACCAGCACCACCGCGTTCAGGCAGGCCAGTGCGGCGTAGGCGACCGTGTTGGCCAGCGCCCACGCCACCGGCACCGCCCAGCCGACCCAGCCCGAGCCGGGCAGCCCGGAGAACAGGTCCGCCACCGAGATCCAGCCGCTGCCCAGCGCCATCCGCACCACCAGCCAGGTGAAGTAGCCCAGCAGCAGCACACCGAGCCCGCGCATGCCGCCGCGGGCCGCGCGCCCGGCCGCCCGGGCCACCGCCACCAGCGGATTGGCCGGCCGGTCCACCGTCAGGATCGCGGTGGCCAGGGCGGTCATCCCGTACGCCAGCGGCCAGAACACCAGCCCGGCCAGGGCCGCGGTGCCGCAGACCACCCCGGCCAGCACCGCCAGGGGCAGCGCCGGCAGCGGCCGGGCACGCCGCCACAGCGCCCGGTGCCCGGTGTCGCGGCCGAGCAGCGCCGGCCCGGCGGCGGCGCCCGCGTAGGCGGCCAGCAGCGCGATCACGAACGCCTCGACGGCGAACCCCAGCGCCACCACGGTCCACCAGGACGGGTCGGTCAGCCGCGGCGGCCAGTAGTAGTAGGGCGGTTCCATGCCGGCGTAGGCGCGCAGCCCGAACAGCAGCGCCTGCTCCCCGGCGGCCAGCAGCAGGGCGAGCGACAGCAGCGGCAGGGCCCGCTGCCGCAGCAGCGCCACCGCCGAGTCCAGAGTCTCTCCCGCGGTCATCGCCCGCAGGGGAACGATGTTCGCCCGCATCCCGCGCATCCTAGGTCACCGGCCGCGACTAGGTTGAGGCACATGCGTCTCTCGATCTGGCCCGGCAGTACCCAGCCCTTCTCCGGCGTCCTGGAGGCGGCCCGGCACGCCGCCGCAACCGGCTGGGACGGGGTGTGGTTCGCCGACCACTTCATGCCCAACCGGCCGGCCGGGCAGCGCCCCGACGAGCCGATGCTGGAGGCCGGTTCGGTGGTGGCGGCCCTGGCCGCGGCGGTCGACCGGATCAGCGTCGGCACCCTGGTGTACGGCAACACCTACCGTCATCCGGCGGTGGTGGCGAACATGGCCGCCACCGTCGACCAGATCAGCGGCGGCCGGTTCGTCCTCGGTGTCGGCGCGGGCTGGCAGGTCAACGAGCACGAGCAGTACGGTATCGAGCTGCCCCCGGTCAAGGCGCTGCTGGACCGTTTCGAGGAGGCGGTGCAGGTGCTGCACGGCCTGCTGCGCACCCCGACGACCGACTTCGACGGCAGGTACTACCGGCTGACCGGCGCGGTCTGCGAACCCAAGCCGGTGCAGACCCCACTGCCCATCATGATCGGCGCGAAGGGCGAGAAGCGGATGCTGCGCCTGGTCGCCGAGTACGCCGACCAGTGGAACACCTGGGGCCTGCCCGAGGTGATCGCCCACAAGTCGAAGATCCTCGACGACCACTGCGCGGCGATCGGCCGTGATCCGCGCACGATCCGGCGTACCGCGCAGGCCCTGGTCTCGGTAGACGGCCCGGTCCCGGACCACGTGCAGGTCGCGGCCTACGGCGGCGGCATCGACAGGGTGGCCGCGACCATCGACGCCTACCGGGGGATCGGCCTGGACGAACTGATCATCCCGGATCCCCTGCTCGGCACCGGCACGGCCCGCCTGAAGGCGATGGACACGATCCTGTCCCTGGTTCGCCGATAAGCCTGTCCGAATGTGGTCGGCTGATTTCGGGAAAGCGGATTAAGACGGCATTCCCCGAATGTGCCGATGCCAGGTAGTCGCCCGCCATTACCATCCCGCCACTCGCGGTCCGCCCGGGTCCGATCTCTTTTTCCGGTACGGCTACCAGCGCCCGGTTCCCTACACCGCGAGGTGGGCGGCCCGCCCGGACCGCACAGCGGCCGCCGGGCGTGAGCGTCCCGTCACCGATACCGGCCCGGGGGCAGCCGTCAGCAGCATCACCTGGGGCGGTGAGCGGCGCATTCGCCCGGCGGTCGCCGGGCGGTCCGGTGGGACGCGGAGCTTGCGGGGACGAGGCGGGACGGCCCGGTTTCCGTGGGGCTGTGGGGCGTACCGGCGAAGGGGTGAAAAAGACGTCGCCCGGCGGCGGCGAGACCAGCCCGTGTGCCGATTTGTGGCTGGAATCGAGCCGTAAGTCGGCACGCGGGCTGGTCTCGCCGCCGCCGGCGTCTACGTGCGGGCGGAGGCGGCCCAGGCGGCTATCGCGGCCCGGTTGGACAGGGACAGTTTGGCGCCTATGTTGCGGATGTGGGTGTCGACCGTGCGGGCGCTGATCCGCAGCCGCAGCGCTATCTGGGGGCTGGTCAGGCCGTCGGCCACCAGGCCGGCTATCTCGCGTTCGCGGGTGGTCAGGACCGTTCCGGGGGTGGTGGAGGCGCGGCGGGAGACCGGTTCGTTCAGGGCTATGCGGATGGCGTGCTGGTGGCCGTGGCGGCCGGCGGCTGTCTCGCGGTGGGTTTCGGGGGCGCCGAGAATCGCGATGATCCGGGTGCGGGCCCGGTGGTCGGCGTCGGCGAACGGGCGCAGGCCGGCCAGGTCGACGCCGATGCGGGTGCGGCGGGCGGTGCCGGCGCCCAGCAGCCAGGCGGCCCGGCGGGCCTGGGCTGTCGCCGCGGCCGGGTCGGGGAGGGTGGGCAGGCGGGCGGCGATGATCCAGGCGGCCAGTTCGATGCTCCAGGTCTGGCCCCAGTGGTCGTCCAGGGTGCGCTGGGCGCGCAGGCAGCTGTCGAGCAGGTCGGTGGCCTGGTCCAGGCGCCCGGCGCGTAACGCGGCCAGGGCGGCGGTCCACTGGGCCCAGGAGATCGCCCAGGGGGCGCCGGAGGCTGTCGCCTCCTGCAGGTATGCGGTGGTGGCGTCGGCCGGGTCGGCGGCGAAGGCGCTGCCGATGGCCCACATCATGGTGGCCATGTGGCCGTCGCCGCCGGGGGCGTTGCGGGCTGCGGCCAGGGTGGGCAGCACGGCCGGGTCGGCGTCGAGCAGGACGGCCGCGGCGGCTGCGGCGAACGGGGTGCCGCCGGTGGTGGCGAGCAGGTCGCGGGCCACGTCGGGGCGGCCCTGGGTGGCGGCGATCCAGGCGGCGGTGCCGGTGGTGGCGGCCCGGTCGGTGGGGTCGGGGTGGGCCAGGACGCGGTGCAGGCGGGTCAGGGTGAGGTCGAGGAAGCCGTGGAAGAACGGGGTGCGGGTGCGGACCAGGTCGCGGCACAGGGTGCGGGCGGCGCTGATGTGCCCGGTGGCCAGGCTGTGGTCGACGGCGGTGACGATGTCGGGCAGTTCGTGGCGTACGGCGGTCATCACGTCGAGTTCGCGGGGGCCGTACCAGGTGGTGGCGGCGTCGGCGAGGTAGCGCAGGTAGTGGTCGCGGTGCCGGTCGCGGATGGTGGTGGGGTCGTGCAGGTGGCGTAGCCCGTACTCGCGCAGCGTGTCGAGCATGGTGAAGCGGGCCGGGTGGGTGTCGGTGGCGGCGGTGAGCACCGATTTGTCGACCAGGCCGGCGATGGTGTCGGCGGCGTGCGGGTCGCCGGTGACGGCGGCCGCGGCGGCCGCGGTGAAGGGGCCGGCGAAGACGGCGGCGGCGGTCCACAGTCGCTGTTCGGCCGGGGTGCAGCGGTGGTAGCTGAGGTCGACGACCCGGTGCAGTGGGGTGAGCAGGCTGAACCGGTCGCTGGTGCGGTCGATGAGTTCGGGCAGGCTCATGGTGCGGGCGCGGCCGGCGGCGAGTTTGACGGCCAGGGGCAGGCCGTCCAGGTGCCGGCACAGGGTGTGTACGGCGTGCTGGTCGGCCAGGGCGGTGGGGCTGACGCCGGCGGCGGTGGCGAGTTCGGTGAACAGGCGGGCGGCGTCGCCGACGGTGAGCGGGGGTACGGCCACGGTGTGTTCGCCGTCGATGCCCAGGCGCTGGCGGGAGGTGGCCAGGATCCGCAGGCGGGGTGCCCGGCGCAGCAGGTCGGTGACGGCGTCGGCGGCTTCGGTGACGACCTGGTCGCAGGTGTCCAGCAGCAGGACGGTGGGGCGCTGGTCGAGGTGGGCGGCCACCACGTGCGGCCCGGCGGTGCCGTGGTGGTGGATGCCGAGGGTGATGGCGAGGTGTTCCCACAGGTGGGTGGGGTCGTGCAGGCCGGCGAGGTCGGCGATCTCCAGGTGGTCGCCGTGGTCGAGTCCGGCGGCGGTGCGCAGGGCGAGGCGGGTCTTGCCGGTGCCGCCGGGGCCGGTGAGGGTGAGCAGCCGGACGCGGCGGATCAGGCTGGCGGTGGTGGTGAGCAGGTCGTCGCGTCCGAGGAAGGGGCTCAGGTCGAGTGGTAGCCGGTCCCGGGACATCGGGGCACCATACCGTGATCTACGTAGACGCTTCGGTACCGGTCTACGTGTTTGTCCTGATGCGACGGAGGGCTTCGTCGATGCACACTCTCTGCCGGTGTCGCCCGGCCGCCCCCAGGATTCGGCGGGGCGACACCGGCGCCTACCTGGGTTCTGTGCACGGGGGTGAGCCCAGGTAGGCGTCTGTTTCATGGCGATCTGCGCGTTCGTGCGTGCGGGTCGCTTTTTTGTGCCCACTGGTTCTATGGTTAGTTAGTCAACTAATGAACCAAGGGGGTGAGGGAGTGTTCGATGACCGGAGCCCGATCTACCGGCAGATCGCCGACCAGATCAAGGACGACGTGTTCCGCGGCCGGCTGGCCGCCGGGGAGCAGGTGATGTCCACCAACCAGTACGCCGCCTACTACCGCATCAACCCGGCCACCGCCGCCAAGGCGTTCCAGCAGCTCGTCGAGGAGGGCGTGATCTACAAGCGGCGCGGGGTCGGCATGTTCGTCGACGACGGCGCCCCGCAGCGGTTGCGGGAGCAGCGCCGGGAGCGGTTCTTCGCCGAGGTGCTGGAGCCGATGGCGGCCGAGGCGCGGGAGCTGGGCATTCCGGTCGCCGATCTGGTGGCCCGCATTCGTCAACTCGTTCCGGGGGAGGACCGATGATCACCACGACCGGGCTTGAGGTGCGTTACGGCGACGTGACGGCCGTACACAAGCTGGATCTCGAACTGCCGGGTGGCCGGATCTACGGCCTGCTGGGCCGCAACGGCGCCGGCAAGACCTCGCTGCTGTCGGCGCTGGCCGGCTTCCTGAAACCGTCGGCCGGCACGGTCAGCGTGGACTCCCGGGCGGTGTTCGAGAACGCGCGGGCCACCACCGGCATCTGCCTGATCCGCGAGGACGGCGGCCTCGGTGACCCGACCGACAAGCTGCGTGACGTCCTGGACATGGCCGCGACGCTGCGCCCGGGTTTCGACTCCGGCTACGCCGCCCGCCTGATGGACCGCTTCGCGCTGCCGCCGAAACGGGCCCTCAGCGGCCTGTCGCGGGGCCAGCGGTCGGCGTTCGGGGTGGTGGTGGGGCTGGCGTCGCGGGCGCCGCTGACCATGTTCGACGAGGCGCACCTGGGCATGGACGCCCCGACCCGGCGGCTGTTCGCCGACGAGCTGCTGGCCGACTACCTGGCCCATCCGCGCACGTTCATCCTGTCCACCCATCTGATCGAGGAGCAGAGCCCGCTGTTGGAGCAGGTGCTGATCCTGCACGAGGGCCGGCTGCTGCTGCACGAGGACCTCGACGAGCTGCGCACCCGCGGGGTGTCGGTGACCGGCCCGGAGAAGGTGGTCGACGACTTCGTGTTCGGGCTGACCGTGCTCGGCGAGCGCCGGCTGGGCCCGACCAAGGAGGTCACCGTCTACGGCGGCCTCGACGACGAGCACCGGCAGCTGGCCCGGCGCTACGGCCTGGAGCTGGGCCCGGTGCCGGTGCAGGACCTGTTCATCCACTTGACCGGAGGTGTGCCGTGACCCGCTGGCCGATCGCCCGCTACCTGTTCGTCAACCACACCACGTTCCTGATGGCCTGCCTGGCCGGGCTGTACGTGCTCGGCGCGATCGCGATCGGGGTGGCCGCCACGCTGACCACGGTGCGCATCAGTGTCGTCGACATCGGCGGGCAGGTTCTGCACTGGCTGGCCCTGGGCTACGGGTTCAGCGCGGCGTCGCTGCTGTCCACGATGATCGTGCACGGCCGCACGCGCCGGGAGTTCCTGGTGCAGCATCCGGTGTTCCAGGTGGTCACCGCCGGTCTGCTGGCGGCGCTGGTGACCGGGGTGTACGCCGCCGAGGCCGCCGTCTACCGGGCGGCCGGCTGGCGGTGGAAGCTGCAGGAGCAGCACGTGTTCGAGTCCGGCGACCATCTGATGATCTTCGTGGCGTACTGGAGCATGCTCGCGCTGAGTCTGATGATCGGGGCGTACGTCGGGTCGGCGTTCTTCCGCGGTGACGGCGCGATCGCGGTGTCGTTGCTGGCCGCCCCGGTGCTGGTGCTGGCCGGTGGTGCGGTCAACGGGTTCTTCACGCTGCCGTTCGCCCGTCTGGAGCTGGACAGTGCCGCGGCGGTGGCCGGGCTGAGCGTGCCGTTGTTCGCGGTCGCCTGGGCGCTGCTGTGGGTGACCGTCCGGGACGTGCCGCTGCGGGCCAGGGTGCCGGCGTGAGCCCTTATTCGGTCGACCGGCCGGGGCCCGGCTCGGATACTGGCGCGATGAGCACCAGCCGCACGATCCGTGTCACCGTCCGCGGGTCCTTCGACAACCTGTCCGACGCCCAGAAGGCGGAGCTGATCGCCGCCGGTGACCAGCACGCCGACATCCTCTCCGTGCAGTACACCGCCGAGGGGCACCTGACCTACGACCTGGCGGCGCGCCCGTTCTTCACCTTCCGGTTCGGTGAGACGGTCGACGACGAGCGGGAGGTGCCGCAGGTGACGGCCCGGGCGGAGGCGAAGGCGGCGGCGTGGATGACCGGCCGGGGGTACGCCTTCAAGAAGCTCACCTCGCAGACGGTCGACCTGTCGGAGGTCCCTCTCGGCAAACGAGGACGCAAACTCCAAGGCTGATCTGGTCAACCCTAGGTTGACGGCATCTCGACCGTCAACCTAGGGTTGACGCCATGACGCAGCCGCCGATCCGCCTCGACGACCTCATCCACACCATCACCGCCGGCCGCCCGGACAGCCCTCTGGACGCCCTGTCCGACGCCGTCGTGCTCAGCGACCACCTCGGCGAACTCGCCGACCACCTGATCGGCCACTTCGTCGACCAGGCCCGCCGCTCCGGCGCCTCCTGGACCGAGATCGGCCGCAGCATGGGCGTCAGCAAACAGGCCGCCCAGAAACGCTCGGTGCCCGCCGACGACCCGTCCAAGGGCTTCGAGCGCTACACCCCCCTGGCCCGCGCCGCCGTGGTCGCCGCGATGGCCCACGCCGCCCGGCTGCGCCACGCCGAGATCAGCCCCGCCCACCTGGTGCTGGGCCTGCTCGACCAGCTCGACGGTCTGGCCGTGCGGGCCGCGCTCGCCCAGGGCCACACCGTCGAACAGCTGCGCGAGCGGGTCACCCCGCCGGCCGGGGAGGCCGAGCCGCGCCCGCTGATCCCGTTCGACGGCCCGGCCAAGAAGGCCCTGGAGCTGACCTTCCGGGAGGCGCTGCGGCTGGGCCACGACCGGGTCGGCACCGGGCACGTGCTGCTCGCGATCCTGGAGCAGGGCGGCACCCTGGAGCTGGACAAGGCCGCCGCCGAGCAGACCGTGGTCACCGGGCCGCCGGAGGCGTGAGCCCCGACTTGAGAGAAAATTCGCGGTGCAACCAACCAGCAACCGAGAGTGCCCACCGGTTGCACCCGTAGCCGCGAAAAGTTCCCCCTGCCAGCCGGTCAGCCGACGCAGGGGGAACCGATATGACCAGCACCACCGTCCTCGAAGACCTCATCCGCGACAACATGGCGCTGGTCGGTCACATGGTTCGCGAGACGCTGTTCAAAGTGCCCCCGCATGTGCATCGTGATGATCTGGCCTCGGCCGGGTACGCCGCTCTGGTGACCGCGGCCCGGGCCTTCGACCCCGAGCGCGGCATCCCGTTCGGCCGCTTCGCCGCGGTCCGGGTGCGCGGCGCGCTGCTGGACGAACTGCGCTCCATGGACTGGGCGTCGCGCTCGGTGCGGGCCCGGGCCCGGCGCGCCGACGTGGCCCGTGAGGAGCTGACCCGGCAGCTGGGCCGCACCCCGACCGCCGACGAGCTGGCCGAGCTGCTCGGGGTCGCGGTCGGCGAGCTGGCCAGCGTCGACGACGACGTGCAGCGGGCGGCGGTGCTGTCGCTGCAGGGTTTCACCGCCGGCACGGCCGAGGACATGGTCACCGAGACCGACCTGAACCCGGAGGAGATGCTGCTGCACCGCGAGCGCCTGGGCTATCTGCACGACGCGGTCACCGTGCTGCCGGAGCGGCTGCGGTTCGTGGTGGAGGCCTCGTTCCTGCGGGAGCGCCCGCTGTCGGAGGTGGCCGCGGATCTGGGGGTCACCGAGTCGCGGGTGTCGCAGCTGCGCACCGAGGCCCTGGCGCTGCTGCGGGACGGGCTGAACACCCACATGGAGCAGCGGCGGGCCCCGGTGGCCAGGGACGGTTGTGTGTCGCGGCGGCGGGCGGCCTACACCGCGCAGATCGCCGAGCGCAGCACGATGGCGTCGCGGCTGGCGGTCACCGACGTCCGGGGTGAGCGCCTGGCCGCGTAGGTCCTCCCACCTCCCGCAGGTAGACGTCCTCGATGCCGTCCTCGGGATCCCACTGCTCACCGATCTTGCGGAAGCCGAACCGGGCGACCACCTTGCGGCTGCCGGTGTTGTCGGGCCGCACGCTGGCCCGGACCGCGGTCACCCTCGGATCGGCGTCGGCGCGGGCGAGCAGCCCGGCCAGGATCGCGGTGGCGTAGCCGCGCAGCCGGAACTCGGGCGCCACCGTGTAGCCGACCTCGACCACCCCGTTCTCGTCCGGGGGACCGTGGAATCCGCCGTGGCCGACGATCACCCCTTCGGGTTCGGCTATCACCGCGCGGGCGATCCAGTCGGCGGCCTCCGGGTCGCGGCCGATGTCGGCCAGGCGTACCTCCCACAGCCAGCGCTCGTCGACCAGGAACGAGCTGAGCGGATACCCCGCGGCGGCGCTGGCGGCGTCCAGATCGCCGTCGACGAGCGCGGCCAGGGCGGCGGGGGAGAGCGGGAGAAAGCGGATGGTCGCCATGGCCGCATGATCACACACAGTGGTGATCCACGGCACCAAACGGTTGTGCACAATCAAATTGGGCACTACTGTTCTGGTCGTGAGAGAGAGCACCGCACTGGACCAGATGATCTGCTTCCAGCTCTACGCGGCCAGTCGCGCGATGACCTCGCTCTACCGGCCACACCTCGACCCCCACGGCCTCACCTACCCCCAATACCTCGTCCTACGCATCCTCTGGCACGACGGCCCCACCACGATCCGTGACCTCGGCCGCACCCTCAAACTCGACTCCGGCACCCTCAGCCCCCTGCTGAAACGCCTCGAAAACCAGGGCCACATCGACCGCCGCCGCGCCACCCACGACGAACGCACCGTCTGGATCCACCCCACCGCGTCCGGCCGCCACCTGCAGACCGCCATCGGCGACCTCAGCCGCGAACTCGTCTGCGCCACCGGCCTCACCGTCGACGAACTCACCCAACTGCACACCCTGCTGCACCGCGCCCGCGGCGCAAACACCCCTCCGGAAGGAACCCCATGACCGACGCCCTCTACACCGCATCCGCCACCGCCACCGGCGAAGGCCGCCAGGGCCACGTCCGCTCCAGCGACGGCGTCCTCGACTTCGACCTCGCCATCCCCAAGGAGATGGGCGGCCCCGGCGGCGCCCTCACCAACCCCGAGCAACTGTTCGCCGCCGGCTACGCCGCCTGCTTCCACAGCGCCCTCAAGCGCGTCGCCTCCACCCAGAAGATCACCCTCACCGACACCGCCATCACCGTCGACGTCGGCATCGGCCCGCTGCCCACCGGCGGCTTCGGCCTCTCCGTCACCATCGAGGCCGAACTGCCCGGCCTGGACGAGACCACCGCCAAGGCCGTCCTGGACGCCGCCCACCAGCTCTGCCCCTACTCCAACGCCACCCGCGGCAACATCGACGTCCAGCTCAACCTCGCCTGAGAACGCACTCTCCAACAGCGGCCCGGGACCTCAGGTCCCGGGCCGCTCGGTATTCTGCCGAGACCCAAATCACCGCAGAAGGACCGATGAGCCACTTTCCCACCGCACCACTGCCGACCTGGCCCACCGACACCCTCACCGAACAGATCACCGCCTGGATCGACTCACCCGCCCTCACCACCCTCGTACACACCTTCGGCGGCACCATCCCCGACGCCGACCTCGGCACCCGCCTCACCTGGCTCCTCGACTTCTCCGCCATCTGGGACTACCGCGCCGGCAACGAACGCTTCGCCGCCCGCTACCAGACCTACGACGACCACACCCACAACGTGGTACGGGAGACAACCACCGCCCTCGGACTCGCCGGCCCCGACACCCACCGCCCCGTGCACAGCGACCACCTGCTCATCCTCGGCGGCGGCCGGATCACCGGACGCGCCCGCGCCCTGCACGCCACCACCCAGCCCCGCCCCCGCCGATCCATCGTCGGCCTCGGCAGCCTGCGCGTCCTACCCCCGGACCCGCGACACCCCGGCGAACACACCGAAGGCGACATCATGCTCGCCGCCCTCACCGAAGCCTTCCCACCCGACGGCCCCATCGACACCCGCACCGACGGCCACACCTGGTGGGTCCGCACCTACACCAGCCACACCCTGCCCGTCCACGTCATCGCCGCCCCACCCACCCGACCCGGACAGCGCGCCAACACCGCCGACACCCTGCACGGCTGGACCGACCTCGTACACCGCCCCACCAGCGACGAACACCTGCTGCTCGTCACCACCGACCTGTACCGCCCCTTCCAGCACGCCGACGCCATCACCACCCTCGGCCTACCCCTCAACTGCGCCATCACCACCACCGGCTTCGACACCGCCACCTTCCCCCACTGGCCCGACGGCCCCGCCCGACCCGGCGAACTCCTCCAGGAGACCCGCTCCGCCATCACCTCCCTGCACCGCCTGCACCAGCACACCCAAACCAAAACCGTGTGGTGGGGGNCGAATCGCGCCGGAAGTCACCACACGGGCCGGGCCCACCTTCGCGGACCGCACCGCAAACCGGCACCCCGGATCAGCGGTTGGCGAACACGAACGCACCCTCCACCGCCGGCTCCGGACGGTGCCACAACTCCGCCTCCACCGAGAAACCCGCCTCCCGCAACCACTGCGACACCCGCGCCACCGGCCGCCGGTGCACCACCACATTCATCGGATGACCGCCATACCCCTCGGTCTTCACCCGGCTGCCGTCCCCGGCATGAAAACCCACCAACAACGCCCCACCCGGCCGCAACACCCGCCGGAACTCCGCCAGCACCCCCGGCACCTCCCCATCCGGCACATGAATCAGCGAAAACCACGCCAACACCCCCGCCACCGACCCGTCCGCCAGATCCAGCCCGGTCATCGACCCCACCTCGAACCGGATCCCCGGATGCTCCCGCCGCGCCACCGCCACCATCCCCGGCGACACATCCACCCCGAACACCTCCACACCCCGCTCCCGCAGAAACCCACTGATCCGCCCCGGACCACACCCCACATCCGCCACCGGACCCGCCGGCCGCGACCGCAACACCTCCACGAACAACCCCAGAATGCCCCGCTGAAACGCGTCCCCCGCCAGAGCGTCCCGCAACATGTCGGCATAACTGACCGCAACCGTGTCGTACGAGACCCGGGTGTCCCGCACCCAATCAGGAACGCTCATGCCGCGCACCCTAGCCTCCACACCATGAACCCGGTGCACGACGCCCACCTGTGCCGCCTGTCGATCTGGGACACCGAACGCCAGATCGCCGGCCCACCCCACGCCCTGCGCGCCCTGGCCACCCACCTGCGAACCGGAACCGCCCCCATCGCGATCACCGGCGGCACCATCGACCAGCAGATCACCGACGGACCCCTGCTCATCCGCGCCCACGGCACCGACCACCTGCGCGTCTCCGGCCACCCGGACCACCTGCGGCTGCTCTGGGACGCCCTCACCGGCACCGCCGACGACGCCGACACCACCCCACCGGCAGGCGTCAACCGGCACACCCACATCGAGTACTACGGCGACCCCTGGACCTCACCGGACACCGAACCCCTCGCCGTCGTCGCCGACTGGCCTTGACCTCAACCCCGATTCAGCTCGCACCATCACCGGTATGACAACCACCGTCATCGGCAGCGCCCTCACCGCACCACCCCGCGCGCCCTCGGCACCACCCGCCACGTCGGCGAACAGCCCGAAACCGCCTCCACCTGGGAACTCGCCCTCGACGGACTCTGGCACGACGCCCCACTCGGCCCCCTGCACACCGCCTCACCACCCGGCACCGGCCTCGAACTCAACGCAAGTTGAGATCGCCGCATGCCGGAAAGCCACCCGACGACAGGGGACACACCGATGAGCACGGACACCGGCTTCTACTCGATCATCGACTACACGGTCGACGGCCACACCACCCAACACGAACTGGTAGCCGCCTTCGCAGAGATCCAGGAACACTGGGTACGTTTCCACCCCGGCTATCGATCAGCACGCTTCCACCTGAGCACCGACGGCACCCGGATGTACAACATCGTGAGCTGGGCCAGCGAAGCCGACTACCGCAACTTCGTGGCCTCCTCGGACACCGAGGGCCGCATGGCCGCCATCAACGCCGCGCTGCAAGGCCTGTCCGGTCACGCCGAGGCCCGCATGGACGGCGCACCCACCTACACCGTCGCCCGTGAGGTCGGCCCCGGACCACGGCCACCCCGAAGCCGGTGACAGCCCCACCCCAGCAACGCCACCACGAACACCGCGCCCACCACGTCACTGAGGACCATCAACCAGACAGGCGCCGGATCGTACGGCGGGGACAGGAACGCACCACCGGCCGCCGCCACCAAACCCGCACCCCACGCCGCCAGCACATGCGCCTCCGACCGCGCCCACCGCACCACCAACGCCACCACCAGCAGCAACGTCACCAACCGCAGACCCATCCCCAGCCACTGAGTGCCGAAGAACCACGAACCCACCTGCGCCGACAACACCACACCACCCAGCACCAGCGGCCCGGGACCCGACACCGCACGCGGGGGAGAGGGCCGCCAGAACACCGCCGCCACGACCAACACCACCACCGCCACCAGCACGAACACCACCTGCACGGGGGAGGGCGTGAACGACATGTCCGACCGGATCAGCAGACTGCCCGCCACATACGACACCACGAACAACCCGGCCGTACTCCCGGACAACCACGGCGCCCGCCGCACCTCCGGACGCGTGCACGCCTCCACCACCGCGATCGGCGCACACACACTCAACCACACGTGATTGCCGACGAAATCCCACAACTGCTCGACACTGAACCCCAACACCGGCACCGACGTCGCCCGCGCCGCCACCCCCTGCTCGGCGAACTGCGTCCCGGCCAGCGCCTCCCGATCGAACAGCGCCATGTCCACCAGGCCGGCCTGCACCAGCCCGAACGCCGCCGCCAGCAGCACCATCGACGGCCAGCCACCACCACGACGGCGCGCCACCTCCCGGATCAGCACCGCGACACTGCCGTACAGCGGGCCCAGGAACACCACCGCCACCGGATAGCCGGCGACCGTGAAACCACCCCACACACACTCGGCGCACCACGTCGCCAGCAGCCACAACGCCACGATTCGCATGCGTCGAGCCTGCCGGGGGCACGAACCGGCCCTCTAGCTACTTCGGTCGATGACCGCCGGTCCGGGAGTATCGCATCCGCCCGGCGGCCGCGTCACGGTCCCGGCCCGCGCACCACCTCGCGCGGACGAAACGGGAGGCTACGTCAACCTCGTACCGAAATCAGTCGTCGTCTTCGTCCTCATCGTCGTCCTCCGTCTTGCCGCCCGGGCAACCGGTCAGTGTCAGCAACGTCGCGGCCCCACCGGCCACCAGCAGGATCCGCCCGAGCAGCGACCGCCGGCTGAAGGTCTCCTCAGTCATGCCCCGCAGTCTGGCAGACCACCGTCACCCCAACTCGCTCAACACCCTATTTGTCCGATTAGCCTGAACCGCCGCGCGCTGCTGCTCCGCCGTCACCTCGATGTACGACTGCGACGTCGCCAGCGATGCGTGCCCCAGCAGGCGCATGATCTCCGACGCGTTCGCACCGTCCTCCGCCAGCCGCGTCGCGAACGTGTGCCGCAACGCGTGCAACTGCGCACCCCGGGGCACCCGGTCACCGATCCCCGCCCGCCGGTAACAGGAACTCACCAGATACTGCAGACCACCCCGCCGCAACGCCTCACCCCGCCGATCCACCAGCAGGGGAGCGGTCGACCCCACCCGCCCGAACCGCGCCCGCCGCGACTCCAGATAACGCCCCACCGCCGCGTCCAGACCGTTCTCGATCGGCACCACCCGCGGCCGCCCACCCTTCCCGGCCACCTCCACACGCCGCTCACCGTCACGGCCGTTCACCGAACCCACCCGCAGCGCCAACATCTCCGACAGCCGCAACCCCGCACACAACGCCAGCGCCAGCACCGCCACATCCCGCTCCGGCCAGGGGTCACGCTGCGTGTCGTCCTTGCGGCTCACCGCCCGCAACAACTCCTCCGGGGTCTCCTCGCCGCGCAACGGCTTCGGAATCAGCGCCGTCGGCTTCGGCTTGTCCACCGCCGACATCGGATTGCCCGGAATCACCTGCTCGGTCACCAGAAACGTGAAAAAGGCATTCCACGACGACCAGGCGCGGGAGATCGACGCGGGGGAGCGGGAGGCGGCAAAACGGGCGAAAGCCGACCGCAGGACGCGAGGGGAGAGGTCACTCACGGTGGTCGGGGCGGGTTCCAGTTGAGCGAGGACAAGACGAAGATCGCGTTTGTACGCGTCCAGAGTGTGCACCGAGGGCTTCCGCGTCGCCCGGGCCGCCAGGAACTCGTCGATCAGCTCAGCGATTGCCACATGCTGCATAAGGCATATTATGCAGCAAATATCAGCGTTTGTGCTGGTCCAGCCTAGTCATGCATCGCGTGTTGTGATGATTGATGCCGTTTTCGCCGGTTATCCGAGCCCGGAAACGCCTCCCGAAACCCTCACCGGCCCCTCGCGTGGGGACAGAATCCGCCCGGCCAGGCCCTGCCGCGCGGGGAAGCGGGGGTGCTGCCCGGCGGGGCAGGGCATGTGGTGATTTCCGGCCCGCTACGCCGCTGTCGGCGCTCTTGTGGCGGGACGGCCTCCGCATTCCGGGCAAAGCCGGCTCGGCATTTCTCGTGTGCCGCACTGCGGCGCGGATTGCGCCGGACCGCGGCACGTCTGTCGCGTTCTCTGATTGTGTGGCGCGTTGTGGTCCGTTTCGCGCTGCAGCGCGGCACACGATTGCAGCCTGGCGCGGTGCGGCGTCCTGGCGGTCTCGCTGCAGCTTCGCGCTCACGGTCGGTCACCGGGAGCGTTGACGGAGCGGTTTCGGGGGCTTGCGGGGAGTGTGGCGGGGACCCCTCTCGGCGGCTAGTTGACATAATATAGATTATCGACCTGGAAAATTTCGTGTCGGAGCGCTTGGGGCGGTCGTCTGCTGGGCCGGCGCATCCGGCACCAGGAACAGCAAGAAACGAGAGGCCGCAGCGGTCGACTTCTCCCGGGGTGCGGTGCCGGTGGGCTGGGCGTGTTCGCGCTGAGTGCCACACGGCTCCGTCCCGGTTCCTGATCATGCCGTTGGCGGTTTCTGTCAGCGCGGCCGTGGACGGCGTCGAATGCCCCTTCCCCGCCGGGTGCCACTCTCACCGTCACGGGCATGGGCCGCTGCAGCTGATCGAGGGTGCGTGGGCGGCGAGCCCGCACTGACGCGGCTTCTTCGCAACGTCAGCCCGCCTGCTCACGGCTTGGCCCGCCTGCTCACGGCTACTCCCCTGCGCGAGCGTCCGGATGATTGCCCGATATCGGCTGTCTTGCCACTAATTTGAGCCACTTCGTCGATAGCCCGATTCCTCGCTGTCGAGCCCTCGCATTTTGGCTCCCCAACCCCGGGCGATGTTGGTCGCTTTTTCACCGATTAGAGCCTCGTTGCTGGCTGTCGGCCCCGCTCCCGGTCGATCCTCAGCGCGAGTGTCCGCTCCGGACCTGCTCCTGGCCGATCTTGGCGGACTTCCTACCGGAAAAGAGTCCTGTTCTCGGCCGCCTGATCACTTGCGATCAATCCCTTGCGCGGGCGACTCGCTCATCGGCGATCTTGGTGGATTTACCACCGGAAACGGTGGTAAATCCACCAAGATCGGCCAGGGTTGAGCTGGAAGGTGGAGCTTGAAGGCGGACGCTCGCGCGAGGAATTGCCCGCGAGCGGGCCGGCAGGTGAGAAGAAGGTTCGAAAAGGTGGTAGATCGTCCAAGATCGCGGCTGGGTGAGTCGTCCGCGTGGACACCTGACCGCGTGCGATCAGGACACCGACGCGATCAGGACACCGAGGGGTGTTGGTGGGCTCGGAGGGGTGGGGTGTCAGCGTCGGGAGCGGTGGACGTCCCGGCGGGCTTTGGCGAAGGTGCGGGCGGGGCTGCCGAACAGGGTGCGGTAGAACCAGGGCCATTCGGTGACGTGGTCGCCGATGAGGTCGAAGACGTGGGCGGCGTACTGATACTCCCCTGCCATGTGCAGTGCCATGGCGAAGGTGTTGGCGCGCGACGCCCAGCCTGGGGTGCGGGTGAAGGCCGGGTGCAGGATCGACTGTTCGGCGGCGGTACGCAGGTCGGCACGTACCAGTGGGGTGGTCATGTAGGCGGCGTCTTCGCCGCCGGGCAGGCTGAGCCAGTACTCCAGGTGGGCTATAGCGAGCACGTTGGGCAGCAGGTGGCCGGGTGGTGCGCCGGCGGTGGCCTCGCGGGCGAAGGCGAACATCTCGGCATGGCTGCCGGCCCATTTGCGGCAGAGGTGTTGCAGGCGCTGTTCGTGGGCCAGGAGGTGGTGGGGTGCTCGTTTGGTGACCTGGCGGAAGCGTTCGGTGGCGGTGTCGGTGGGGACTTGGCGGCCGCGGGCGGAGGTGGTCAGCCAGGCCCAGGCGAGTACTTCGTCGGGGTCGCGGTCGGTGACCTCGTCGAGGCAGTTCTCGGCGATCTTGAGGCGGCGGTGGAATTCGGCGAACTTGTCGCTGCTGGTGTATCTGGCCAGGCGTCCCCCGCGGGCGTCCCAGGCCCAGGCGACGGCGTGGCAGCCGCGGATGAGCAGTGGGAGTGTGGATTCGGGTTCGTCGGTGATCCAGCCGGTGATCCAGTCCTGGACGCCGGGGACGTCGTCGGCGGTGGCCATCAGGAAGGCGCGTTCGTCGTGGTCGGTGGTTTCGGTGAAGATCTGGCGGATGGTGTCGCGGTCCTGGCCGGTCAGTGCGGTGATGAGGGTCCTGGCGCGTGGGTCGCCCTGTGCCGGGTCGATCGATGGTGTGCGCTGGAAGGGCCACATGGTGTTCTACTCCCCCGTCGGTTCGGCGGGTGATCATATCGATGGAGTGGGGCAGCATGTGGGGATGAGTGATGAGGGTGTTCTGCTGGCGGCGTTCGATGAGCAGATGCGGTTGCCGTCGGGTCCGGCGCCGGCGGGTGTGGCGTACGAGCGTGACGGTTCGGTGGTCCGGGTGGTGGGTTCGGTTCTGGGGCGGGTGCGGGCGCCGCGGGATGTGGGTGTGCGGGGTGCCGAGCTGGATCGGTTGATCGTGCGGCAGCGGGAGTTCTTCGCGGCTCGGGGTCAGGGTGTGGAGTGGATGGTGCGGGCGCATGATCGGCCGGCTGATCTGGGTGAGCGGCTGGTGGCGGCGGGTTTCGAGGTGCGCGGGTCGACGACGGTGCTGGTCGGGGTGGCGGGTCGGGTGGCGGCTGAGCCGGTCCTTCCGGAGGGGGTGGTGTTGCGGCGGGTGGAGGCGGTGGCGGATTTCGTGCGGATCGCGGATCAGCAGAGTGAGGTGTGGGGGTTCGACTGTTCGTGGCTGGCCGGTGATCTGGCGGGGCGGGTGGCGGCTGATGTTCAGGCGGTCAGGGTGTTCGTGGTGGAGGCCGGGGATCGGCTGGCGTGTACGGCGTGGGTGTTGTTCGCGCCGGGTGCGGATTTCGCGGTGTTGCTGGGTGGGACGACGTTGCCGGAGTGGCAGGGCCGGGGTTTGTATCGGGCGTTGCTGGCGGTGCGGGCGCGGGAGGCGGTGGCGCGGGGGTACCGGTGGTTGCAGGTGGACGCGTCGGCGGACAGTGCGCCGATTCTGCGTCGTAGTGGGTTCCGGGAGTTGACCACGTCGGCTCATTACCGGTGGATGCCGTCGGGTCTAGGGTGCGGGGATGTTCATCGCTGTGCATGATCCGCTGTGGTCGCGGTCGGGTGCTGAGGTCGTACGTGAGCTGGTTGGTGTTCTTGGTTCGGATGCCGTGCGGGTGGAGCACATCGGGAGTACGTCGGTGCCGGGGATGGCGGCGAAGCCGGTGTTCGATGTGCAGGTGAGTGTGGTGGATCTGGAGGCGGCGGCGCGGTCGTTCGAGGGGCCGCTGGCGGGGTCGGGTTTTGAGCTTCTCCCCTACCGTCATGATCATGTGCCGGCGGGGTGTGCGGATCCGGCGGATCGGTGGGTGAAGCGGTTCTGGTCGCGGCGTGTGCCCGGGGTGGCGCCGGTGAATCTGCACTGCCGGCTGGTGGGGTCGCCGAATGAGCGGTTGGCGTTGTTGTTCCGGGACTGGTTCCGGGCGCATCCGGAGGCGGTGCCGGCGTATGCGGCGTTCAAGCTGTCGCTGGCTGCGGCGGTACGGGAGGATCTGGACCGGTATACGGAGGTGAAGGATCCGGTGGTGGATCTGGTGGCGGTGGTGGCCGAGCGGTGGGCGGCCGCGACCGGGTGGCGGGTGTGAGGAGGTGGATGGCGTTCTTTCACGCGCCGGATGATGCGGCGGCGTTGGCGGTGCGGGGTGTGCCGTTGGTGTTGGAGTGCCCGCCGGGGTTGGCCGGGATCCTGGCGGAGGTGGAGCGTTTCCTGACCGACCGGGATGATGTGGACGTCCTCGGTGATGAGCGGCATCTGGCGGTGATCAGCGAGGTGGATCTGTTCGCTCTCGGGGACAGCGTCACCACGGTGACCGACAGTCTGCGGGACGCCCTGGTGGCAGCTGATGCTCCGGTGTTGGCGGCTGCGGTCGGGCATTGGCCGATCGCCGGTGAGCTGGCGATGGTGGCGCGGGCGGCGGCCGGTGCGGGTGGGCGGGTGTATGTGGTGTCGTCGTGGCAGGGTGGGCCGGACGGGCGGTGAGGGGCGGGCCCGGCAGCAGCGGCTCGAAGCGCGTACCCCGATGCAGAAGGCGGCGCACGACATCGACTGTTCGGGCCGCGGAGTTCGCGGGCGGACACCGCATGGGTGCCGACCGCGGAGGCCGGATGGTTCACCGAGGTCGCTTGCCAGGGTGACGTCGGCTGACGACTCACGGCGGGATGGGTCGGCCGTCAAGCGTCGATGTAGCGTCGGTGCGGTGACGGGGGTGGTGGGCTGATGCGTATCGCGGTGGTGTCGGATGTTCATGGGAATCTGCCGGCTTTGGAGGCGGTGATCGCCGCGATCGAGGCCGAGCGGGTGGATCTGGTGGTCAACTGTGGGGATCTGTTGTCCGGTTATGTTCAGCCGGCGCAGACCGCGGACCGGTTGATGGCGTGGGATGTGCCGACGGTGGCGGGTAATCATGAGCGGCAGCTGTTGACGTTCGGGCCGGAGCGGATCGGGATGGCCGACCGGTTGGCCAGGGAAGTGTTGTCGCCGGGGCATCTGGCGTGGTTGCGGTCGTTGCCGGCGGTGCTGTCGCCGGTGCCGGGGGTGCTGGCGTTTCACGGTTCGCCGACTGACGATCTGCGGTATCTGATGCATACGGTGGAGGTGTCGGGGGCGCGGCCGGCGGTGGTGGAGGAGGTGCTGGAGCGCCTGGGTGAGGTCGTACACAGTCATGGGTTGTTGTTGTGTGGGCACACGCATCTGCCGGGTTCGATGCGGTTGCCGGGTGGGGTTCTGGTGGTGAATCCGGGGAGTGTGGGCTGGCCGGCCTATGCCGATGAGGTGCCGTTCGCGCATGTGATGGAGGTGGGTTCGCCGCATGCCCGGTTTGCGGTGGTCGATGACGTGTCGGGGCGGTGGGAGGTGGAGTTTCGGCTGGTGGAGTATGCGTGGGAGGTGGCAGCCGGGTTCGCGGTGGGGTTCGGGCGTCCGGATGTGGCGGCGGCGTTGCGGTCCGGGCGGGTGGTGTAGTGGTGGTGCGGGTGCGGTGGGTGACGGGTTTTCTGGATTCGCCGTCGCGGGTGGCGGAGCCGTTCTGGGAGGCGGTGACCGGGTGGGGGTTGTCGCCGCGGCGTGATGGTGGGACGTTCGCGACGCTGGTGCCGCCGGAGGGGGATGCGTGTCTGCGGGTGCAGGTGACCGGTGACGGTTCGGTGGGTGCGCATCTGGACCTGCACGTGAAGGGTTTTTCGGGGGTGGAGGTGTGCCGCTCCCCCGCCGGGATCGTGTTCTGTCTGGTGGGCTGGGACGGGGAGGCGGTGCGGCCGGGGCCGTCGGCGCACGGCAGTGTGGTGGATCAGCTCTGTCTGGACATTCCCGAAGCTGTGTTCGAGCGGGAGTGTGAGTTCTGGTCGAGGGTGACCGGGTGGGCGGTGCGGGCGACGGATCGGCCGGAGTTCCGGTTTCTGGAGCGCCCGGCCGGGATGGGGATCCGATTGCTGTTGCAGCGTGTCGGTGGTGAGCGGGCGGGGGTGCATGTGGATTTCGCGGCCGGCGATGTGGATGCCGAGGTCGGGCGGCATGTGGGGCTGGGTGCGGTGGTGGTGCGTGAGGTGCCGGGTGAGTGGACGACGTTGCGGGATCCGGTGGGGCGGGAGTATTGCGTGACGGCGCGCTCACCGCATTCTTCATGATCGTTTCGGTGTGGTGCGCGGTTGTTGTCGGTGGGGGCTGGTAGAAAGAACCCGCTCTCATACAGGCGTACGAAGGTTGGGGTTGGTGATGACGGCGGCAGGCGTTCAGGCCGGTGGACTGACCGCGGAGGAGTTGCAGCAGATCCGGGACGCGTTGGCGGCCGGGCGCAAGCCCCGTGTGCAGTTCACCGAGTCGGCGGGTCAGATCTCCGGGCAGATCGGGCAGGTGATCGCGCTGGAGGATCCGGCGGTCTCCGACGAGTGGGTGGTGGTGAAGTTCGGGCGCGACGAGTTGCCCTTCTCCCCCGGTGATCTGCGGGTCGCCCCGAAGGGCCCGCCGCCGAAGAAGGTGGTGCCGGAGGTGAAGGAGCCGGAGGAGCCGGTGCTGTCCGGGCCGCCGCTGCTGCCGGACGCCCCGGCCCCGGCGAAGGCGCCGGCACCGCGTAAGAGTGAGGAGTCCGCACCGGTGAAGGACGAGATCCCGGCCGCTCCGCGTAAGGCGGCGGCCCGCCCGGCCAAGGCGAAGCCGGCGCCCGGCCTGACGGTCACCCTGGCCTATGCCGAGGGTGAGTGGACGGTGGCGGCCAACCAGGGCGCGAAGGCCCTGGCCCGGCCCTATGTGATTCGCCCGGCCGAGGCGCTGAGGATGGTGGCGCTGGTGGACGTGCCGGGCGTGCACGAGGCGGTCGAGCAGATCATGGCGGCGGAGCGGGCCGAGGCCGAGCAGCAGGCCCAGCGGTTGCGGGCGGAGCTGGCCGAGGTGGAGGCCCGGCTGGCCGAGCTCGGCGAGGTGGACTGACGCCGGTGCGCGGCGGGCAGGATTGGTGTGCCGATTTGTGGCCCGATTCGGGCCACGAATCGGCGCACGGTCTGGCCTCGACCTAGCATCGGTGGGTGGAGGTCGAGCAGATCGGGCGGGTTCGCGATTTCAACCGCTACTACACCCAGCGCCTGGGCGTGCTCACCGACCGCTATCTGGGGCAGGCGCGGCCGTTCGTGCAGGCCCGGCTGTTGTTCGAGATCGGTGACGGCGGCACTCTGGCCGAGTTGCGCGACCGGTTCGACATGGACGCCGGCTATCTGACCCGGCAGTTGATCGAGCTGGACGAGCAGGGTCTGGTGACCGTTCGGGATCAGGCCGCCGAGCTGACCGACGAGGGCCGGCGTGAGTGCGCCGAGTTGCAGCAGCGGGCCGATGCCGGGATCGCGGCGCTGCTGGGTGAGCTGACCGCCGGGCAGCGTGAGCGGCTGGTGGCCGCCCAGGACGAGATCCGGCGGGTGCTGCGGGCCGGGGCGGTGACGGTGACGGCGGTGCCACCGGCCGCCGCGACGGCCCGCGAGTGTCTGGCCCGCTATGCCGCCGAGCTGGACGAGCTGTTCCCGGAGGGGTTCGCGCCGTCGACGCTGACCCGGCCGGAGGATGTCACCGGCACCCAGCTGGTGGCTTTGGAGGAGGGCCGGCCGGTGGGGTGCGGGCTGTGGATCCGGCTCGGGCCGGGGGTGGCCGAGGTGCGGCATCTGTGGGTGGCGCCGGAGGCGCGGGGGCTGGGGCTGGGCCGCAAACTGCTGGGCCGTCTGGAGGTGGATGCCGCCAATCACGGGATCTCGATCGTCCGGCTGGGCACCCACCCGCTGCTGACCGAGGCCCTGGCCCTGTACCGCGGTAGTGGATATGACGATATCGGCGGGTACAGCGATGTGCCGTACAACCAGTTGGCCTTTGAGAAGGTTTTGATCAGTGTCGGGGCCGGACCCGTGTCAGGTCGTGCGGGCGGGTCGGATCGACCACCCGTGGCGTCCGCATTTCGTCGCGGCGCAGTGGAGTCAGGGTCGCGTCGATCGCGTCCATGATCAGCTGGGTGGCCTGCAGTGGGCGTTCGTCGTGCAGCTCCACCGGCGCGTCGGCGAAACTCACCCGCACCACCGGCCTGGTGAACAGGGCTTTCAGCAGGGCTCTGCCGGCGCCGCGCGGGGCCGACCAGGGCATCACGGCGTGGGTGCCCCACTGGGCGACCGGCAGGATCGGCGCCCCGGACATCTGGGACATGCGGGCCGCGCCGGTCTTGCCGCGTTCCGGCCACATCCACGGGTCCAGGCCGATGCGGCCCTCCGGGTAGACCAGCACCACCGAGCCCTCGGCCAGGGCCTTGGCGGCGGCGGGCAGGGCGTCGGCGACGTGGGTGGTGTTGCGGTCCACCCGGATGTGCCCGCAGTGGCGCATCAGCGTGCCGGCGACCGGGGCGCGGAACACGCCGCCGGTGGCCATGAAGCGGGGCGTGATGCCGGCTTTGTGACACGCCGCGGCGATGATCAGCGGGTCGATCGGGCTGATGTGATTGGTGGCCAGGATCACCGGGCCGCCGCGCAGCTTGTCCGGCAGGCCGCCGGTGACGTGCAGCCGGGCCAGCGCGAACACCAGGATCCGGGAGACGGCGAGCAGGCACAGCCACAGCCGGGGCGCGCGCCAGACAGGTGAGGTCATCATGAGGTTTGGAATGTTAACGGCTACGCGCACATGGACATCAAGATCAAAAGGGCTAGCATGCCTGCGTGACCACACCGGAAGACATCCTCGCCACCACCGCCTGGGCGCAGCTGGAGCACGCCTACGGCCCCGCGGACGACCTGCCCGCACGGCTGACGGCTCTGATCGACGGTGAGACAGCCGAGTTCGCCGCCGCCATGCACACCCTGGCCTGGAGTTTGACCCACCAGGGCACGCTCTACTCGGCCACTCTGCCGGCCGCCCGGTTCGTCGCCGCGGTGCTGACCGATCCGCGGACCTCCGCCGGTAAGGCCGCCATGATCAGCTGGCTGGACGCGGTGGCCGGCAGTGCCATCGAGTTCGAGGAGTTCGAGCACGAGCCGGACGCCGACGCCATCCGGGCGGCGATCCCGTCGTTCTACCCGGCGGTGGCGGCCAACTTCGACCACCCCAACCCGGTGGTACGGGTGGCGGCCCGCCGCGCCGCGCTGACCATGCTGGACCGCCCCGAACTCGCCGCCGAGCGCCCCGCCGCGGCCACCCATCTGCTGGCCGAACTCGACCTGCTGACCGAATCCGAACAGGCCGCCGTGCAGGACGCCGTGCAGGGGTGGCAGAACGGCGAAAACCCGGCGTCATGACCGGGCGGTGCCCGACCCTGATCGCATGATCCTTGAAGTGACGCGGCCGGGCGCCGCGCTGGCGCTGACCCTCACGTGTGCGCTGGCCGGCACTCCGGCGTCCGCGGCCCCACCGGCCCTGACCAGCGCCCAGCGCACCGTGCTGATCGAGGCCACCCGCCAGTACCGTGACGTGAAGGCCGCCCTGGACGCCGGGTATCTGGCCACCGACCTGTGCGTGCCCGGGATGGGCTACCACTACGTGCACCCGGCCCTGTCCGCCGGCATCATCATCGACCCGGTGCTGCCCGAGGTGCTGCTCTACGACCGGTCGCAGAAGCTGCTGGGCATCGAATACTTCAAAGCCGACGCCGATGGTGACCTGGGCACCGACACCGACCGGCCCACCCTGTTCGGGCACCGCTTCGACGGGCCGATGCACGGCCACGAAGTGCCCGCCGGGGCCCCGATGATGCCGGTGCACTACGACCTGCACGTGTGGCTGTACACCAAGAACCCGGCCGGGGAACTGGCCACCACCAACCCGAAGGTTACCTGCCCGTGAGGGTGTCCGGATCTCATCCTTCCGAGCAAATCGGGAGTGATGCCGGTCACAGTAGGTGGTGGGTTCGGGGTGCCGCGCCGGCCGGTCCGGTCGGCCCCTCGCGGCCCCCGGCACCCACACGTTTGCCCTTGTCGCTTGCACAGTACCCGGCTCGGGCCGACACCGGTCCGAGGGCCGGTAAACGGCAGCTCAGGCCGGGCCACCCGGCAGCCGGGTATCGCCGGACTCCAGTAGCGTCGAGTGCGAGCCCAGCAACAGGGCAGTGCCAGGCTCCACCCCGGCACTGCCCTCGGGTGACCCACCTAGCGACAGGAGCCCACCCATGCCCGCCAGCTTACCGCCCGACCCTGAACCGCATCCGGTCCTCGATCTGCTCAAGACGCTGATCGAGACGGCCCCCGACATGATCCGCGAGTCGACTCCGGTCGTTCTCGCGGTGATCGCCGTCGCCGTCAGCTGACCCCGGCATGCGGAGAGCCCTCACCGCCGGCCGGGGCTCTCCGCGGGCGGCCGGGGTGGACCGAGCCGGTCAGGCCAGGGCGGTGACCGCCTTGTCCAGGATCGACGTCCACGTCCGGCTGAACTCGGTGGCCGGAGTGACCTCGCCGTACCGGAAGATCGCGTAGCGCAGCACCAGCAGCGCGTTGTGCCGGTGCAGCACCGCGATCACGTGGTCGCCGCTGCCGGTGTGCTCCGGCTCGTACTCCTGGTGGTGGCGCACCTGGAAACCGGTCCAGCCGCCCACGGTGAGGTCGGCGACGGTCATCGTCTGCTCGTACGCCGGCCGGTACCGGCCCTCGGCGGTCGGTTCGCGGTCGAACGACTGCGCGGCCGGGCAGGCCTCGGCCGTCGCGCGCAGGTCGGCGGTGGTGCCGGCGGCCGAGGGCGGCAGGAACACGTACTGGATCACCGACTGCGGCAGCTCGCCACCCCAGTCGCTGGTCGTGGTGGCCGCCGCCGGCTCACCGGCCGGGGCCGCGACGCCGGCGCCGTCGATGCACAGGGCCGGCAGTTCGGTGACGTCGGTCGGTGCGGTCCGGGCCCGCCACCCAGCCCCGATCTGCTGCGGGGTCAGCAGGGCGGCCTTCACCGCGCCGATGGTGTACGCCGGGGGCGCCGGCGAGACCACCGCGGCGGGCCCGGGTGCGGCCGGGGTGGTGCAGGCGGCGAGTGACAGGACGGCGGCCGGGACAGTGACGGATCTCCACACGTCGATCATCGTCGCAGAACGGGTCAGCCGTCGGCGACCGCCTCGTTGAGCCGGCCGAAGAAGCCCAGCACCACCTGGCGTTCGGAGTCCGACAGAGCGGTGCACACCTGGTCGATGCGCCTGATCAGCGGCTCCCACGCCTGGACCGAGGCCTGCCGGGCGGTGTCGGTCTCGGTGACGGTGACCCGCCGCCGGTCGGTGCTGTCGCGGCGGCGCACCACCAGGCCGTCGCGTTCCAGGCGGTCGATCAGCAGGGTGACCGAGGCGGTGCGGATGCCGAGGTGGCCGGCGAGTTCGGTGGCGCCCATCGGGCCGTGCTGCACGAGCGCGCCGATGGCCTGCATGTCGGTGGGGTTCATCTTCATCCGCACGGCCATCCGGCCCACCAGCTCGCGGGAGCCGCCGATCATGTCGCGGACGGCCAGGGTCGCGGGGTCGAGGCCGGTGAATGCCTGGCTGGGATCGTCGCGCACCCGGGTATTCCATCACACCTTGCCACCAGCCCCCATGATCGCTAGTTTCCCTAGAATGTTCATGGTTGAGATGTACCGATGATGTCCGGCCTCGTCCAAGAGCATGTCCAACGACTGCTGGAGGCCCCGTCCCGTGCCGAGGCCGCCCGCCTCGATCACGCCCGGCACATCGCCCGTACCGGCCGGCGGGTGGTCTGTGGTTTCCCCTCCCCCGGCGGCGGCTGGGAGCTGCGCGACTGGCTGACCGGGGCGGTGATCGCCCGCGGTGACGACGGCCCGGCCGGTCTGCGCGCGGCCTCGGCCGGCCACTACGACGCCGACGACCTGTTCACCGACGTCCCGTCCGCCGACCCGGTGACCCCGGGCATCCCGCCGTCCCTGCACCGGGCGATCGAGCAGTGGCTGTTCGAGCCGGGCACCCCGGACCAGGAGATCGCCGCGTTCGTCGGCTGGCCGGTCGCCAAGGTCCGCGAACACCGCTAGCCTCCGGGCGCCCGTGTGCCGATTTCCGGCTCGATACGAGCCGGAAATCGGCACACGGGCGTCTTGCACAATGAGGCGGTGAGTCTGGACAAGAGCGGTGAGCTGTGGCGCGGCCGGGATTTCGAGGATCTGGCGGCGGCCGTGCGCGATTTCCGGGCCGGCGGCTACCGGGTGGACACCGTCATCGAGTCGCGGTGTGCCGGCTGTGACGGGCGGGCGTTCCGGGTCGACGTCGACGAGCAGGACAACACCCGGCGGGTGTGCCTGGCCTGTGGGGCGTCGCGGTTCATCGGTGACAGCGCCGAGCACTGGGACGAGGACGCCCAGGACAACTGTGAGTGCCCGTGCGGGGGTGACCGGTTCGCCGTCGCGGTCGGGTTCGCGTGTCACGACGACGGCGACGTGCGGTGGATCAGTGTCGGGCTGCGCTGCCTGGCCGACGGGACTCTCGGCGTCTACGCCGACTGGAAGATCGATTACGGGCCGTCGCGGCACCTGCTGACACGGGTGTGATCACTCCGGGGCGCGCTGGCGCTGCCGCAGGTAGGCCAGCACCGCCTCGCGGGTGGTCCGGACCCCGAACAGGGCGCGGGCCTCGGCGATGCGCCGGTTGGCGGTGCGCAGCGACAGGAACTCGGCGGCCGCCGCCGCGGCGATGGTGTCCCCGGCGGCCAGCCGGTCCAGCAGGGCCCGCTGTTCGGGGATCAGGTTGGCGATCACGTCCGAGCCGTCCACGCCCCGGTTGACCGGGCCCAGCCGGGACAGGTCGTCGATCAGGGCGCGCCCGGCCGGTGACTCGGCGTCGCAGACCGCCACCACCCCGGCGCCGCGGGCCGCGGCCAGCACCGCCAGCTGGGCGCTCTCGGTGTCGTCGTCACCGATGCGGCCGTGCAGGACCAGGCGGGCGGCCCCGACGTCCCAGGCCGGGTCGGGCAGGGCGAAACCGGCCCGGGTCGTCCATCCGTCGCGGGTCAGCCGGCGCAGCACGGTGTCTGCTTCGGCGGACGTGGCTACAACGTGGCGTGGAGCGTCCTCGGGCTGTCGTATCACCGGCCATCCTCGTGGGTGTCGAAGGGGCTGCCGAAGTGGCTGTCGAGGGGTTGCGGCCCGGCCGGGGTGGTGGCGAAGGCCAGAGCGGCGGCTTCGGTACGGGTACGCGCGGCCAGCTTGCGCATGCTGGCCCGGATGTGGGTGTCGACGGTCTCGGCCGAGATGCCCAGCTGCCCGGCGATGCGGCGGGTGGGTTCCCCGGCCGCGACCAGGCGCAGCACGTCCAGTTCGCGGCGGGTCAGCCGGCCGTCGGAGCGGGGGCTGCGGGTGTCGCGCTGGATCTGGTGCCGGCGCAGGCCGCGGCGGGCCCGGCCGGCCAGCACGGTCAGCCCGGCGGTGTCGGCCAGCTCCTCGGCGCGCAGCAGGGCGGCCACCGCGGTGTCGCGGTCGGTGCCGGTCAGCCCGGCGGCGATCAGGCAGCGGATCTGTTCACGCAGCGCCACCGGCTGCCAGCTGTCGGCGGCCGCGTCCAGACCGGAGCCGACCGCCCACGCGGTCAGGGTGCGCCGGGCCGGGACCGGCAGGTCCACCGGGATCGCCGGGTCGCCGGGCTCACCCAGGTCGTAGGCCGCCCACCGGGCGGTGATCGCGTGCAGTCCGGCGAGCAGCCCGGTGCCGGCGTCGGCGGGCACCCGGGCGGCCCGGTCCGGCTGGCCGTCCAGCCAGGCGGCCTCGCGGGCCACCCAGGCGGCGGCCGGATGGGCGGCGACACCGTCCAGGCGGGCGCGGGCGGCGGCCAGCAGCCCGGTGTCGGCTTCGATCAGGGCGGTGGCGGCGGTCGCGTACGCCCTGGCCTGGGCGGGCAGGGCCAGGTCGGTCAGGTTCGCCGCCCGGCGCAGCACGCCTTCGACCCCGTCCCAGGACAGGGCCGGCGGAAAGTCCGGGCCGTGCAGGGCCAGGGCCCAGTCGGCGGCGGCCAGGAACCGGGTCTGCCACCCGTACGCCAATTCCCGTCCGGCCGTCTCGGCGGCCCGCAGCGCCGCACCGGCGGCATCGACCAGGCGGCCCTCGGCGGCCAGGTGTTCCACCAGCAGCCACGACGACCAGCGGGCGATCAGCGGGTCGGCGAACCCGGCGGCCTCGGCCAGCGCGGTGTCCCAGCCGGGCAGCCGGTGGGTGGCGCGGACCGCGGCCAGCGCGGCGGTGATCCCCGGTGGTGGCTGCGGATGCCGGATCGCGATCTTGTCGGCCAGTTCGCGGGCCGACATCGGTTCGGTGGCCAGGGTGGACAGCAGCAGCACCCGGTCGCGGGCGGCCACGACCGCACCGGCGGCGGTGTCCGGGACCGCCCGGACCGTCTCCCGGGCCGCGGCCGGGTCGCCGGCCTGCAGCAGCGCCTCACCGCGCAGCACCGCGGCTTCCAGCGCGAGCAGGTCGGTGGGGGCGGTGCCGGTGGTGGCCGCCAGGGGGCGCAGCACGTCGGCGGCGTCCGGGGCGCGGCCGGTGGCCAGGGCGGCGTCGGCGGCGGCCAGCCGCACCCGGGCGTCGACGGTGGTGTCCAGCCCGCAGGCGAACAGCAGCAGCGCGCAGCGTTCGGCGCCGTGGGCGCGGTCGGCGGCGGACAGGGCGGTGCGGTAGGCGGCGGCCGGATCCCCGGCGGCGGCCAGGTGCCGGGCGGCCTCGGCCGGTGGGGTGAGGTCGGCCAGCCGGGCGTGCATCTCGGCGCGGGCCGATCCGTCCAGCAGCCCGGCGGCGGTCTCGGCGACATACGCCGACACCGGGAGCAGGGCTCCGCCCGGCTCGGCGGTGACCAGCCCGGCGGTGACCAGGTCGGCGGCGCCGGTGCCGAGCAGGGCCGGTGCGGCGGGCCGGCCGAGCAGCCCGAGCGCGGCCAGGGCGGTGCGGGCCGGGCGGGGCAGGTCGGCCAGGGCGGTGGCGATGGCGTAGGCCACCTGGTCGATGTCCTCGCCGGCCGGAGCGCGGCCGGCGGCGGACTGCCGGGCCAGGGCGATCACCGCCAGGGGGTTGCCGCCGGCGCGGGCCACGACCGCGGCGGCGGTCGCGTCGTCCAGGCCGCCGGCGGTCTGCCGGACCAGGGCGGCGGCCTGCTCGCCGGTCAGCGGCGGCACCGGCAGCCAGGCCCGCGCCGCCGATCGCAGAGCGGTGGCCAGGGGCTCGGGCAGCCGGTGCGGGGTGCGCAGGGCGACCAGCACCCGGATCGAGCGGGCCAGGTGCGGCAGGGCGGCGACGGTGGCCGGGTCGGCATACTGCAGGTCGTCCAGGACCAGCAGGCCACCGCGGACCCGGGAGCGGACCGCCTCGGCCAGCAGCGGCACGTCGTCGGCGGGCAGCCGGGCCCGGACCGCCCGGGACAGGGCCAGGGCGGGGACGGTGGCCAGCATGGCCAGGCCGCCGCCCAGGTGCACCGGGCCGGGCACGGCGGCGGCGATGCGGCGCAGCAGGGTGGTGCGGCCGCAGCCGGGTGGGCCGGTGAGAACGACGAGGCCGGGCCCCTGGCGCAACATGGTACGGGCGGCCAGCTCTGGCTCGTCCGTCACGTGCGCTCCCCTCTGGCCGTCACTGGCACGAACACGGGATCCCGGTCGCGGCGCCGGCGTCCGTAGGCTGTGGTGCGAGAACCACGGCGATGGAGAGGCCCTGTGACGACGACATCCGCGATACGCACATTGTCACCGACATGGTGCTGCGCTGACGAGTCGCAGTGACCGGTCAGCTCACCACCGGGATCGCGACGCTCTGTCACGAGATCGTCACCCGGGTCTCCTCCGATGCTGGTCAACAGGTCCGGCAGATCAGCAACCGCCTTCACGATCCGTTACGCGTAGCGATCGCGGGACGGTTGAAAGCCGGAAAGTCGACACTAGTCAACGCGATGATCGGGCGTCGTGTCGCCCCCACCGCCGCCGGCGAGTGCACCCGGGTGGTCACCCGCTTCCGTTACGGGCCCGCCGACCGCATCGACATCGTCACCCGCGACGGTGACCGGCACAGCCTGCCGCTGGACGAGGACGGCATGGTCCCGGCCCGCCTCGGCGTCCCGGCGGCCCGTATCGCCTACGTCGACGTGGCCCTGACCTCCGGCCGGCTGCGGGACCTGACCGTGGTCGACACCCCCGGCCTGGCCTCCACCGACACCGCCGGCAGTGCCCGCGCCGAAGCCGCCGTCGGCATCGACGACGACTCCGCCGACGAGGTGGCCGCCGCCGAAGCCGTCGTCTACGTCTTCACCCAGGCGGTCCGCGCCGACGACGTGCGCGCCCTGGAGGCCTTCCACACCGCCTCGGCCCGCCTGGCCACCAGTCCGATCAACGCCATCGGCGTGCTCGGCAAGGTCGACACCCTGATCGGCGGGGCCGGTGACCCGTGGCCGGTCGCCGAACCCCTGGCCCGGCAGCAGGCCGGGCTGCTGATGCGCACCGTCGGCGACGTGATCCCGGTGGCCGGGCTGCTCGCCGAGACCGCCGAGTCCGGCCGGCTCACCGGCGCCGACCGCGACGCCCTGGCCAGACTGGCCGCCCTGGACGCCGCCGACCTGCGGGTGCTGCTGCTGTCGGCCGACCTGTTCCGCACCCGTCCCGCCCCGATCGCCGCCGACCAGCGTGAACGCCTGCTGACCCGGCTCGACCTGTACGGCATCGGCTTCGCCTGCGCGCTGCTGGCCGCCGAACCGAGGCTGGGCACCGGGGAGCTGGTGCGCCGGCTGTCGGCGGCCTCCGGGCTGGCCCGGCTCACCGCCACCGTCGACCAGAGCTTCCGCTGGCGCTCCGATGCCATCAAGGCCGGCTGGGCGCTGACCCGGCTGGAACGGCTGGCCTCCTTCGACCCGCGGGCCCGCCCGGTCATCCGCGACGCCGTCGAACAGGCGCTGCGTGATCCGGCGTACCACCGGCTGCGGCTGCTGGACGCCGCCCAGCGTGCCGCCACCGGCACCGTGG
The DNA here is from genome assembly GCF_050589265.1 of Actinoplanes sp. G11-F43. Lineage (NCBI taxonomy): Bacteria > Bacillati > Actinomycetota > Actinomycetes > Micromonosporales > Micromonosporaceae > Actinoplanes > Actinoplanes sp. G11-F43. The sequence goes on from NZ_JBNZCE010000012.1 coordinate 118,589, forward strand.
CACTGCCGGCCGACTGGGAGCAGGAGCTGATCCGGCTGGCCACCTCCGACGATCCGCGCTGGATCCTGCGGCTGCCCGAAGCCGACCCGGGCGAACTGGCCACCGCCGCGGTGCGCGCGGCGGGACGCTGGCGGGCGTACGCCGTCGACGGCGCCGCCCCGGCCCAGGCCCGCCTCGCGCACGTCGCCCACCGCGGTTTCCAGCTGCTCGCCCAGGAGGTACGCCAGTGCAGGACCTGACCAGCCTGCTCGACGGCGCGGTCCGCGACACCATCGCCTACCTGCGCACCACCGACCCGGACGCGGCCGCCGACCTGGCCGAGCTGCGCCGCGCCCACCTGACCCGGCCCGGCGTGGTCATCGTCGGGGAGACCAAACGCGGCAAGAGTTCCCTGGTCAACGCCCTGCTCGGGGTGCCCGGCCTGTCCCCGGTGGACGCCGCGGTGACCACCGCCGCCTACCTGAGCTTCGTGCCCGGCGACAGTTTCTCGGCCCGCGCCTGGCTGCCCGGCGGCGAACAGATCGACATCGACTCCCTCGACGAGTGGGCCCGCGGCAGGCAGAAGACCCGCAAGATCGAGGTCAGTCATCCGGCGCCGATGCTGCGCTACCTGACCCTGCTGGACACCCCCGGCGCCGGCGGCCTGGACCCGGTGCACGCCACCATCGCCCTGGACGCGGTGCGCCGCGCCACCGCGCTGCTGTTCGTCGCCGACGCCTCCGCCCCGCTGTCGCAGCCGGAACTGGACTTCCTGGCCGCCGCCACCGAACGCGTCGACGCCGTCGTCTTCGCCCTCACCAAGATCGACGCGTTCGCGCAGTGGCGCACCATCGCCGAGGACAACCGCTCCCTGCTGCAGGCGCACGCCCCCCGGTTCGCCGCCGCACCCTGGTTCCCGGTCAGCGCCCGGCTGGCCGAGGTGGCCCTGACCGCCGATGCATCCACCCGCGACACCCTGGCCGGGGAATCCCGGGTGCCCGCCCTGCAGCACGCCCTGGTCGAACTCGCCGGCCGCGGCCACCAGCTGCGCCTGGCCAACGTGCTGCGCGCCGCCCACCGGGACCTGACCCGGCTGCGGGACAGCGCCGAGCAACGCGTGGCGGCCACCGCGGCCGACGCCGCCGCCCAGGCCGCCACCCGCGCCGAACGCGCCGCGCTGGCCGCCCGCAAACGTACCGAATCCCGGCAGTGGACCTTGAAGTTGAACACCGAGATCCAGCACGCCCGGGTCGCCGTGGTCGGCCGGCTGCGCACCCGCATCACCGAGGTCCAGTACGACTACGCCCGCCGCATCGACGCCGCCCGGGGCGAGACCCTGGCCGCCCTGCCCGACGACCTGGACACCCAGCTGCAGGCGGTCGCCGCGGAGATCTCCGCGGTCCTGGAGGACACCTACCGCGACGTGGCCGAGAAGGTCCTCGCCGACACCTTCGACCCGGCCCTGGTCAGCGCCACCCTGCGGCACACCGTCACCGCCGGGCCGCCCCGCGACGGCGCGAGCGACAACATGCTGATCGCCCTGTCCGCCGGCGGGGTCGCCCTGATCGCCGGGCGCGGCGCGATGATCGGGCTGACCGCGGTCGCCGGCGCCGGGTTCCTCGTCCCGTTCGCCGGCCTCGGCCTCGGGCTGGCCGCCGGCGGCTACGTCATCTGGCGCCGCCGGGTGCACACCGATCGCCGGCACGCCCACACCTGGCTGCGTGACGTGCTCGCCGAGAGCCGGGCCGCGCTCACCGACGAGATCAGCGGCCGGTTCACCGATCTGCAGTACGCCCTGGCCGTGGCCCTGGACGACGCCATCGAACGCCGGCTGCGCGAACTCGACGCCCTGATCGCCGAGATCGACGCGGCCGCCGCCGAGGACAACGCCGGCCGGGCCAAGCGCCGGGCCGCGGCCACCGCCGACCGCGACGCCGCCGCCACCCGGCTGCGGCAGGCCGACGAGGCCCTGCTGCGCGCCCGCTCCCTGACCCCCGCACCCCTCGACGAAGGACTCCGATGACCGATCACTGGGACCACGACGACTTCGACGTCGACCTGCCGGACGAGGTCCACCTGAGCGAACCCCTGGCCGACCTGCACCCCGGTGTCGACCTGCCGGACCTCGACCTGCCCGAGGCCGATCTGCCCGAGGTCGATCTGCCCGGCCTCGACATCGCGGACCTGCCGGAGGTGCTGCCGGCCGCCGACGTCTTCCCGCCGTCGCTGGACGTCGACCTGCCCGAACCGGTCGACGGCTTCCCGTGGGTGGACACCGCCACCCTCGGGGTGCCCGACACCGCCGGATTCACCGTGCCGGCCACCCCGGTGGATCCGCGGGAGCTGGCCGCCTACGCCGGCATCGAGATCCCGCCCGGCACCGACCCGTGGACGGTCCTGGCCGCCTCCGACGACCCGGCCACCGCGGCCCTGGCCCGTTTCTGGCTGAGCTGACGTGACCGGCGGGAGAACAGTGGGCCACCAGTGATCCACATCTCCCGCCGCGGGCGCCGGGATGGCATCATGACCGCGCACCGACCACTTCTGCAGGAGCGCGCCACATGTCAACCACCACCCTCGCGGGTAAGCGGGAACGCACCGGCTGGTACTTCTACGACTGGGCGAACTCGGCGTTCTCCACCACCGTCATCACCGTCTTCCTCGGCCCGTTCCTGACCAGTGTCACCGAGCAGGCGGCCGGCTGCGCGATCGACGCCGACACCTGTGACGGCACGGTCCACCCGCTGGGGATCCCGGTGGCGGCCGGCTCGTACTACGCCTATCTGGTGTCACTGTCGGTGCTGCTGACGGTGTTCGTGCTGCCGGTGATGGGTGCCATCGCCGACCGGGCGCCGCGCAAGAAGCCGCTGCTGGCCGGGGCCGCGTTCCTGGGCGCCGGAGCGACCGTCGCGATGGCGTTCGTGACCGGCGACCGCTACCTGCTCGGCGGGCTGCTGTTCATGATCGCCAACATCGCGTTCGGTGCCGCGATCGTGGTCTACAACTCGTTCCTGCCGCAGCTGGCCGGCCCGGACGACCGCGACCGGCTCTCCAGCCGCGGCTGGGCGATCGGCTACCTCGGCGGTGGTGTGCTGCTGCTGCTCAACCTGATCGCCGTGATGACCCTGTCCGAGGACGGCAACGCCCAGCGCACCCTGGACCTGGCCCGCTGGTCGATCGTGTCGGCCGGCGTCTGGTGGGCGATCTTCACCATCGTGCCGCTGCTGTGGCTGCGCGAGCACCCCGGCCGCGCCGCCGAGGCCGCCCAGCAGGGCGGCAACATCCTCACCGACGGGTTCAAGCAGCTCGGCCGCACCATCAAGGGCATGCGGGCGTACCCGCTGACCCTGGCCTTCCTCGGCGCCTACCTGATCTACAACGACGGCATCCAGACCGTGATCGCCCTGGCCAGCCAGTTCGGCAGCGAGGAACTCGGCCTGTCCCAGTCCATTCTGATCATCACCATTCTGATCGTGCAGTTCCTGGCCTTCGGCGGCGCCCTGGCCCTGGGCGCCCTCGCGACCCGCATCGGCGCCCGCAAGACCGTGCTGATCGCCCTGGCCCTGTGGCTGGCCGTGGTGGTCGCCGCCTACTGGCTGCCGGAGGGCGAACCGATCCCGTTCATGCTGCTCGGCGCCGGCATCGGCATCGTGATGGGCGGCAGCCAGGCCCTGTCGCGAAGCCTGTTCTCCCAGCTCATCCCGGAAGGCAAGGAAGGCGAGTACTACGGCTTCTACGAGATCAGCGACAAAGGCACCAGCTGGCTGGGCCCGCTGTTCTTCGGCCTGATCTTCCAGATGACCAACAGCTACCGCGCCGGCATCGTCTCCCTGGTGGTGTTCTTCCTGCTCGGCGGCATCCTCCTCGCCCTGGTGCCGTTGCGGCGCGCCATCGTCGCGGCCGGTAACACCCCGCCCAAGCTGATCTGATGGACACCACCAGCGACATGGACATCACCATCGACCCGGACTCGCCGGTCGCCCCCTACGAGCAGGTCCGTCTGCGTATCGCCGCCCTGGCCGCCGCCGGTCACCTGGCGGCCGGCACCCGGCTGCCGGCGGTCCGCGCCCTGGCCGGAACCCTCGGGCTGGCCGCCAACACCGTCGCCCGCGCCTACCGCGAACTGGAGGCGGCCGGCCTGGTCGAGACCCGCGGCCGGCACGGCACGGTGATCACCGCCACCGCCGCCGGGGTGTCCGGCCGGGCCCAGCGCGCCGCCGCCGACTACGTCACGGCGGTCCGGGCGATGGGCGTGCCGTCCGACACCGCCCTGGCCCTGGTCAAGGCGGCATGGGAAGACCATTGACAGGTGGTACGGGGAAACGTGGCCCCACGCCGGGCCACCCCCGGCCGCATCGACCACGCCGGCCCGGCTGCCGGTCACCGCCCGGCAGCGCGGCCGCCGGGCGAAGCCGATGATCAAGGGCGGTAGGGTGCCGTGCCGTGGGAGCCGACGCGGAGATCTACGTCTTCGACTATCAGCGTTACCGGACCGAGGTCGTACCGGCACTGGTGGCGTTGCTCCGAACCGGTGAGCCCGGCCCGTACCTGACATCGTTCTTCCGGGAGACCGCCGCCGGTCACCGGATGGACTTCGCCGCCCGGTGGCCGCAGATCGCCGCCCGGCTGCGGATGGCCCCGACCGATCTGGCCCGGCACTGCACGTGGCTCGGCCCCGACCTGCGGCACCTGCCCGGCCCGCGCACCGGCGCGCCCCGCGTCGAGCAGCGCGGCGCCCTGGTGTGCCGTTCCCGGTTCTGCCCCGAACGGGTGCAGTGCCCGATGCATCAGGACCGGCAGGCCACCGAGCTGCTGAACATCCTGTACGAGGCGCTGGTGCTGGCCCGTTGCCTGGACCGGCCCCAGTTCGTGGGCCGCACCTTCCATCCCCTCGTCTACGGGCCGGTGCTGGACGAGCTGGCCGTGCCCGCCACCGACCCGGTGCGCGCTCTGCTGGCGGCGCTGGCCGGGCGGGGCGCGGTGATGGGCTACGTGTTCGGCCCGACCGAGGGCGTGCACGGCTGGCTGACCGAGGCGGAGACCGCCGACCTGGCCCACCGCCTGTCCGCCCTGCCACTGCCGGCCTTCGGCGCCGACTACGCCACCATGCAGCATCTGCACCGGCTGAGCCTGAGCCGCAGCGCGCAGGCCCGCCTGGCCGGCCGCGCACTCACCCCCGCCGACGGCCCGGCCTGGCCGGCGTTGAGCCTGGCCTTCGTCCGCACCGTGGCCACCATCGCCGCCGCCGAGGGCCGGGCCGTGCTGTGGGGCAACGATCTGGGCTACGACCAGTGGATCGACTACTTCCTGGACTGACCGACGGTGGCCAGGGTGCGCCAGAAACCGGTCTCGTAATCGTGCAGCAGCCGGGCGTAGACGCGTGCCGCGCCCGGTTGCCGGACATGGCGGGCCGCGTCCAGGGCCTGCGCCTCCATCTCCTGGACTTCCCCGGCGAAGAAGTCCAGGAACGCGCACTCCTGATCCCCGAACCCGTAATGCTCCCGAAGTCCCGCCGCCAGCCCGGCACAGTAGCCACCCCAGGCGGGGAAGTTCGCGACCAGCGCCAGGGCTGCGGCCCCCGGCTCGGCGTTGAGGGCCAGCCAGGCCACATAGGCCGGATACGCCTGACACCCGGCCCGCGGCGCCCCCGGATCGTCCCCGGCCGCCGCGGCGAGCGGCTCCAGCAGCGGCAGCGCCAGGCTCTCCCCGTGTGCCAGCCCGGTGAAGAACCCGGCCGCCGCGTCATCCTCGGCCCGGGCGGCCAGCGTCAGAAAACTACGCCGGTCACTGGCGACGATCAGCCGCTCCTCAGCCGCCAGGGCGGCGACCGCCGCCAGCGGAGCCTCCCCGCGCTGGACCGCCTCGACAAGCCGATTCTCCCCCGCCGCGGGCCGAACCGCGGCCAGCAGCGCACGCACGTCAACACCCATACCCCATGCTCACACGCCACCACGGAATCAGCACCATCAATGATCTCCAGCCACCCATGATCTCCACACGCGGGAACCGGTGGGAGGAGTCGACGGCACGTCCGCGCGGTGACCGCGCGGACGTGGTGTCCGGCCTGCCGGCTTGGTACGCGAGGACTCGTCTGTCACGGACCCACGGGATGACCTGAGCCGGCGGGACCGGGCGGCGAGTACTACGAACTGCTCGACAGGTCGTGGCGGGCCGGCCGCCTGCCGCAGCGATTCGTCATCGTGCCGGGTCCGGCCCGGTACTGGAGCAGTGTCCCGCGGTAGTGTCGCCCGCCATGGGACTTCGGTGGCAGGACACGGTGCAGGAGTTGTCCGGCCTGCTCGGCCGACAGGGTATCGATCCCGGCCGGGTGCACGACGTGGCGGCGGCGTGGGAGGCGTTCACCGAGTTCCTGGCACTGCCGGTGGACGGTCTGGAGCCGGTGGACGACGACGCCGACGGGTTCATGGTGCAGTGGGGCCGGTACAGCTGGAACGACCGGCTGCCCGCGGTGACCTTCACCCGGCAGTTCGCCGTCGACGTCCGGGACGCGTGGACCGGCACGGGCTGGTATCAGCCGGAGATCTGGCAGGTCAACCTGGATCTGATCTTCCCGGACACGCCCGGGCTGGCCGGGCTCGGCCGTCCCGCTCCGGCGGACACCGGCCTGACCTTCAGCGCCCCCGGCCCGGACCGGGCCCAGGCGATCGACGCCGTCGAGCAGCAGTTGCAGCGGAATCCGGCGTTGCGGGCCGCGTGGGCGAGCGTCCCGGCACACAGCCGCCTCTCTCTGGACGAGGCCGCCTGAAGCCGATCCACGTGCTCGATCTTGGAGGATTCACCACCGGATAGGGTTGGTCCTTGACTGCTGCCCCACCCGCGGCCAATCCCCCCGCACGTGTGCCACCCTTGGAGCCTTGTTCCCGGCCGCCTGATCACTCTCGGCCAATCCCTCGCGCGGACGGCCCAACCAGCTGAGATGTTGGAGGGTTTACCACCGGAAACGGTGGTAAACCCTCCAACATCGGCCCGAGGTGGTGCGGAAAGCGGACACCCCCGCGGGGAATTGATCGCCAGTGATCAGGCGGCCGGGAACAAGGCTCGATGCGGTGGCAAATCGACCAAGATCGCAGGTCTCACGGTCGCCCGGTGGCGGATTGACCGTGAGCGAGTCGCCGACCAAGAAGAAGGCCCTTCCCGGTGATGAGCGGCTGACAACCGTGCGGGGAAGTCGGAGGCTCATGGTGGTGAGGGCTCGCCGGGGTCCGGGTGGGCCGCCGGGAAGAGGGTGTTCCACCAGACGGTGCGGATGTGGTGGGCGCCGTGGGCGTTGGGTTCGACGACGCCACAGAACCACAGGTCCGGGTTGGTGGGGGCCGGACTGGACTGGGACGGGTCGCCGGCGGTGACGCCGTGGCCGTGGAAGTGGGTGTGTGCGTCGGCCGGCAGGGCGTTGTGCCGGGCGGCCACGCTCGTCAGGGCCTGGTTGAGGGTGCGGATCCAGTCGGGGCCTTTCGGCCAGGGGGCCAGGCCGGAGCCGGGGATCATGCCGGTGCCGTCGCTGGGGTCGTAGACCGTGGTCACCACGATCCGGGCGGACGGGGTGACATGTCGCCGCAGGCGGGACAGCACTCCCTCGGCCTGGGCCTCGGCGCGGGCGACGGCGTGCGCGGCGGCGGTGTCGTCGCCGTAGGCCGCCAGCAGGTCGTTGCCGCCCATCGTGATGGTCACCAGGTCGGCCGGGGTGTGCAGCTGCCCTATCTGGGTGAGCACGTCGGCGGTGACGGCGCCGTCGCGGGCCAGGATCTGTGTCCGCCAGCCGTCGGTGGCCAGGTCGCGGCCGGCCCAGCCGGGGAACTCCCGGTCGCGGTTGGTGTGCAGCAGGCCGGCGGCGCCCCGGCCGGGTCCACCGGCGTAGTCGTCGATCGACATGGAGTCGCCGAGGGCGACGTACAGGCGGTTCATGACGGCTGATCCTGCCGGGCCGCGCCGGCGCCCGGCCACCGGTTTTCGGTCGGGCGCCGGCACGGGACNGCCTCGCGGCTCGAATCGAGCCGCAAGGCGGCACACGGTCCGGAGGCCCTGACGCCGAAAGGTCGCTAACAGTTCGGGGCGGCCGGATGTCCGTAGTGGTGCCGGTGCACCAGCGGGTCGGTCTCGACCACGAAGTCGATCACCTGCCAGAATTCGCCGAGCCGCGGATGGGCCAGGGCTTCGGCGCGAGTGAGCTTGTGACCGTAGAGCGGGCTGTCCGGCGCCACGGCGGCAGCGTCCACCGCGGTGGAACCCGGCTGTTCGCTGCCGGCGCCGGGGCCGAAACGGCAGCCGAAGGTGACGTGGTCATCGTGGTCGGTTCCTTGGCCCCAGGTGCCGAACACCACGTCGATCCAGCTTTCCCGCTCCCCACCGTGGTCGTAGCAGGCGGCGAAGAACAGCGCGTAGGGACGACCGTCCCGATTGATCATGCACCAGGTGCGCCGGCTGGGCTGTCCACAGCACTCGCAGAGGCGTTCGGCTCCGCTGCGGTACGATTCGTCGGTCTCCAACACGGCGGGATCCTCCCATAGGCGGATCCTGATCCGGTCGTCGGTGTCACAGGGCGGGCCGGCGGTGAGCGGCACGTTGATCTGAGCTGCCGTCCTCCAGATGACCGCCGGACGCGCGGTGATCATGGCGGGTGAGGGTGGCCGGGGACCGGCGCATTCGCCCGGCGGCCGCCGGGCGGTCCGGTGTGCCGCCTGGGCCGCGGGGTGGGCACAGGGCTTTTCCCGATCGTACGAAATCAGGGTTTTGTGCAGAGGAACACCCGTTCGCGGGCCGGGCGGTCCGGTGCCTGGCGGACGTCGCTGACGGCGTAGCCGCAGGTGGTGAGGTCGTGGTCGAGTTCGTTGCGGTCGCGGAAGCGCAGTGTGGAGTCGGAGGTGAGGGTGTCGCCGCCGGGGAACGTATAGGTGTAGCGGAACGACACCAGGGGCAGGTGGACGTCGGTGAGGTGGCGGCGTCGTTCGACCGGGCCCTCGCCGGGGACGTCGCGGATGTCGGGGCCGGTGTCGCGGGTCCATTCGTCCCAGGCGCGGTATTCGGGGCGGCGGGTTTCGAACACCAGGTGCCCGCCGGGGCGCAGACGGGTGTGCAGGTCGCGCAGGATGGTGTGCCACTGCTGGTCGGTGGTGAACACCTGGGCGACGTTGCCGGTCATCACGGCCAGGTCGAACTGGCCGGCCGGGAGTTCGCCGGTCCAGGTGACCCGGTCGGCGCCGGGTTTGCCGCGGGCCACCGTCAGGGAGGCTTCGGCCGGGTCGTAGCCGGTGACGGTGTGACCGGTCTCGGCCAGGCGCAGGGCGAGGGTGCCGGTGCCGCAGCCGACGTCGAGGATGTCGTGGGCGCCGAGTTCGGTGATGATCTCCTGGTAGGCGTCCAGGTCGTCGCGGTCGCCGTCGAAGATGTCGTAGAGGGCGGCCAGCCGGGGGTGGGCGAAGATCGCATCGGGCACGCTGCCGAGATTACGCCGACCGGCACCCATTCATGTTTGCCGTTACGCTCCTGCGGGTGACCCGTTTTCTGCTGGTGCCCGGCCGCGGGGTGCCGTTGGCGAACCACTGGTCGCGGCAGTGGGCCCGGTGCGGGTTCGTGTGGGCGCCGCCGCCGCCGGGCCCGCCCTATGTGGCCGCCGACCGGGTGGCGGCGTTGCAGGCGGTGGTCGCCGCGTCGTCGGAGTCGGCGGTGCTGGTGGCGCACAGTGCGGGGTGTCTGACCGTGGCGTTCTGGGCCGAGCAGCACACCGGTCCGGTGGCCGGTGCGCTGCTGGTGACCTCACCGGCACCGGACGACATCCCCCGCCGGCCGCTGCCGTTTCCGGCGATCATGGTGGTGTCCCGCAACGATCCCCACTGCGGGTTCGACGACGGGGTGCGCCTGGCCGGTGACTGGGGTGCGCGGGTGGTGGACGCCGGGCCGGTGGGGCATCTGGATTCCACGTCGGGGTTCGGGCCGTGGCCGGACGGGGAGAAGCTGGTGGCTACGCTGGCCGGCGGTGCAGTGCCGCCTGGATGACGCGGACGGCTTCGGCCGGGTCGATGCCGGTCTCGGCGATGACGGTGATCGCCGCGCGGCTGGTCAGAGCGTGGGTCGCGGCGCCGGGGCGGGCGTGGCGGCGCACGGTCAGCCGCTGGGCGAGCAGTGGTGTGGCGGTGACGTGGGCCAGGCCGCGGGCGGGTGATCTCGAGCACGGGACCCCGGGTCCTGTCGCAAGCTTAGTCTTAACAGCTTGCGACAAGACCGGCGACGATTCAGGGGTGGGTCATTTGGCGTCGATCGTGCCGGTGGCCAGCAGCACCAGCAGCACCGAGCCGAGGGCGAGCCGGTAGAAGATGAAGATGCTGTAGGAGTGCTTGGAGACGAACTTCAACAGCCAGGTCACCGACGCGTACGCCACCACGAAACTGACCACGGTCGCCACGATCGTGTTGGTCCAGCCGACACCGGTGGAGATCCGGTCGAACTCCTGCACGCCCTGCAGGATCGACGCGCCGGTCAGGGCCGGGATGGACAGGAAGAACGACAGTTTGGTGACCGTCACCCGGTCCAGGTCGCGCAGCAGGCCGGCCGACATGGTGGCCCCGGACCGTGACACGCCGGGGATCAGGGCCAGGCACTGGACGGTGCCGATGATCAGCGTGTCCTTCCAGGTGACGTCCTCCTGGTGGCGGACCTGGGTGGCGGCGTGGTCGGCGAACGCCATCACCCCGGACCAGACGATCAGGGCGCCGGCGACGAACCACAGGCTGCGCAGGGTGCCTTCGACCTGGTCCTTGAACAGCAGGGCGGCGATCACGATGGGGATCGAGCCGAGCAGCGCGCCCCACCCGAACCGGAAGTCCGGGGTGTCACGCAGTTGTTTGTCGAACAGGCCCCGGAAGAAGGCCGGGACGACGCGGGCGATGTCCTTGCGCAGGAACAGGATGGTGGCCAGCACCGCACCGGACTGGATGATCACCGTGAAGGCGGTGATGTCCGGGTCGTCGATGGTGTGCCCGAACAGCTTCTCCAGGATCGTCAGGTGCCCGGTGGACGACACCGGAAGGAACTCGGTGACACCCTCGACCGCGCCGAGGATCACCGCCTCGACGATGCTCATATCGGTTGCCACAGTGTGTTCTTCCCGCCCGTGTTCGCTGCGATGACCGGCAGAGCATAGGGGGTCTTTCTTAACTGCCGGTGCGGCGGGCGCGCGCCGCGGCGATCGTGTACGCCGGGTCACGGTCCAGGTTGTGCCGGTCACGGTCGTAACGGCGGGTGGTGCGCGGGTCGGCGTGTCCCATGGCGTCCTGGACGTCTTCCAGGGGCACGCCTTCGGCGCGGGCGGTGGTGGCGAACGCGTGCCGCAGCGAGTGCGGGGACAGCCGGCCGGCTTCGGTGATGCCGGCGTCGGCGGCCAGCCGGCGGATCAGCCGGAAGACGGCGTGCCGGTCGACGCGCCCGCCGGTGGAGGTGCGAAACAGCGGCCCGGGGGCCAGGCCGCGTTCGGCCAGCCAGGTGTCCAGGGTGGCGGCCGTGTCGGGGGTGAGGGCCCGGCGGCGGGCTTTGCCGCCTTTGGCGGTGAACCGGACGGTACGGTGCCCGCGTTCGGTGCCCATGTCGGCCAGGTCCAGGCCGATCAGTTCGCTGACCCGCAGGCCGAGGTCGGCCAGCATGGTGATCATCGCGTGGGTGCGGGCCCCGCCCCGGGCGGCTGCTTGCAGCAGGTCGTCGACCTCGCCGGGGGTGAGGCCGAGGGTGGCGGAGTGGTCGCGGTCGACGTGCGGGCGGTCGGCGGCGGTGACCGGGTTGACCGGTACGGCCTGCAGTTTGAGCAGGAAGTCGTACCAGCTGGACACCCCGGACAGTTTCCGGGCGACCGACGCCGGGGCCAGGGGGCGGGCCTCCAGCCGGCGGGCGTAGGTGTTGACGTCCAGGAAGGTGGCGGTCAGCGGGTTGATGCCGTTGTCGTCGCACCAGGTCAGCCAGCCGGTGACGTCACGGCGGTAGGCGGCGCGGGTGTGCTCGGACAGTCGCCGGTTGGCCAGCCAGGCCTCGGTGAACTGGTGCGCCGAGCCGCCGACGGCGGGCGTCCAGGCGTGGTGGGGCTGCAGCGACATGCCGGTCAGTGTGTCAGTCCCCGGTCACCTGCCCGTCGTCGACATGCCAGTGCCGGGTGTGGCCGACGGTGTCGGCGAAGTACCGGTCGTGGGAGGCGAACAGCAGGGTGCCGCGGTAGCGGCGCAGCGCGTGTTCGATCACGTCGAGGGCGGCGAAGTCGAGGTGGTTGGTGGGTTCGTCCAGCAGCAGGATCCGTGCCGGGCTGTTGACCAGAACGGCGAGCAGCAGGCGCCGCAGTTCGCCGGACGACAGGTCCTGGACGGGGCTGTCCCACTGGTCGGTGTCGAACTGGTGGCCGGTCAGCAGGGTTTCGGCGTCGTCGATGTAGACCGGCACCCGGGCGCGGAAGAAGTCCATCACGGTGGTGGCGTCGCGCAGTCCGTCGTCGGTCTGCGGCAGCACCGCGACCGTGCCGGGATGCTCGCCGGCGATCTCGCGCAGCAGCGTGGTCTTGCCGGATCCGTTACGCCCGGTGATCAGGATGCGGTCGCCGCGGGTGACGGCCCGGCCGCGCACGTGCAGCAGGACGTCGCCGGTGCCGGCGGTGTCGCCGGGGAAGGCCAGGGTCACCGGCGGGCGGGTGCGGGGCCGGGCGATCCAGGACACCGCGGCCATCTGGCGGCGCAGCCGGCGTTCGCGGACCTTGGCCTTGCGGGCGACCAGCCGGGCGACGCGCCGCAGGTGTGGTGCGGTGGCCCCGGAGCGCACGGTGTTCTCCACCCCGAGGGCGTGGGCCTTGGTCGTGGCGATGTCGGCTTCCCAGCGGCGGCGGTCCTTCTCCTGGGCCTCGTAGTCCAGCAGCAGCCGTTCCCAGCGTTTCTGTTTCTGCTCGCGGTAGTGGGTGTAGCCGCCGCCGGGATAGTCCTGCGGGGTCTGGTCGATGCCGTCGAGTTCGATGATGCGGGTGACGGTCTCGTCGAGGAACGCCCGGTCGTGGCTGACGGCCAGCACAGCGCCGTGGTAGCCGGCCAGCCACTGCCGTAGCCAGGTGGTGCCGTCGCTGTCGAGGTGGTTGGTGGGTTCGTCGAGCAGCAGCAGGCCGGGGTCGTCGAGCAGGGCGCGGGCCAGCAGCAGCCGGGCCTGTTCGCCGCCGCTGACCTGGTCCAGGCGCCGGTCGTCGGGCAGGTGGCCGAGCGACAGCCGCTGGCGGATCTCGGCCAGGCGGGTGTCGGTGGTCCAGCCCCGCAGGGCGGTCCAGCGGTCCTGGACGGCGGCGTACTCGTCGAGGACGTCCTCGGCGGCCAGGCGTTGTTCGAGCTCGCGCATGCGGGCGGTGACCCGGCCGATCTCGCCGAGGCCGCCGGCCAGCCAGCCGCCGACGGTGCCGTGCGGGTCGGGCATGCGCTGGGGGACGTACCCGATGCGGGTGCCGGCCGTGACCACCCCGTGGGTGGGGGTGAGGTCGCCGGCGAGGATGCGCAGCAGGGTGGTCTTGCCGGCGCCGTTGGGGCCGACGACGCCGAGGCGGTCGCCCGGGTTGAGGGTGAGGTCGAGGCCGGTGAACAGCGGCTCGCCGTCGTGGGTGTGGCCGAGGCCGGTGGCTTTGAGATGAGGCACAGTGCGTCCCACTCTAACCGATAGCTCGGTTGACGATATATAGCGGCGCTCATAGGGTGTGCCGCATGTCCCCTTCCGATTGGCCGCAGGCCGATCCCGCTCTGGAACGCGCCTACCGGCGGCTGCTGCACGCCTACCCGCGTTCGTTCCGGCACCGGCACGGCGCCGAGATCGTCACCACCCTGCTGGAGATGGCCGAACCCGGCCGCCGCCACCCCACCGCGATCGAGTCCTGGCATCTGCTGGCCGCCGGCACCCGCCAGCGTTTCCGGCTGCCGGCCGGGCGCCCACTGGCCTGGCTGGCAGCGGTCCTGGCACTGCTGGCCGGCGGCGCCCTCGGCGCGGCCGGCGGCTCGTGGGCGGCCGAGCAGACCCTGGCCCCGCTGCCGTCGGCCGCGCAGGGCCGCGAGGTCCTCGGCCTGGTCACCGGCCGGGCGGCCCGCCTGGAGATGGACGAGTTCTCCGGCGCCCCGGTCGGCGGCACGGCCCTGTCCGGCAGCGCCGACGTGTGGCACGCCGCCTGGGACCCGCAGCCCGCCGCCGACCGGCTGACCGCGCACGGCTGGCAGGTCGGCCCCCTGACGGCCACCGACCGGATGCAGGTGCCGATCAGCGGCCCGGAGATCGGTTTCGACGCCGTCCGCGACGGGCTGCGGCTCACCGTCAACGGCGAGTCCGACGTGGTGCGGGCCCGCATCGAGGTCGCCGACAACGGGCTGCTGCGCCCCGCCGCGTACGCCGGGCTGCTGGCCGGGGCCCTGGCCGGCTGGCTGGTGACGGCGTCGGTGCTGCGCCGCCGCTCGTGGGCCGCCAACGCCACCGCGGCGCTGGCCCTGGCGATGTGGTTCGCCCCGGTGTGGACCATCTACCAGGCCGTCCTGGAGGTGATGCCGCCGCACGCGGTGCTGCGGCCGTCGTTCTCCTGGACGCTCGGCCCGGCCTGGCTGAGCCCACTGCTGGTGCAGGCCGGCCACACCGCCGGTGCGGGCCTGGTCGCCGCCGGCGCGCTCCTCGCGGTGATCACCGTGGCGCTGTCCCGGTCGAGGCCGCGACCGGACACCGGCGACCGGGAGGTGGCGCTCTGATGCAGGAGCCGACGTTTCTGATCCTGACCGCTCTGGCCGCCCGCCCGCTGCACGGCTACGGGGTGATCCAGGCCGTCGACGGGCTGTCCGCCGGTGAGGTGCGGATGCGGCCCGGCACCCTGTACGGCGCCCTGGACCGGCTGGCCGAGCAGGGCCTGATCGAGGTCGAGCGGGAGGAGGCCGTCGACGGCCGGCTGCGCCGCTACTACCGGCTCACCGACGGTGGTGCGGCCGCGCTGGCCGCCGAGGTGCGGCGGCTGCGCAAGCGGGCCGCGGCGGCCGAGACCCAGCTACGCGGCCGGGCCGGCCCGGCCCCCGCCTGACCGGCACCACGGGTCAGTCCAGGTGCACCAGCAGCGGCCGGTGGTCGGAGACCCCGGCGCGCGGGGTGCGGACCTGCACCACCCGGCCCAGCCCGGCACCACCACGCGGATCGGCCAGCACATGGTCGAGCTGGGTGCGCGGGCGGGGGCTGGGGAAGGTCGCCGCCCGGGCCAGAGACCGCCAGCCGGTGAACGCCCGCACCGGCCCGGCCGGCATGTTCAGGTCGCCCAGCAGGATCCGCGGGCCGGGCAGGGTGCGCAGCGCCCGGACCGCGGCGCGTAGCTGCCGCACGTTCCAGCCGGGCACGAACGACAGGTGGGTGGTGCCGACGGTCAGCGGCCCGCGCGGGGTGTCCAGCA
This sequence comes from Actinoplanes sp. G11-F43, assembly GCF_050589265.1. Taxonomy (NCBI): domain Bacteria; kingdom Bacillati; phylum Actinomycetota; class Actinomycetes; order Micromonosporales; family Micromonosporaceae; genus Actinoplanes; species Actinoplanes sp. G11-F43. The sequence goes on from NZ_JBNZCE010000012.1 coordinate 133,989, forward strand.
CCGCCGCCAGCATCACCCGGGGTTCGTCGTGCAACAGCAGAAGGCCACTGCCGGGCACCAGTACGGGTGACCGGATCGGCGCCCCGGGCAGCTGGGTGATCAGCCACTGCCGCACCGGGTAGCGGCTGACCAGGGCGATGCCGTACTGGGGATGGCTGTGGTCGGCGCCGGCATGCCAGGGTGCCCAGGTGTGGCCGGGGGTGCCGACCACCGCGGCGGCGAACCGGTGGGTGACCGCGCCGAGGGCGTCGGCGGCCAGGGCGGTCAGGTCGAGCAGGCCGCTGCGCGGCTGGGCCCGGTCGACCTCCTGCAGGCCGACCACGTCGGCGTCGAGGTCGGCGATGGCGGCGTGGATCCGGTCGGCGTGTACGGTGCCGTCCGACAGTGATCTGCCGTGCAGCAGGTTGAAGGTGGCCAGGCGCACCAGCCGAGGTTAACCAACGGGTGGAGTGGGATGTTCGTCAAGGCGTTGTTGTGCATGGCGGTGCTGTTCGCCGCCGGGGCGATGTTCGGGATCTGGCTGCAGAAACAGCGCCGCCGGTGATCGCGACACTGGTGGTGGCGGCGTTCGCGGCGGGATGGATCGACGCGGTGGTCGGCGGGGGCGGGCTGTTGTTGCTGCCGGCGCTGCTGGTGGTGGCCCCGCAGTTGCATCCGGCGACCGCGCTGGGCACCAACAAGCTCGCGGCGATCTGCGGCACGTCGGCGGCGGCGGTCACCTACGCCCGCAAAACGAAGATCGACTGGTCGGTGGCGGGCCCGTCGGCGGCCCTGGCCCTGCTGTGTGCCGGCTGCGGGGCGCTGCTGGCCGGCGGCATCCCGGCGTCGGCCTACCGGCCGGTGATCATCGGGGTGCTGATCCTGGTGGCGATCTTCGTCACCGTACGGCCGCAGATGGGCCTGATCGAAGAACCCCACAAACGCACCACGATCCGCCGCACCGCCGCGATCGCCACCGCCGGAGCGGTGATCGCCGCCTACGACGGGCTGATCGGCCCGGGCACCGGCACCTTCCTGGTCCTGGCGTTCACCACCCTGATCGGCGCGGACTTCGTGCACGGCTCGGCCATGGCCAAGATCGTCAACACGGCGACGAACCTGGGCGCCCTGATCGTGTTCGCCGCCACCGACCACGTCGCCTGGAAACTCGGCGCCGGCATGGCCGTGGCCAACGTCGCCGGGGCCCTGCTCGGCGCCCGGATGGCCCTGAGCCGCGGCGCCGGGTTCGTGCGCGTCGTGCTGCTGATCGTGGTCCTGGCCCTGATCGCCCGGCTCGGCTGGCTGCACTGGCAGGACTCATAATCGGCACATGGATCTCCAGGAACTGATCACCACCATCGAGGCCGACGAACAGCGTCTGACGTTCCCCCGCTTCACCGAGGCCGACGCCTGGCGGCTGGGCAGCCTGCTGGTGGCCCTGGCCGGCGACCGCGGCCTGCCGGTCGCCGTCGACATCCGCCGCGGACGCCAGCAGCTGTTCCACGCCGCCCTGCCCGGCTCCAGCGCCGACAACGACGCCTGGATCGAACGCAAGGTGCGCGTGGTGTACCGGTTCGCCGCCTCCTCGTTCCTGGTCGGCCGCCGCCTGGAGGCCAAGGGCCGCGACCTGGACGCGAGCATGGGCGTCGACCCCGCCCGGTACGCCGCTCATGGTGGGGCCTTCCCGATCCGGGTGCCCGGCGTCGGGGTGGTCGGGGTGGTGACCGTGTCGGGGCTGCCGCAGGCCGACGACCACGCCCTGGTCGTCGAAGCCGTCGAGACGTTCCTCGGCGATCCGGCTTCTGCCTAGCGCAGACAACTCTCGGCGTGTCGCGCCCGGATCCGGCAGCCTCGGAGCATGCGAATTCTGGTCTTGGGTGGTAGTGGTTTCGCCGGCCGGGCGATCGCCGAACTGGCGGTCGCCCGCGGCGATCAGGTGACCGTCTTCAACCGCGGCAGCCGCCCGCCGGTGCCCGGCACCCGGCTGCTGTCCGGCGACCGGCTGGCCGTCGGCGGCCTGGACGCGCTGCGTGACGGCGAGTGGGACGCGGTGGTGGACACCTGGTCGGCGGCCGGTGAGGTGGTCGGCGAGACCGCCCGCCTGCTGTCTCGCCGGGCCGGGCACTACACCTACATCTCCAGCCGCTCGGTGTACCTGTTCGACGAGACCGGCCACCAGCCCGGCCTGACCGAGGACGCACCCCTGGTCCCCGCCGACGACCCGCAGTACGCCGGCGACAAACTACGCGGCGAACAGCACGCGAGCACCTTCGACGGCCCCGTCCTGCTGGCCCGGGCCGGGCTGATCCTCGGCCCCTACGAGGACATCGGCCGCCTGCCGTGGTGGCTGCGCCGGCTGGCCGAAGGCGGCCCCACCCTCGCCCCCGGCCCCCGCGACCTGCCGTTGCAGTACATCGACGTACGCGACCTGGCCGCCTTCGTCCTCGACAATGCCGCAGCCGGCCGGTCCGGGCCGTTCAACCTGGTCAGCCCGTCCGGGTTCACCACCATCGGCGAATTCCTCGACACCGCCGCCGCGATCACCGGCGGGCACGCCGACCTGCGCTGGACCGACCCGCAGACCATCCTGGACGCCGGGATCGAACCGTGGATCCAGCTGCCGGTGTGGCTGCCGCCGGGCCCGCTGCACCGCTTCCTGCACACCGGCGACGTCAGCCGGGCCCTCGCCGCCGGGCTGCGCTGCCGTCCGGTGCGCGACACGATCGCCGACACCTGGGCCTGGCTGCCCGACACACCGCCGCAGCGCCCCGACCGGCCGGTCGTGGGCCTGGACCCGCGGGTCGAGGCGAAAGTGCTGGCTCAGCGGTAGAACGGATGCTCGCCGTCCGGGTCGGCCGCCACCACGTCCAGACCCGGATCGGCCAGCAACGCGGCGATCGCCGCCCGGCCCGCACCGATCCCGGCGAAGTGCGGATCCACGTCACTGGTGAAACACCAGCTGTGGTCGGCCGGCCACACGAACGCCGGCGGTGCGATCGCGAACCCGTCACCGAAGTCGGCCTCCCACTCCTCGATCGCCCGCAACGGCCCGCGCAGCAGCGCCACATGCCGGTAGGCCAGGCCGGTCAGCAGCTGCCCCGGCGGCAGCCGGATGTCGCTGTAGCCGTCCCACACCGCGAAAAAGCAGTCGTCGGGGGTGCCGGTGTGCCCGGCCAGCAGCCGCAGCGCCCGCCGGGCCTGGTCCAGGTCGTGGGGATGGTCCTCCCCGGTGTCGACGTCGGCTTCGCTCTGCCCGTCGAACACCGGGTCCGGTATATACCGCAGGCGGGCGTAGGCGGCGAACCCGCCCGGCCCCATGGTGATCAGCTGATGGGCGCCGG
>NZ_JBNZCE010000012.1:137316-277268 GCF_050589265.1 Actinoplanes sp. G11-F43
CCGCGCCCGACAGGTCACTCAAACGGTGCAGCAGGCTCACCCGCCCAGTACTACACGTGTGCGGCCGCGTGACGTCCGGCGGCCCGGCCGCTGAACAGGCAGCCGCCGAGGAAGGTGCCCTCCAGGGCGTTGTAGCCGTGCACCCCGCCGCCACCGAACCCGGCGACCTCACCGGCGGCGTACAGGCCGGGAACGGCCGCCCCGGACGCGTCCAGGGCCCGCGAGTCCAGGTCGGTCTGGATACCACCGAGGGTCTTGCGGGTCAGGATGTGCAGTTTCACCGCGATCAGCGGCCCGGCCGCCGGGTCCAGCAGCCGGTGCGGCACCGACGTCCGGCCGATCCGGTCGCCGAGGTAGCGGCGCGAGTTGTGGATACCCTGGATCTGGGCGTCCTTGGTGACCGTGTTGGCGATCTGCGAATCCCGGGCCAGCACCTGCGCCCGCACCGTCGCCACATCCAGCAGCGGCTGGTCGGTGAGAGCGTTCATCCGCGCCACCAGGTCGTCGAGGGACGCCGACACCACGAAATCGGCGCCGTGCCGCTTGAACGCCTCCACCGGGGCCGGAGCGCCCTTGCCGAACAGCCGCTCCTTCAGGAAACCGCGCTTGTCACCGGCGGTCAGATCCGGATTCTGCTCGCTGCCCGACAGCGCGAACTCCTTCTCGATGATCCGCTGCGTGAGCACGAACCACGAGTGGTCGAACCCGGCGATCTCCGGACTGGTCCGCAGGTGCTTCAACGTGCCGAGGGTGTCGTACGACGGGAAGTAGGGTGCCGGCAGCCGCCGGCCGAGAGCATCCAGCCACAACGGTGACGGCGCGGACAGGATCCGGATACCGTGACCGGGCCACACCGGATCCCAGTTCTGCACACCCTCGGTGTAGTGCCACATCCGGTCCCGGTTGACCAGCCGCGCCCCGGCGTCCTCGGCGATCTGCAGCATCCGCCCGTCGACGTAGGCCGGCACCCCGGTCACCATCCGGGCCGGCGGGGTGCCCAGACGCTGCGGCCAGAACCGGCGCACCAGGTCGTGGTTGGCGCCGATCCCACCGGTGGTCACCACCACCGCCTGCGCACGCAGCTCGAAGTCACCGGTCTCGTCACGGTTGGACGGCCGGCCCCGGCCCGCGTCGTCACCGGCCAGAATCCTGCCGCGCACCCCGACAGCCGTGCCGTTCTCGATCAGGATCTCGTCGACGCGGTGCCGGTGACGAAACGCCAGCAGCCCCGCGGCGGCGGCCCGGTGCGCGGACGCGGCGAACGGGGCGACCACCCCGGTACCGGTACCCCAGGTGATGTGGAACCGGGGCACCGAGTTGCCGTGCCCACCGGCCTTCAGCTCGCCGCGTTCGGCCCAGCCGGCGAACGGCAGCCACGACAGGCCCAGCGACGACAGCCACGCCCGCTTCTCCCCGGCCGCGAACTCCACATAGGCGCGCGCCCACTTCACCGCCCACGAGTCCTGGTCGTCCAGGCGGTCGAAACCGGCACTGCCCTGCCAGTCCGCCCACGCCAGCTCGACGTGATCGCGGATGCGGGCGCGCCGCTGCTCGGGACTGTCGACGAAGAACAGGCCCCCGAACGACCACCAGGCCTGCCCGCCGAGATTCGCGGCGTTCTCCTGATCGAGCAGGGCCACCCTCTTCCCGGCGGCGGTCAGTTCATGGGCGGCGGCAAGCCCCGCCAGCCCGGCCCCCACCACGATGACGTCGACGTCCACGGCCCGCACCCCTTCCGATGAATATGAGAACTTATCGGATCCGTAGCGGTGGGGAAACAACCCGAACCCGCTGTGACCCCGACCGCCCCACCACGCTCCCCCACAGACACCACCACCCCCACAGCCCACAATGGGGACGTGCCGCACCCCACCGCCGACCCCGCCGGCACCCGCCAGCAACTGGCCACCCTGCGCCCCACCCTGCTCCCCCACTACGACACCGCCCTACCCGGAGCCCACGCCGCCATCCTGGCCCGCCTGCTCCTGGCCCTCGAACACGAACCACTACCCGGCCTCACCAGCCGACACCACCACCACCACGGCCACACCACCGTCACCTTCACCCACACCACCATCACCTACCCCACCGCCGCCGCCACCGCCTTCACCACCCCACCCGACGGCCTGACCGCCACCACCGCCACCGGCACCCCGATCACCGACCCCGCCCAGCTCACCGCCCTACTGTGGCCCGGCACCCCACTCATCACCGAGATCGCCAACAGCGTCGCCAACCTGGCCCTCGCCCGCGCCAACACCCCACCGGCCGACACCGGCCCCGGCGCCCTCGAACAAACCCTCGTCGACGGCCACCCCCTACACCCCTGCTGCCGCACCCGCACCGGCATGACCGTCGCCGACATCCTCACCTACGCCCCCGAACACCACCCCGTCATCCACCTGCGCCGCCTCGCCGTACCCCCCGAACGCTGGCACGGCAACAGCCCACCCGTCCTCCTCGCCCACCCCTGGCAGGCACCCCGCCTCCTCACCGAACACCCCTGGCTCACCGACCTCGGCCCCACCGGCCCCACCCGCCCCCTCATGTCCCTGCGCACCGTCGCACCCCTCGACGGCGGACCCCACATCAAAACCGCCGTCGACATCCAGATGACCTCCGCCATCCGCACCGTCTCCCCCGCCGCCGTCCACAACGGCCCCCGCCTGTCCACCCTCCTGCAAAAACTCACCACCGACCTGCCCCTGACCGTCCTCGCCGAGACCAACGCCGGCGCCGTCATCACCGACCACGGCCCCGACCGCCGCCTCGCCCACCTCACCCGCCAACCCCCACCCGACGACGCCATCCCCCTCGGCCTGCTCCCCCAACACCTGCACACCATCGACAACCCCCACACCCTCATGACCGACCTGTGCCGCATCCTGTTCATCCCCCTGGCCACCCTCCTCGCCCGCGGCATCGCCCTGGAAGCCCACGGCCAGAACACCCTCATCCGCCTACACCACGGCCGCGCCGTACACACCTACTACCGCGACCTCGGCGGCGTCCGCACCCACACCACACGCCTCACCCGAACCGGCCACCCCGACCCCGGCCTGCACGGCGACATCCCCACCGACGACCTCACCGAACTCCGCACCAAACTCTCCGCCGCCGCCCTCGCCACCGTCGCCCGCCAAACCATCACCGCCCTCACCACCCACCACGGCGCCGACCCCCACCACCTCTGGACCACCCTCGCCACCGCCCTACGCACCACCCCCGACGGCCACCACCTCACCACCGACCCCCTACCGGTCAAAGCCACCACCGCCATGCGCCTGGCCACCGACCCCCTCCACGACCAGTGGACCCACCTCGACAACCCGATGGCAGCCGGGAGTTAGGACCACCGATGATCCACACCGTCAGCACCGGACGACTCGCCGCAGCCGCCGCCCACACCGAAGCCGCCCTCACCGTCCACGCCCCCCACCTCACCGAAGCCTTCACCCGCCACCTCCCCCACGCCGCCGACACCATCGGCCGCCGCCTGCGCGCCGCCCTCGTCCGCGAAAACCTCACCCCCCACACCACCGGCGGCCGCACCCACGCCTTCGACCGCACCGAATACCCCCACGCCGGCGTCGCCGACCCCGTCGACCTGCTCGCCGGCATCGACACCACCGGCACCTTCTCCACCGAGATCCGCAACGCCGTCATCAACCAGGCCATCGCCCTCGCCCGCTTCACCCCCACCACCGGCGACCCCCACACCACCAACCCCGACCACCACGCCGTCCACCTCGAACGCCAAGCCGTCACCGGCCACAACCTGCACCCCTGCGGCCGCACCCGCCTCGGCTGGGACACCGTCGACGTCCTCCACCACGACCTCGAAGCCGGCCACACCCCCCTCAAATTCATCGCCGTCCGCGACGACACCCACCTCGGCGACGACCTCGGCACCTGGCTGCACCACCACCACACCGACATCCCCCAACCACCCGCCGGATACCGCCTCCAACCCGTCCACCCCTGGCAACACGACACCGTCCTGCACCGCTACCGAGACCTCTTCACCGACGGCACCCTGCAACGCCTCGACGGCCACCTCGACACCATCCCCACCGCCGCCCTGCGCACCCTCCTACTCCCCAGCGGCCACTACCTCAAAGTCAGCCTCGACATCCAGGTCACCTCCACCCGCCGCAGCATCAGCGTCGCCTCCACCCGCAACGGCCCCACCCTCTCCCGCCTCCTGCACCAGCTCATCGACGACGACCGCATCCTGCTCATGACCGAAACCGCAGGCGCCGCCGTCCCCACCGGCACCGGCCGCGACCTGTCCGCCATCGCCCGCACCGGACTCACCGGCCGCCTCCAACCCGGCGAACACGCCATCCCCGGCGGCGCCCTCGCCCTACCCCACATCCTCACCACCGTCGTCGACCAAGCCGGCGGCAACCCCGCCACCTGGCTCACCGACTACACCCGACTCCTACTCCCACCCCTGCTCCGACTACTCGCCGACGGCATCGCCCTCGAAGCCCACCTCCAGAACTGCCTGCCCACCTTCCGCAACGGCCACCCCCACCGCCTCGCCCTCCGCGACTTCGCCGGCCTCCGACTGCACCCCACCCGCCTCGCCCGAGCCGGCCACACCATCGACCTGTGGCCCGGCTCCGTCATCACCACCACCGACACCGAAACCCTGCGCGCCAAACTCGGATACACCGCCCTGCAAGCCCACCTCGGCGAACTCGTCATCCGCCTCGGCCAAACCCACCACCTCGACGAAACCCACGCCTGGACCCTCATCCGCGACGTCATCGACGCCACCTACGACACCCTCGGCACCCACCCCCACGCCGCCGCCGACCACAGCTGGCTGATCGCCCCCCGCATCCCCCACAAAGCCCTCGTCCGCATGCGCCTGGCCGGCCACGGCGACATCCACATCCCAGTGAGCAACCCCCTCCATGCCTGACCCCATCACCGCCGCACTCCTCACCCTGCCGACACCCCGCTGCGCCTACCTCTACGACACCCACACCCTGCGCGCCCGCGCCCGCGCCCTACGCGCCGCCGTCCCCGCCCGCACCACCATCCTCTACGCGGTCAAAGCCAACGGGCACCAGACCGTGATCCGAACCCTGGCCCAGGAATGCGACGGCCTCGAAGTCGCCTCCGGCGGCGAACTCGCCCTCGCCATCCACGCCGGAGCCCACCGCATCGCCTTCGGCGGCCCCGCCAAAACCGACACCGAACTCGCCGCCGCCCTCGACGCCGGCGCCCTCATCAACGTCGAAAGCCCCCACGAACTCCAGCGACTGGCCGCCCTCGGCCGGCCCGCCGACATCTGCCTGCGCGTCAACCGCACCGGCACAACCCTCACCGGCAGCCACACCATGACCGGCACCCCCACCCCCTTCGGCATCGACGAACACCAGCTGCCCCAGGTACTGGCCACCATCCCCGGCAACCTGCGCGTCATCGGCTTCCACCTGCACGCCGTCTCCAACAACCTCGACGGCCACGCCCACGCCGCCTACCTCACCGACGCCATCACCTGGTCCATCAAAACCGCGACAGCCCACGGAACAGACCTGCGCATCGTCAACGCCGGAGGCGGCCTCGGCGTCGACTACCTCACCGACGCCTCCATCGACCTCACCCCACTGTCAACCGTCACCGTCCCGCACGGCATCGAACTCATCCTCGAACCCGGCCGCTACCTCACCGCCGACGCCGGCCACTACGCCACCGAAGTCCTCGACCTCAAAACCACCCACGGCCGCACCTTCGCCATCCTCCGCGGCGGCACCCACCACTTCCGCCTCCCCGCCGCCTGGGGCTACTCCCACCCCTTCCAGATCATCCCCGTCGACCACTGGCCCCACCCCTACCCCCGCCTGGAGATCACCGACACCACAGTCGACGCCGTCGGCGAACTCTGCACCCCCCGCGACGTCCTCACCCGAGGCCACCACGTCACCCGCCTGCGCACCGGCGACATCCTGCTCTTCAGCCGCGCCGGCGCCTACGGCTGGGACATCTCCCACCACGACTTCCTCCGCCACGACCCACCCACCTTCCTCACCCTCGAATAAACCCCTGGCGCCCCCGCCACACCACTGCTACAAACCACGGGTGCACAACCCCCTCACCCACACCGACCTGCTGCGCCTCATCGACGAAAGGCACGCCACCTTCCGCCGGACGATCCACGCCGCCCCCACCCTCGACACCAAAGTCCCCACCTGCCCCGACTGGACCCTGCACCAGCTCGCCGAGCACATCGGACAGGGCCGCCGCTCCTGGGCCGCCACCGTCACCGCCGCCGACCCCACCAGCGGCCGCCTCCCCGACACCGACCCCGCACCCCACGACCGCACCCAGCTCGACACCTGGCTGACCACCGCCGCCGGCCGGCTCATCGACGCCCTGCGCACCGCCGGCCCCGACCAGCCCGTCTGGACCTGGTGGCCCACCGCCCAATCCCCGCAGACCAGCGGCGCCGTCGCCCGCCACCAACTCCAAGAGATCGCCGTCCACACCTACGACGCCCAGCTCACCACCGGCGACCCCCAACCCCTGCCCACCGACATCGCCCTCGACGGCGTCGAAGAATTCCTGCACACCGTCAGCACCACCACCACACCCTGGCCACACACCCCCGCCACCATCGCCTTCACCACCACCGAAGGCCCCACCTGGCACCTGCGCCTGGACCACGACGGCGCCTACACCGTCACCCCCGACGGCCCCGCCGACACCACCCTCACCGGCACCGCCTCCAACCTGGTCCTGCTCTGCTACGGCCGCGAACCCGACGGCATCACCCTCACCGGCGACCCCACCCACGTCGACCGCCTCATCGAATGGGACCCCAGCTAAACAGGACAACAACCGTCCGCAATCCCCCGTACCGTGGCGCACATGAACCCACCGGGATACACCACCGTCGCGCCCTGGGTCGTCACCGACGACACCGGGGCCTTCCTCGACTTCGTCACCCACACCTTCGACGGCCACGAGACCGCCCGCGTCACCACCGAAGACGGCATGATCGGCCACGCCGAGATCCGCATCGGCGACACCGTCGTCCTCGCCTTCGACCGCCGCCCCGACTGGCCCACCCTGCCCAGCCTCCTGCGCGTCTTCGTCCCCGACACCGACCACACCCTCACCCGCGCCACCGCAGCCGGCGCCCGCATCATCACCCCCGCCGCCGACGACGCCTTCGGACAACGCGGCGCCCGCATCCGCGACCCCTTCGGCAACATCTGGTGGGTGGTCAGCCACATCGAGGACATCACCGAGGACGAGATGTGGCGACGCCTCGCAACCCCCGAACAGGCCGCCGTCATGCGCACCGCACAGCAGACCCTCGACGCCGAACTCACCGGACACCGCCACGGCCGCAGCAGCCCACCCACCCGTCCATAGGGGACACCACTCAGGGACCAATCAGGGAACCACCCGGACGCGCCTGCGACCCCACCCCCACCAGGATCGACCCCATGAACCGAACACTCCTGGTGGCCGCACCCCTGGCGATGACCGCCTACGGCCTCACCCGCATCATCGGCCGCCTCGACGGCCACTACGGCCCCGGCGCCGACTGGCAGCTCGCCCACCTCTTCGGGCTCGCCGGCATGCTGCTGTTCATCCCGATCGTCCTCGGCCTGCGACCCCTGACCCGCACCGCCGGCACCCCCGTCACCGCCATCACCCTGGCCGGCCTGGCCACCACCATCGTCCAGTTCGCCGCCGACATGATCCTCGCCGTCGCCGCCACCGACCGCGACCACCTGAAAACCCTGCAACACCAGTTCACCGACCAGCCCGGCATCCAGCTCGCCTTCTACGACATCGGCCCGATGCTGTTCTTCCTCGGCATCGTCACCCTCGCCGCCCTCACCGCCGCCGCCGGCCACCTGCCCTGGTGGAGCCCCGCCCTGATGCTGATCGCCGTGCTCCTGCCCGCCGCCGATCTCAACCTGATGCCCCTGACCGGCCTGCTCATGCTCGCCGCCCTCGTCCCCCTCACCCGAGCCCGCCCCACCGGGGGCCAGCGACCCGGGCCGTCCCCACACCCGAGTCACGCAGCGACGCGGACGCCCGGCTGATCGTCTCCGGCACCACAGATGTATCGGTCGACCGGCCTCATACCCGCCGGCCGCGCGGATCACCGGGTCCCGCATTCAGCAGGACCCGGTCCCGCAGCACCTCGGGGTTGTCGGCGAAGCCGTCCTTTTCAGGGTTTTGACTCACCGCCTCTAATCCGTCCTAGGATTCTAGTAAGAAAGCGACCCGCGCCTGACATTCCGCCACGAACTCCGGGAACGTCTCCCAGTAGTACGAGATCCCACTGGCCGCCACCGCGACCGCCCAGGCCCGCGCCCGAGCCCACGTCACATCGTCGACGTCCAGCTCCGCGCGGTACGCCTGCCGCGCCGGCGCCGGCAGATCCCACACCGCGGCGTGCTCGGCGTCCGGCAAACCCACCGACAGCGCCCCGAAATCGATCACCGCCCGCAACCGGCCCTCCCCCACCAGCAGGTTCCCCGGCCGCAGATCACCGTGCAACCACACGTGCCGCCCGGTCGACGCGGGCAGCGCCAGCCCGGCCCGCCAGATCCCGTCCAGGGCGTCCACCCGGTCGTCTCCGATCAACGGCCGGCATTCGGCCAGCGCCCGGCTCACCCACGCGTCACACGGCGCCAGCTCCCCGCCCCGATACCAGCTCAGATCACCGGCACGCTCCACACCATCAAGATCAACAGCATGCAATTGGCGTACGAACGACGCCAGCCCCACACCCAGCCCCGCCCAGTCAGCCACCACCGACGGCCCCACCACCTCGCCCTCGATCCACCCGAACACCGCCCACTGAGCCGGAAACGATCGCGCCGGCTCCCCCACGTACACAGGCACGGGTGTCCGCAACGACAGACGGGCCGAAAGGCGCGGCAGCCACCGCACCTCCTTGCGCAGCGCGCCCGCCCGCCCGGCCGTGCGCGGCAGCCGCACCAGCAGCTCGTCACCGAGCCGGAACATCACGTTCTCGGTCCCCGCCCCGGCCCGCGACAGCGGCAGCCCGGCCCACTGCGGGCACTGCGCCGCCAGCAGCTCCCGCACCACCGGCTCCCCGATGGTGATCTCATCCTCATGCACCGCGGCACCCCTCCTTATGTACGCTTGTACACATGACCGAACCCACCATGCGCGAACGCATGCAGAACGGCGACCTCTACATCGCCGACGACCCCGAACTCGGCGAAGCCCTCCTGCACGCCCAAGATCTCACCGACGCCTACAACAGCACCAGCGCCCGCCGCCCCGACGAACGCCGCCGCATCCTCGAAGAGCTCCTCGGCCGGATCGGCGACGGCGTCGACATCCGCCCACCCTTCCGCGTCGACTACGGCCGCTACATCAGCATCGGCGCCCGCACCTTCGCCAACTACGGCCTCATCGCCCTCGACGTCGCCCCCATCACCATCGGCGAGGACTGCCAGATCGGCACCAACGTCCAGCTCCTCACCCCCACCCACCCCATCGAACCCGGCCCCCGCCGCGACAAATGGGAAGCCGCGAAACCCATCACCATCGGCGACAACGTCTGGCTCGGCAGCGGCGTCATCGTCCTGCCCGGCGTCACCATCGGCGACGACACCGTCGTCGGCGCCGGCTCCGTCGTCACCCGCGACCTGCCCGAGGGCGTCGTCGCCGTCGGCAACCCGGCCCGCGTCGTCCGCACCATCGAATGAGACGGCCCCGCCGCCACGACCCGCACCGCCGCGACCGCATCATCGACGCCGCCCTCACCGTCATCGCCCAGAAAGGCGTCGCCGCCACCACCCACCGCGAGATCGCCCGCGCCGCCGACGTCCCCCTCGGCTCCCTCACCTACCACTTCACCGGCCTCGACGAGATCCTCACCGAAGCCTTCACCCGCCACGCCCAAGCCATCGCCGAGATCTTCGACGCCCGCCTCACCGCCGCCCGCACCCGCGCCGAAGCCGTCCAAGCCGTCGTCGACCTGGTCACCGACGACCTGCTCAGCCCCGCCAACGACCTCATCCTGTCCACCGAGCTCTACGTCGCCGCAGCCCGCAACCCCGCCCTGCGCGCCGTCACCCAAGCCTGGATGCAACGCAGCCGCGACGCCCTCGAACACCACTTCGACCCCACCACCGCCCGCGAGGTCGACGCCCTCATCGAAGGCCTCACCCTGCACAGCGCCCTCTCCACCGCCCCGATGACACCCGCCCAGATCCGCCACGCCATCGAGCGCTACCTGAAGTAACCCGGAGTCACCATGAACACCCCCACCCGGCAGGCCCGGCACGCCCGAGCCGCCGTCGCCGCCCTCTTCCTCACCAACGGCGCCGTCTTCTTCAACATCGTCCCCCGCTACCCCCAGATCCGCGAGGACCTGCACCTCAGCAACGTCGCCCTCGGCTCGGCCATCGCCGCCATGCCGATCGGCGCCCTGCTGGCCGGACTGCTCGCCGGCGCGTTCATCCGCCGCTTCCACTCCGCCCGGGTCGCCGCCTTCGGTGTCATCCTCACCACCGTCACCAGCCTGACCGTCCCGTTCGCCCCCAACGGTTTCGGGCTGGCCGCCGCCCTGTTCGTCTTCGGTGCCCTCGACTCGGTCATCGACGTCGCCCAGAACACCCACGGCCTGCGCGTCCAGCGCCACTACGGCCGCTCCATCGTCAACTCCCTGCACGGCGTCTGGAGCATCGGCGCCGTCCTCGGCGGACTGATGGGCTCCGCCGCCGCCGGCCTGAACCTGTCACTGGGCCTGCACCTGACCATCTCCGCCGTCATCTTCAGCATCGTCGCCCTGGCCGCCTACCGGTTCCTGCTGCCCGGCCCCGACGACAGTCCCACCCCTGACCCGGCGGAGACGAAGACCGATCAAGAACCGATCAAAGCCGCCGCCGTACGTCTCCTCGCCGCCCTCGGTGTCCTGGCCGCATGTGGCGCCCTGGTCGAGGACGCCGGAGCCTCCTGGGGCGCCATCTTCCTCACCGACGAGCTGCACACCGACGCCGCCACCGCCGGCCTGGCCGTGGTAGCCATGCAGGTGGCCATGACCATCGGCCGCCTGACCGGGGACCGCGCCGTCGACCGCTTCGGCCAGCGCACCGTGGTCCGCTACGGCGCCGCCCTGGGCGCGATCGGGATGGCCGCCGCCCTCGCCTACCCGACCGTCCCGACCGCACTGGCCGGTTTCGCCCTGGCCGGCCTCGGCGTCGCCACCCTGGTACCGGCCGCCATGCACACCGCCGACGAACTCCCCGGCCTGTCCCCCGGCACCGGCCTGACCATCGTCAGCTGGCTGCTGCGCGCCGGTTTCCTGCTCTCACCCCCGCTGGTCGGTTTCCTCGCCGACCAGTTCAGCCTCCGCGTCGGCCTGCTCACCGTGGTCGCGGCCGGCGTCCTCACCCTGCTGTTCGCCCGCGTCCTGGTGAACCGCACCGCCGCCCCCATCCACTGACACCCGATGTCCCGGCGTTCCGCGGGGAACGCCGGGACATCGGATCGCCGGACCACCGAACGCGGCGTCCCATCGTCGATCCGCACACACCAGATTTTGTACGCCCGGCACCTCCCACAACCGCAGGCGGCACGTCCCGCCTCGTCCCCGCAAGGCAGGCGCCACACCGGACCGCCCGGCGTCCACCGGGCGAATCCGCCCCACACCGCTGACCGCGCGCCCACTCGTGGCGAGTGTGGTTTCGAGTCTTGTCCTGGCGGAGGGCCGGGTGTCGCGCAAGTCCTCGGCCGGGTCGGCCGGTCGTGCGCAGACCCAGACGCCCCGGGCCCGATGGGGGCATCACGGTCCACTGATCGTGTTGCCGCACCGGTGTCCTCAACCTGACCAGCGCATATGGACGGTGACCGGGTGCGCCTCCCGGGCCCGGGCTGACGGCTGATGATCGAGTCGCCCACCCGCCCCAGCCACAGTCCGTCACTCGAATGCGGAACTGCCCGACGGGCCCACCCCACCGACCAGAAACTCGAAACGGTCGAAATCCCTGATCTCAGTCGGCGAAGCCGTCGATGGGTAGTGCGGCTTGCCGCACTACCCATAATCCATCCTAGGATGAAGACTCCAAGGGCTTGGTGCACAGCACATCCGGACAGGGCAGATATCCGAGCCGCTGCCAGAACCGCAGCCCCGCCTCGTTGTCCGGCATGACCAGCAGGTTCACCCGGGGACAGCCCAGTTTCAGCAGCCGCGCCTCCAGCTCCGCCACCAGCCCGGTGGCGATCCCCCGCCGCCGGAACACCGGATCCACGGCAAGCCGGAAGATCCAACCCCGCCGCCCGTCGAAGGTCCCCATCACGACGCCGGCGACCCGCCCTTCCTCCTCGGCGACGAGAAGCAGCTCCGGATCCCGCCGAAGCTTGGCAACCAACTCGTCCCGGCCGACCACATCCCGCCCGGCCGCCTCCCAGACATCCACCACAGCGTCGTAGTCAGTCCACTCGAACTGCCGGATCATCGACAGACTCCCCTCGCACACCCTCTAGGGCATCCTAGGAATCTAGTCCAATAGCATCGCCGTTCCGGAGCCGATCCACGATGCGGCGTACGGCCCGGAAGTCCTCAAAACGCTCCGGCCAGCCCGGCGTTCGGGTTGAGCGCGATGAAGTCGGCGCCGGTGGCACGGGCGGCGGCGAGATCAGCCGGCGCGTCACCGATGAACACGATCCGCTGCCCCGCATGACGTCGTCCGATCAGACGCAGCGCCTCGGTCCTGGTCACCGGATGCCCGAGCACCCGCGCGAAGAAGTCACCCAGCCGATGCCGGCCCAACTGCGCATCGATCTCACCGACCGGCGCGCTGCTGGCCACATACCGCACCGCGGGCACCGCTTCCAGAAAGCCGGTCAGCCCCGGAACCGGCACATACGAGGGCAGCCGCAGCGCCGGCAACTCGGCGTACCGCGCGGCGACCTCGGGCGACCCCACGATCTCGGTCAGCACATATTCGATCTTGCGAGCCCGGGAACACCACGATGCGCGGCGTTGTAGACCTCCACCGCGGCGATCATGTCCGCGTCCCCGTCGCATAACGGCGCCATCTTCACCGCCTCGCTGTCGAACACCAGCACCGGAGCTGTCACGACGACTCATGTCAGGCGACTTCGGTGGAGTCACTTCGATGTCGTCGAGGATCCCGGTGGCCAGGCCATTGACTGCCGCGTCGCCGTCCCGTTCGCCGGGTTCGCCGGGCCACACCGAGACGAAGACGGTGACGTTGGCTTCACCGGCCGCCATCAGGACACGGGGGCGTGGAGATGAAGAACGCTTCGTCGCCGAAACCGGACACCCGGGCGTACCAGTGATCCGAACCGCGCTCCGCCTCGTCGAGATCACGGAACGCCGCGGTGACCGCGCTCTGTTCGGAGTCCGCTGAATGGCGCCCGACCGTCAGTCCGAACGCCCCCACCGCCCCGCTGCTGAACTGCCGCACCCAGGCACGCTGCCACAGTTCGGCCACGTCTCGCTCGAACCGCCGGCCGGGCAGCCGGCCGGACCGGGCGCGGGGCGGGGTGATCCTTCGGTCGACGGCAGGGGCGGGCTGCCCTCAGAGACCGAGCGGAATCGGCCGCGCCGGTGCGCCCGTGTCGAGCAGCGCGGTCAACGGCGTGCTCAGGTCGCGGGGTGAGAACAGGTCACGGCCGGTGTAGCCGGCGATCTCCGCGAGCGTCCACCACCGGAATTCGGCCAGGTTCTCGTCGGCGGCCAGTTGCTCGTCGGTCATCTCGCCGCGGGGCTGGAAGTGACGTACCCGTACCAGAAAATAGTCGTTGATGATGCCGTCGAGCCCTGGCGCGATGGCGGCGTCGACGACCACCTGGTGCCAGACGTGCGGCGGGTCGGCGCCGAGGGTCAGGCCGGTCTCCTCCCGGAGTTCGCGGCGCAGCGCGGTCAGCGGGTCCTCGCCCGCTTCGATGCCACCGCCGGGGGCCGCCCACACACTGGTGGCCCCGCTCGGCACGACCGGGTGTGGCAGGACGAACCGGCACAGCAGGATCCGGTCGTCCTCGTCGAGCAGCAGGGCGCGGACGGAGTGCCGGAGTCTGGGCGTCTCCGCTGCGGGCAGGGCACGGTTGACGATCACCAGGAGGCGGTCCAGGCGGTCCGGGGCGGCGGGCATCCGTTCGCTGGCCCAGGCCACCGAGTTGACCAGGGTGAGCAGGTCGGTGATGTCGATGCGGTCGGGATTGCCGGTACGCTCCAGCAGTTCCGCCCCGACCGCCCGGATCCGTTCGTGGCTGGCGGCCAGCGCCGAGTCGGTGCCGGCGCCGAGGAGTTCGGTGGCGACCAGTCCGCGCATCGCGGCGGCGTGCCCGGCCACCGCCCGCAGCCAGCGCTGCAGCGCTTCGACGGGGGCCGGATGCCGGAGCAGGTCACGCCCGGTGGCGACGAGGGTGTCCACGTCGGCGGCGATGATCGCCACGAGTAGTTCCTGCGCCGACCCGAAGTGCCGGTACAGCGTGCCCGGCCCGACCCCGGCCCGCTGAGCGATCTTGTTGAGTGAGGCGTTCGCCCCGTGCGCGGCGAACTCCTCCCGGGCCGCGGCGAGCACCCGCTCCCGGTTCTGTCGCGCGTCACTTCGCACGGCGCCCCCCTCTGGTTATCCGGAGAACCTCTCCGTAGACTACCGCCATCGAAACGGAGAGCCTCTCCGGATGAGGAGTGACGGCATGCGCATCGGCATCATGATCGGCGAGGTCCGCGGCCCGGCCACCGCGGACACTCTCAGACAGCAGGCCACCGGCGCGGACTCGCTGTGGACCGCGCAGGCGCTCGGCTGGGACGCACTCACCGCCCTGACGGTGGCCGCCCCGCACGCGCCACGGGCCACACTGGGCACCGCGGTCGTCCCGGTCCGCCAGCGCCATCCGCTCACCCTGGCGGGCCAGGCCCTGAGTGTGCAGGCGGCCACCGGCAACCGGCTCACCCTGGGCGTGGGCTCCGGGATCGGCGTCATGGTGGGCGGCATGTTCGGACTGCCGGTGGACCGGCCGGTGGCGTTCATGCGCGAATACCTGGCGGCTCTGCTCCCCCTGCTGCACGGCGAGCCGGTAGCGGCCGGTGGCGAGTTCCTGACGGTGCGCGGCACGGTCGCCGTGCCCGGCACTATTCCCCCACCGGTGCTCCTGGCGGCCCTGGGCCCGGCGATGCTACGGCTGGCGGGCACGGCGGCCGACGGCGCGATCACGTGGCTGACCGGCGCCCGGACGCTGGAGTCCCACGTCGTCCCCACGGTGCTCGCCGCCGCGGCGGGCCGCCCCACACCCCGGATGGTGGCCGGGCTCCCGGTGTGCGTGACCACCGATGTCGCGGACGCCCGCTCCCGCCTGGCCGACCGTTTCGGAATGGCCGCCCAGGTCCCGGAATACCGCCGCGTCCTCGACCACGAGGGCGCCACCGGCCCCCAGGACGTGGCCCTGATAGGCGACGAGGAAACGGTGGCCCGCCAGATCAACCGCCTCGAGGAAACCGGCATCACCGAATTCGTAGCCGCTCCGTCCGGCACCGAAACCGAACAACACCACACCACCGCTTTCCTCCACCACTTGTCGAAACAAAACCAAGCATCGTGACCAGGTCCGCCCCCACCTCCAGGCAGGCGTCTTTTCCAACCCTTTTCCGGTACGCGATTTCAACTCCACACCGATCGGGCAGCTAGGCCTGGTCCCCGCAAGCCGGGCGCACCCCCGGACCGCCCGGCGCCCACCGGGCGAATGCGCCGGTAGCGGCCAGCACCGCAAGCCCCGAACAAAACAAATAGACGAATCTATATCATTTGTGAAGCATCGATAACCATTTCAAACCTCGGTCTCCGCCCCCAACCAACCTCCGACGCCCTCTCCCCTCCCCTCACCTCGCCTGGCAGAAAAACCCCTCCCGCTGCAGATCCACGCAGATATACCACCGTTCTGGCAATTCTCCTTTATCGGCGACCCCACGCGCGGCAAATCCCTCACACAGACGACTGCAATTTCTATAGCCTCGTTTGACTCACCACGGAACTGATACGTTCCCTGATCGCCAACCGGCCCGCAAGCACATTCCTCGTACGAGCGACCACCCCACCCGGGGCCAATCTTGGTGGATTAAAAACCGCTTCGGGCATTATTCTAAGCTGCCGGCACCGCTCGCGGTAAACTCCTCACGCGAGTGTCCGCCTTCCAGCCCCACCCTGGCCAATCTTGGCGGATTTACCACCGTTTCAAGCATTGTTCTCAACTGCCGGCACCGCACGCGGTCAATTCCCCGCACGAGTGTCCGCCTTCCAGCCCCACCCTGGCCGATCTTGGCGAATTTACCACCGGAAACGGTGGTAAACCCACCAAGGTCTCTGCTGAGTGGGCCGCCCGCGCGAGGGATTGACCGCAAGTGATCAGGCTGCCGAGAACAAGGCTCTTTCCGGTGGTGAATCCACCAAGATCGGTCAGGGGTGGGGCTGGAAGGCGGACACTCAGTCGAGGAATTTACCGCGAACAGGCCAGCAGCTGAGAAGACGACTCTATCCGGTGGTGAAATCGCCAAGATCGGCCAGGGCGGGGCCGGAAGTGAACACTCGCGCGAGGAATTGACTGCGGACGGGCCAGCATTCCAGCGGAAGACTCGATTCGGTGGACAATACGCCAAGATCTCAGCTGGGCGGGGCGTCCGTGCGAGGGATCGACCGCGAGCGAACTGAAAGCCGAGAACGATATCCATTTCGGTGTCAAATCGACCGATTTCTGGGATCGAGTGGGATGCCACGGCTGGAGATCGGCCGGAGATCGGCTGAATCGCGGCACGAGGCCGTGCAGCGGTATCGCTATTACGATAAATCAGCCTATGTCAGCTAATGGCAGCGACTCACGTGGAAAGTAGGCCCCTGCCGACAGCTGGGCAGCGGTCCGACTGCGTGCCACTGCCTGCCCGACCGGGGTCCGCAGCCGCCAGATCGGAGCATCGAGCAAGATCGAGGAAACCGGCATACCGCCGCAGAAGCCTACAGAACAGCGCGGCGGAAGCCGGTGCGCGGCGGATTCGCCCGGCGGGCGCCGGACGGTCCGGTGGGGCGGCCCGGCTCGCGGGGACGAGGCTGGAGGTGCCGCCTGCGGTTGTGGAAGGTGTCGGGCGTACCAGATCGGGGTGGCCTTATACATTGACGTTTGTGACTGAACATGGTGCGCGGATCGACGACCAGACGCCGCATTCGGCGCGGCTCTGGGACTACTGGCTGGGTGGTCGCGACAATTTCGCGGTCGATCGGGAGGCCGGTGACGCGATCGCCGCTATCCTGCCGTCGATCGTGACGCTGGCCCGGGAGGATCGGCGGTTTCTGCGGCGGGCGGTGCGGCATCCGGTGGAGGAACGCGGGATTCGGCAGATCCTGGACATCGGGAGTGGGCTGCCGACCGCGGACAACACGCATCGGGTGGCGCAGGAGATCGCGCCCGAAACCCGCGTCGTCTATGTGGACAACGATCCACTGGTGTTGACGCATGCCCGGGCACTGCTGGCCGGTTCCGCCGAGGGCACCACCGCGTATCTGGAGGCCGATCTCAACGATCCGGCCGGCCTGCTGGAGCGGGCGGCCGAAACGCTCGATCTGGACCGGCCGGTGGCGGTGAATCTGCTCGGCATTCTGCATTTCATCAGGGACGACGAGCGGGTCCGCGGGATCGTCCGGGATCTCATGGCGGCGGTGCCGGACGGCAGTTGCCTGACGGTCGCGCACGGCTGTCACGACATCAATACCGATGAGGCGAACCGGATCGTGGAGTTCTGGAACGAGCGCGGCACCCCGAAGATCAAGTATCGGAGTGCGGCCGGGATCGCCCGGTTCTTCGATGGTTGGGAACTGCTCGAACCGGGGGTGGTGCCGTGCAACAGGTGGCGGCCGGATGACCGGGCCGGTGGGACCGATGTCAACCAGTACTGCGGGGTGGCCGTCAAAGGGCGCGTGACGGCATTGTAATGGGAGCGCTCCCATGCAACGATGTCGCTCTATCCCCGACCCTTTCCCCGAAGGAGCCCGCGGATGCGCGCTCTCCCCCGGCTGCTGGCCGCCCTGATCGTGGCCCTCCCCCTCGCCACGATCGCCGCGGTCGCCAACGCCGCCGAAGACCCGATCACCGTTCTGACCAGCGACTTCGAGGACGGTACCGCCCAGGGCTGGGCCGGGCGGGCCGCCGAGACGGTCGCGCACAGCACCGCCCAGGCGCACAGCGGCACCGGCAGCCTGCTGGTCAGCGGGCGCACCGCCGCCTGGCAGGGGCCCTCCCTCGACGTGCTCGACGTGTTCGAGAAGGGCACCGCGTACACCATCTCGGTCTGGGTCCGGATGGCCGACGGCTCCGACAACGCGCGCCTGAGTGTGGAACGCCGCACCGGCGGGACCGCCGCCTACGACCAGGTGGTCGGCAACACCGCGGTGACCAGCGGTTCCTGGGTGAACCTGACCGGCCGGTACACCCTGGCCACCGACGTCGAGTTCCTGCGGGTGTATGTGGAGACGGCGTCCACCACCGGCTCGTTCCACATCGACGACGTCGCCGTCAGCTATGTCCCGGCGCTGCCGATCCAGACCGGCATCCCCTCGGTCAAGGATGTGATCACCGAGTTCCCGGTCGGGGCGGCGATCACCGGGGCGGAGATCGTCACCGAGCACGGGCAGCTGCTGAGCAAGCACTTCGACTCGGTCACCCCGGGCAACGCCCTCAAATGGGACGCCACCGAGCCGACCGAGAACACCTTCACGTACGCGCAGGCCGATCCTCTGATGGCGTACGCCAAATCGAAGGGTCTCGCCGTCCGCGGGCACACCCTGGTGTGGCACAACCAGACCCCGTCGTGGGTCTTCACCGGCGCCGACGGGCAGCCGATGACCGCCACCGCCGAGGACAAGGCACTCCTGCTCGACCGCCTGGAGAACCACATCCGCAACGTGGCCGGCCACTACGGCACCGACATCGGCGTGTGGGACGTGGTCAACGAGGTGATCGACGAGAGCCGGCCGGACGGGCTGCGCCGCAGCAGCTGGTACACCGTGGCCGGCCTGGACTACATCCGCACCGCGTTCCGGGTGGCCCGGGAGGTGGCGCCGCACGCGAAGCTCTACATCAACGACTACAACACCAACGTGCCCGCCAAACGCGACTTCCTGTTCGGGCTGGTCCAGCAGCTCAAGGCGGAGGGCGTGCCGATCGACGGGGTCGGCCACCAGGTGCACATCAACATCAACTGGCCGACGATCGCCGAGACCAAGGCGATGTTCGACAAGTTCGTGCCGCTCGGCATCGACCAGCAGGTCACCGAGATGGACGTGAGCATCTACACCGGCGACAGCGAGAGCTTCCCGGCACCGCCGGCGGACCGGCTGCTCAAGCAGGCGTACGTGTACCGCGACATGTTCGCCCTGTTCCGCCAGTACCCGGGGGAGATCACCTCGGTCACCCTGTGGGGCCTGGCCGACGACAACACCTGGCTGGACACGTTCCCGGTGACCCGCAAGGACGCGCCGCTGCTGTTCGACACCCGGTTGCAGGCGAAGTCGGCGTACTGGGGAGTCGTCGACCCCTCCAAGATCACCGGCTCGACGGCGTCCCCGAGCGCCTCCTCGAGCAGCCCGCCGCCGGGAACCGGGACCTGTGTGGTCACCTACCGGGTCACCGGCAGCTGGCCCGGCGGCTTCCAGGGCGACGTCAAGATCACCAACACCGGGTCCACCGCCCTGAGCTCCTGGCGGCTGGGCTGGAGTTTCACCGGCGGTCAGCAGATCAGTCAGCTCTGGGGCGGCGCCCACACCCAGTCCGGCGCCGCGGTCACCGTCACCAACGCGGCCTGGAACGGCACCCTGGCCGCGGGCGGCTCCACCACCGTCGGATTCCTGGCCGGCTGGACCGGCGGCAACCCGGCGCCCACCGCGTTCACCCTCAACGGAACCGCCTGCACGGTGCTGTGACCCGGCCACCCCGCGATGATCGACTTTGCCGCCATAGGGCACCATCGGCCCGTGCACTACGTGACGGCAACGGCGATCGATTGGATCGGGAACCGGCCGGCCCTGGTCGAGGTCCATCTCGCCGAGGCGGACGGCGACGAGGCCGTGATCATGGGCCGGGCGCCCCTGCTCAGCGCGGGCCCTCTACGGTACTCGCGCATGCCGATGCGCCTGGACCTGCGCTGTGACGTGATCGGCCACGACGGTGCGGACACCGTCGTGGTCCGATTGCGCTACGGCCTGACCGACCAGCGCGGCCGCGACACCTTCCGGGTCGACGCGACAGCCGTCCGCCCGGAGAACCCCCGCGAGATCTTCGACCGCCTCATGATCAACCACCATGTGGACCCGGAGAAGCTGGGCGACGTGGAACCGGCCTGGCTGTCGTTCACCGAGTTCGCCCAGACCGGAATCGATCGCCTGGCCCCCGGCCCGGAATCCGACGGTTTCATCGTCCGCTGGGGCCGCTACTCGTGGTCCGACCGCACCGCCGCCCTCGACTTCACCCGCCGGCTGACCCTGCTCACCGACGACGGCCCGCAGGTGTGGCAGGTCAGCCTGGAGATGCGCTTCGCCGGCTTCCACACCCTGCCGACCGGCGACAGCGGCCTCGACTTCACCCCGGTCGGGCCCCGGCGCGCGTCCGCTCTCGCCCAGGTCAGAGCGACGATCAACGACCACCCGCACCTGTACGAGCTGTGGTGCGCGGTCCCCCGCCACAGCACCCTGACCTTCGAACCTCAGCCGGGTCACAGCCGCCACCCCTGACACTGACCGGTGTGGACGCTTCGGTGCGCGCGGTGGCCGGATACGGCGCAGCGCTGGCGATGACCCCGTACCTGCTGATCAAGGTCTCCTGGGTGGCGGTGGGCCTGGGCAGTCCGGCGGCGACCGGCGCGGTGGTGCTCAACACGGTCACCATCGGCATGGCCGCGGCCGGGATCGCCCTGGCCCTGGCGCTGGTCCGGCCGTGGGGCGAGCGGATCCCGGCGCTGCCGGTGCTGGCGTGCGCCTGGATCGGCGGCGGCTTCCTGATCCCGATGCTGCCGTACGCGATCGTGGACTCACTGATCTCCCCACCCGGCGCCGACCCGGCCATGCCGGCCTGGGAGTACCCGCTGCTCCAGGCCAGTTTCCTGGGCATGGGCGCGGGCCTGGCCGTGGCACTGCCGCTCTACCTGCGCGCCCGCTGGCCGGCCGCCTTCGAAGGCCGGGCCGGAGACCACCCCGCACCGGTACGCCCGATCCCCGCCCTGTCCGGCGCCGCCGCCCTGATCCTGTTCGACGTCTACCAGGCCGCGGGCGGCGTGACCGGCACCAGCGAACGCCTGCAGGCCGGCAACGCGGCGCTCTGGACACTCGGCGGCGCCTGGGGTCTGTGGGCACTGACCCGCACCCGGCCCGGCCCGCCACGCTGGGCGCCGCTCACGGTGACCTGGCTGGCCTCGGGCTTCCTGGTGGCCTGGAGCGCCTGGAAACTCCCGTTCGCCCTCCTCGGCGTGATCGAGTCCGGCCCGCTGGAGACGGCCCACCTGGCTCTCGGAATCGTGGTGGGCGCGGTCATGCTCCGCGCGGTCACGAAGCGCCCACCCGCGTGATGTCCGCCTGGATCATCGCCTTGTACCCGTCGTCGGGAAGCGCCTCCAGGTGCTCGGCCGCCGCGGCGAGATGCTGGCGGGCCATGCGCTGACAGGCATCGGCCAGATTCAGATGCAGAGACGGCAGGAACGCCCGCACCCGCAGCGAGTCGTGGTGACCGCGGGCCCGCGCGTCGTCCAGGTCGGTGACCGCGGCGAGCGCCCGCTGATCCCACCTCAGTTCGTCGGCCACCGCGTGCTGCAGATCGGCCGGATAGTGGGCGATGCTGCACCGGTGCAGCGCGTCACCGTCCGCTCCGACCCGCTCCCACAACCCGGCCAGCGCGTTCCGGGCCCCCTCCCGGTCGCCCGCTCGCCTCCCGGGGTCCCGATCTCCCGCCGGCGACCGCGGTGGCGGGCACGCTCGCCGGGCGCCTGGGCATCGTCCCGGTGATCGCCGTGCAGGGTGCCGATTTCCGCGTGGCCGGCCTGCTGGTGATCGCGCTGCTACGACGAGCCGAAACGGGCCAGGTACGCGCCCGACCACCGGTGATAGAGGACCTGGTAGACGATGACGGCGCCGAAGCACGCGACGGTCAGCACGGTGAGGCCGATCCGCCACCCGGCGACACCCTCGCCGATCTGCAACGTGAGCTGGAACAGGTTGAGCCCGATCACGAGGATGAACGGCACCACCGCGATGACCGAGACCTTGCGGACCCGGGTCGCCTCGGCGACGGCCAGCTCCTGCTCGCCGGGCGGCAGCCGGCCGCCCGTGCGGATGGCCCGCACGATGCGCCGCCGGGTGGGGTGGTCGAGGCCCCAGAGCGGTGAGACGAACGTCCCGGCACGCCGCCGCACCACCCACGCCATCACGGCGATCAACCCGGCGGTCAGCAGCAGGCCCGCCGCCATGATGAGCGGCACGACCCAGGAGCTGTCGCCACCGGCTCGCACGCCGAGCACCGCCGCCCCCGCGATCAGGAGCAGCGACAGCGTCGCGAGCACGATGTAGTAGATCCCCATCCGGCGGGTGGCCCGGCCCCGGATCTCCTCGATGTCCACACGGGCCTGCTGCCCGGCCGTCCCGCCGGATAAACGGGTCAGAGTTCGCGGCAGTAGAGCGCGTCCGGGGTCCTGGCCGAGAAGATCCGGCCGGTCCAGGCGATGCCCGCCACGTATTCGTCGTCGGCGCACTGGCCCTTGTAGTGGCCGCCGGCGAAGTCGCCGCCCGGATCACCGGCCGGGCGGTTGTCGCTCCGGTCGAACCACACGGTCCGGCCGGTCCCGGCCAGCGGGGTGGTCGCCACCGCGCAGAGGCCGCTGGAGACGGCGGCGCCACGAACCGAGTACCCGATCAGGTACGCGCCCGCGGGGCACTGGAACTTGGTGTACCCGGATGCCCAGTCGGTGCTCACGTGCGCCTGATCCTTGACCACCCGATGACCGTTCCAGGTCAGGGCCGCAGCGGTGTTCGTACAAAATCCGCGGTTTCCGGTGTGACTGAGTCCGATCAGGCGCTGTCCGTCCGGGCAGGCGGCTTTGCGGGCACCGTTGTCCCAGTCTCCGGCGGCACGCATCCGGTTGGAGGCGACGAAGTCGGCGTGGTCGGGGCTGAGCATGGACCGGGACGCGACGGGTGCCACGTACCCCTGGCGTCCGGTTGTGGTCAGGCGCCGCCAGGCGTCGGCCCGCCAGTCCCCGGCCACCTCGATGCCGGTGCGGACGCCGGCCCGGTCGAAGAACAACAACCCCCACCCGTTCGCGGTACGCCGTTCCGCCCAGCCCACCACCGGCCAGTACGCGAAATCGGCATCGCTCTCGATCAGGAAATCGGTGAAGTAGCCGAACCATTCGCGCTGTTTCGACCCGGCGCCGGCGTTGCCGTCCACCCCGAACTCGCTGATCCACACCGGTGCGGTGAAGTGCTGCCCGGTCTCCGCCGAGACGAAGAAGGCGTCCCGGTTGAGCACGTGGAACAGCTCGGCCCGGCTGAAGTCCCGGTATCGGGGATCGGTGGTCTCGCCGGTTCCGGTGGCACCGCTGTGGTGGGGGCCGGTGTAGTCGTAGAAATGCGCGGCGTAAACCAGTTTCCCGGAGCTCGCCAGGGTGTGCGAAAGGGTGCGCACCGGTTTGAGGGTGGGCCGTTCGTGGGCGAATCCGTCGACCGGAACGCCGGTCCAGTTGATGCCCTCCACGATGATCAGCAGATTCGGGTTGGCCTCGCGCAGGATCCGGTCGCCGAGGCGCTGGGCGGCGGCGAACCAGTCGTGGTCGTTGCCCCAGCCCCAGTTCGGGTCGTCGAGGACGGTGCGGCGCACCTCGTTGTACAGGTCGGCGCCGACCACGCGGGGGTTGCCCGCATGGCGGCGGACCATGGTCAGCCAGGCGTCCTCCCACTGGGCGGCGGTCTGCGAGGTGTTCCAGCGTTCGTTGCCGTCGACTCCGCAGCACCAGCGGGTGGTCGTGGTGTGGTTGTTCAGGATGACGGCCAGGCCGGCGTCGGTGAGGGCGGCCACCACACCGTCGTACACCTGAAGTGGGGTTCGCCCTCGCCATTGCGGGTTGGCGGCGACCGCCGTGTCGGCGACCGGCCGGGTGTCGCGGACCATCTCGCTGGAGAACGGCAGCCGCACACTGTTCAGGCCGATCGCCCGGAACCCGGCGACGATGTCGGCGACCGGCGCCCGGTCCAGCCCGAGCGGCACCCGCCCGGCGTTCTCCCCGGCGTGATGGTTGGCGTCGTCGGTGTCACTGCCGGAGCCGTTCCAGGTGCCGCTGGCCCCGTGCCAGTTCCCGGACCGCAGCTTGAACCGGTCCCCGTCGGCGTCCACGATCCACCGTCCGCGGGTGCTGAGCGGCGCGGTCCAGCCGGGATCCTCGACGGCGGCGGAGGCGGGCACCGCGGGCGGTATCAGCGCGGCGAGCAGGGCGAGGGCGAGGGTTCGGCGCACACGTCACATCCAAGAGCATCAACCCCGTTTGGGAAATGAGCCTTCCAGAACTTGTTCCACCCCCCGGGTGACACACCTGCCCCACCGGCACTCTGGTGGCCGGCCGGCGCGGGCGGAAGCGCCGTCAGCCCTGGGTGGCCACCACTTCCCAGGAGCAGTGTGCCTGGGTGGTGACCTCCCAGTAGCCGTTCTTCTCGGACGGATAGAGGGTGCTCTCGCCCTTGGCGTCGAATTCACCGTCGGCCGGTTCGATGTGGTGCGAGTCGATGTCGAACTCGGGGTAGCCGTTCCAGCGCAGGGTCAGGAAGTTGAACTCGCCGCGATCACAGTCGAGCGTGAGTGAGACCGATGTCGGCGCGACCGCGATGACGACCGGTGCTCCCTTCCAGTCGCCGGTTCCGGACTTCCGGAAGATCTCCTTCGGCGCGGGTGCGCCGGCGGCCTGAACCGGGGTGGCGATCATCGGGAGCAGGGACGAGGCGGCCAGCAGGAGACCGAATCGCTTCATGGCAGGTCCGTTCTTGATGTCGAGCCGGAGAGGGCGCACCGATCATGCGGTCCCGGTCCGGTTCGACGGCGCCGGAACGTCCCGGATTCACCCCTGCGGTGAGCGGGTGAAGCGGGCCCGCCACCGGGTCGGCAGGGAGGTTCCCGGGGCGGCCACCTGGTCGACGGAGACCGGATGCAGGCCGCCGGTGGCGAAGGTGTCGATCTCGGTGCGGGTCAGCGGCCACGGTGGGCCCTCGCCGTCCGCGTCCACCCGGGTGGTGGCCGCCGCCAGCACGACCAGGGTGCCGCCGGGTGCCACGAAATCACCGACCGCGGTGATCGCGGCCGGCCGGACCGCGAACGGCAGGGCCTGGATGTTGTTGCTCTCCAGGACCAGGTCGAACGCCTGCCGCCACGCCTGCGGCGGGTTCAGCAGGTCGGCGACCGTGTAGGTGACGGTGCTGCCGGGATGGCGGGACCGGGCCAGCTCGATCGCGGTGGCCGAGATGTCGAATGCGGTCGTGGCATAGCCGAGGGCGGCCACGTGCTCGGCGTCGCGGCCGGGCCCGCAGCCGACGATCAGGGCGCGGCGGCCGTCTCCCGGTGGGAGGTCGAGGGCGCGGACGTGGGCGCTGGGTTCGGCCACGTCCCACGGGACCACGGCCTGCCCGGCGCGGGAGGCGGCGTACAGCGTCTCGAACCAGCCGGTGGGGTCGCCGGCCGCCAGCGACTCGGCGGCCAGGCGACGGGCGTCATCGGCGGGGGACGACACGGCGCAGTTCGCGCAGGGCCTGGCGGCGGACGTCACCGGTGAGGGTGTCGACGTAGAGGCGGCCGGCCAGGTGGTCGGTCTCGTGTTGCAGGGCGCGGGCCAGAAAGCCGGTGCCCTTGATGACGAGGGGTTCGCCGTGCTGGTCAAAACCGGTGGCGGTGACCGATTCCGATCGGGTGGTGTCGAAGCCCATGCCGGGCAGTGACAGGCAGCCCTCCTCGTCGGTCTGCTCGCCGTCGTGGTCGCTGAGCACCGGGTTGACCATGTGGCCGACGACGCCGCCCACGTTGTAGGAGAAGACCCGCAGGCTGACCCCGATCTGTGGGGCGGCGACCCCGGCCCGGCCGGGTTCGCGGACGGTGTCCTCCAGGTCGCGGACCAGCTCACGCAGTGCGGAGTCGAAGGTGGTGACCTCGTCGGCGGGGGTTCGCAGCACCGGGTCGCCGTAGATGCGGATGGGCCTGACTGTCATGACTGACAGGCTATCCGGTCATTACCCGCGGTCAGGCGAAGAGGGTGGGCCGTTCGCCGGACAGCATGTGCCGAAGCTTGATCAGCGAGCGGCGGGTCTGGCTCTTCACCACGGTGATCGGCACGCCCAGCTCCTGGGCCACCTCTTCCACACTGTGGTCGGCGAAGTAGCGCAGCATGACGATCGCCCGGTCCCGGCCGGGCAGCCGGGCGAGCGCGTCCAGCAGAGTCATGCGCAGCTCCGGGCTGACCGAATAGGACGGCTCACGCAGCACGCCCGGCACGGCCTCGGTGGAGCTGCGGCGCCGCCGGTGATCGAGGTAGACGCGAAGAAGGACCTTTTGCGCGTACGCCGTCAGATTGTCACTGTCGACCGCCCGCTCCCAGCTCAGGAACAGCTTCGCCAGGGTGGTCTGGGTCAGGTCCTGGGCCAGGTGCCAGTCCCGGCAGAGCTGGAACGCACTGCTGTGCAGGCGGGCACTCGAGGCGCTGGCGAAGCCGCCGAAGTCCACCTGCATGTGGATACCGGACCGATCGGTACGAACCGTTGTCCGCGTATGTTCACGTATCTCGAGCATGTCCGCGATGTCGCCTCTCCTGCAGCCACCGCGGCACAGACGGTGCCACTGTGAGGCCTCCCGGTGCCGCGCGTCGGTCAAAGTACGCGCTTGTCCCCCGTTCGTGGGGGCGGTTGCCGACAGTGGCACGCATTCGGTAGAGACGGCTCGGAGAGCGCTATGAGCACCCTGTGCAGGAGGTCCGAGGCAGCCGAACGACCTAACCGGACAGTGCGGCCCGGACCGGCGCCGACTTGGCCGCCGCCTCGTCCACCTCGGCGACCGGATCACTGTCCGCGGTGATCCCGCCACCGGCCCACACGTGCGCCCGGCTGCCGTCGACCGCGACGGTCCGGATGGTGAGCCCGAGATCCAGGTGGTCGTGACCGATCCAGCCCACCCCACCCATGCTGACCCCACGCCCGGCCGGTTCCAGCGCGGCGATCTGCCCGAGAGCGGCCAGCTTGGGCGCACCGGTGACACTGCCGCCCGGGCAGACAGCCCGCAGCAGCTCGGCCAGACCCACGTCGCGGTCCAGGTCCGCGGACACCACCGACTCCGCCTGCCACAGACCACACCATCGCCGTACGGCGAACAACTCCTCCACCGTCACCGGCCCCGTCCCGGGCAGCCGGGCGAGGTCGTTCCGCTCCAAATCCACGATCATCACGTGCTCGGCCCGCTCCTTGGCCGACGCGAGCAGTTCCCGGCGCCCCGCCGCGGTGGCCGGCCGGGTCCCCTTGATCGGCCGGGTGATCACCCGCCCACCCCGCACCTCGACCAGCGTCTCCGGCGACGCGGTGGCGATGGCCCATTCCCCGCCCGCCACAGCGCCGTCCGCCTGCCGCCCCACGGAAGACAGAACGTTCTCCCTCGGAGGCCCACCGCTACCGCCACCCGCCAACCGCCCGCCGGCAGACAGAACGTTCTCCCTCTCGAACTCACCGCTACCGACGCCCGCCAACCGCCCGCCGGCAGACAGAACGTTCTCCCTCTCGGACCCACCGCCACCGCCATCCGCCAACCGCCCGCGGACAATCAGAACGTTCTCCCTCTCGGACCCACCGCCAGTGGCCCAGCCGTCGCCGGGGAGGACGCCGCCGTACCGGGCGCCGGGAAGGTCCGCCACCCGCCGCAGGGCCGCCGTGGGGTCGCCGGAGTAGGGCGCGGACGCGTGGCCCACGACGTTGACCTGATAGACGTCACCGCGCCCGATGGCCTCCCGCACCCGCTGCACCGCGTCGGCGTGATCGGCCCGGGTCCAGCTCTCCCGCCACGATCCGAGCGCCCAGGCCCCCGGCGACGAGGGGGAATCGGGGAAGGCGGCGTCCGGCGGCGGGAGAGGAGCCCCGGCCGGAGAAGGATGGAGCGCGGCGGGCCACTCCGCCGGGCGACCCGCCCGGGAAGGATCCGTCACCGCACCATCGGGCGGCGGGGTGAGGGTGGGCCAGCGGTGGGCCGGGGGTACCGCGAGGGCGCCCGCGACATGCGCGTACACGACCGCGTAAACGTCCGGAATGCCGGGAACCGGGGACGGGGATCCGACGACACCGCCTGCCATCACGGAACCGGCATCCGCCGATACGTAGAGTGCCGCCCCGCAAATGGCGCCATCACCGATCGTCTTGTTTTTGTCATCCGTTCGGCCGAGGTTCCGCACCGGTAGTCCGTTGCCGGCGAGGAACGCTGCCACAAGCTCGGCAGGGTCACCGGGATCACCCCGAAACCATCGAAACGCCCGTAAGGGGTGGTGACGGGCTTGGCAGGAGCGCGGAGCACCCGGCGGAGGACCGAAGGAGGGTCGCGGAGAGTGGTCGACAACCGTCATCGCGTGGAGCATGGAGGGCGAGGATCCGTGAGCCGACGCCGTCACCGGGTTGAACCGTTGTCGTTCGATGTGAGGTAACGTTCGTCACCGCAAATGTGAACCTTCACACAGCCCCCAACCGGAGTAAAACGATGTGCCAGCACCTGAACCCATGCCCCTCCGCCGACGCCACCGACCGTGAGGCCGCGCGCATCATCGCGACCTTCCGGGAGCAGGGCTGGAGCCTGCTCTGCAACGGCGTCATCGTCTTCGAGGACACCGGTGAGCTGCTGCCGGACGGCACGATGATCGAACCGCACCGTGGTCCGGCCGTGCACGCCCTGGCAGCCTGAGAGTAGACGCAGCGTAGTCAACGAGGTACGGAGAAAACGGCGCAGGCCGCGATCAGCGACGACCGCGACCTGCGCAACGGGCTCAGTCCTCGAACGCCTCCGGCGACGGGCAGGAACACACCAGATTCCGGTCGCCGTACGCCCCGTCGATCCGCCGCACCGGCGGCCAGTACTTGGCCGTACGGTCCACGCCCTCCGGGAATCCGGCCACGGAGCGTGAATACGCGTGATTCCATTCATCCGCCGTCACGGCCGACGCGGTGTGTGGCGCGTTCGCGAGCGGGTTGTCGTCCCGGGGCCACTGCCCCGCCGCGACCTTGTCGATCTCGCCCTTGATGGCGATCATCGCGGCGATGAACCGGTCCAGCTCGGCGAGGTCCTCGCTCTCGGTCGGCTCCACCATCAGGGTGCCGGCGACCGGGAACGACATGGTCGGCGCGTGGAAGCCGTAGTCGATGAGCCGCTTGGCGACGTCGTCGACGCTCACACCGGTGGCCTTGGTGATCGGCCGCAGGTCGAGGATGCACTCGTGGGCGACCAGGCCGCCCTCACCCGCGTACAGCACCGGGTAGTGCTCCCGCAGCCGCGCCGCCACGTAGTTGGCCGCCAGCACCGCCGACGCGGTGGCCGCCGCGAGACCGTCCGGGCCCATCATCCGGATGTACGCCCACGAGATCGGCAGGATGCCGGCCGACCCGTGCGCCGCCGCTGACACCGCGTGATGGTCGCCCTGTTGCAGAGGGTCACCGGGCAGGAACTCGGCGAGGTGCTGCCGGACCGCGACCGGGCCGACGCCGGGGCCGCCGCCACCGTGCGGGATGCAGAACGTCTTGTGCAGGTTGAGGTGTGACACGTCCGCCCCGAACTTGCCCGGCCGCGCGTAGCCGACCAGGGCGTTCAGGTTGGCGCCGTCCACATACACCTGGCCGCCGGCCTCGTGCACCTTGGCGCACAGGTCGGCGATCGAGGTCTCGTACACCCCATGGGTCGACGGGTAGGTCACCATGATCGCGGACAGCGCGTCCCGGTGCTTGTCGATCTTGGCGTCCAGGTCGGCCAGGTCGATGTTGCCGTCGGCGTCACAGGCGACCACGACGACCCGCATGCCGGCCATCACCGCGCTGGCGGCGTTGGTGCCGTGCGCCGACGACGGGATCAGGCAGACGTCGCGGTGCTCGTCGCCACGCGACCGGTGGTAGCCGCGGATGGCGAGCAGACCGGCCAGCTCACCCTGCGAGCCGGCGTTCGGCTGCACGCTGACCGCGTCGTACCCGGTGATCTCGGCGAGCCAGCCCTCCAGCTGGGCGACCAGATCCTCGTACCCCCGGGTCTGCGACGACGGAGCGAAGGGGTGGATGTTGGCGAACTCCGGCCAGGTGACCGCCTCCATCTCGGTGGTGGCGTTCAGCTTCATCGTGCACGAACCCAGCGGGATCATGCCGCGGTCCAGCGCGTAGTCCCGGTCGGAGAGCTTGCGCAGGTAGCGCAGCATGCTCGTCTCGGAGTGGTGGGTGTTGAACACCGGGTGCGTCAGGTAGTCGCTGGTCCGGGCCAGGTCCTCGGGGATGACCCGCGGGCCGGCGTCCTTCACCGGCGCGCCGAAGGCCTCCAGCACCGCCGCGACATGCGCGTCGGTGGTGGTCTCGTCGGTCGACACCGAGATGTGGTCGGCGTCGACGACACGCAGGTCGATCCCGGCCGACGCGGCGGTGGCGGCGATCGTGGCCGCCCGGCCCGGCACCCGGACCGTCACCGTGTCGAAGAAGGCCGGGGTGACCACCTCCAGCCGCGCGGCGGTCAGCCCGGCCGCGATCACCCGGGCCTTGCGGTGGGTGCGCAGCGCGATCTCCCGCAGGCCGGCCGGGCCGTGGTACACCGCGTACATGCTGGCCATCACGGCGAGCAGCACCTGGGCGGTGCAGATGTTGCTGGTCGCCTTCTCCCGGCGGATGTGCTGCTCGCGGGTCTGGAGGGCGAGACGGTAGGCCCGGTCGCCGTCGGCGTCCTTGGACACCCCGACCAGCCGGCCGGGCAGCGACCGCTCCAGGCCGGCACGGACCGCGAGGTAACCGGCGTGCGGGCCGCCGAAGCCGAGCGGCACCCCGAAACGCTGGGTGGTGCCGGCCGCGATGTCCACGCCGATCTCGCCGGGCGCCCGCAGCAGGAGCAGGGCCAGCAGGTCGGCGGCGGCGGTGACCAGGGCGCCCTTGGCGTGGGCGGCCTCGACAAGGGCCGTGTGGTCCCGGACGGTGCCCGAAGCGCCCGGGTACTGCACGTGCAGGCCGAAGTAGTCTTCGGGAAGATCGCCGCCGTCGAGATCCACCAACTGGACGTCGATGCCGAGCGGTTCGGCACGGGTGCGCAGCACCGACAGCGTCTGCGGGAAGGTGTCGGCGTCCACCGCGTACACGCTGCTCTTGCTCTTGGACGCGCGCCGCGCGAGGGTCATCGCCTCGGCGACCGCGGTGGCCTCGTCGAGCATCGAGGCGTTGGCGGTGGTGAGCCCGGTCAGGTCGGTGACCATGGTCTGGAAGTTGAGCAGCGCCTCCAGGCGGCCCTGGCTGATCTCCGGCTGGTACGGCGTGTACGCCGTGTACCACGCGGGGTTCTCCAGGACGTTGCGCTTGATCACCGCGGGGGTGATGGTGTTGTAGTAGCCGAGACCGATCATCGGGGTGGCGAGCACGTTGCGGCCGGCGATCGCGCGCAGCTCGGCGATCGTCTCCTCCTCGGAGGCGCCGGCCGGCAGGTCGAGGACACCGTCGAAGCGGATGCTGGCCGGGATGGCGGCATCCATCAGCTGACCGACCGACCCGTACCCGATGGTCTTGAGCATCTGGGTCTGCTCGTCGTTGTCCGGGCCGATGTGGCGTGCGACGAACGGGGACGTCATGGGCGACTCCAAGCGTGAGAAGGTCGGCAAACAGACCTCCCCCTCTGTCATACCCCGAATGCGGGCACTTCAGAGCGCCTGCCCGGTACGGTTCCTTTGCCTGAGAGGTTCCGGGGAGGAATTGCCCCTTCGGCGCCCTGTCGACAGGGTCTCTCCCGCACGGGTGTTGTCGGCAATCACAACGTACCAGCGCGCACCGACATGATCGGGAGTCCTAGGGTGTGCCTGTGACGTACTTCCCTGCCGCCGACCGCTACGCCGAAATGATCTACCGGCGTGCTGGTCGCAGCGGTCTCAAGCTCCCCGCCATCAGCCTGGGCCTCTGGCACAACTTCGGTGACGCCCGGCCCGGCGACCGTCAGGCCGACATCGTGCGCCGCGCGTTCGATCTCGGGGTAACCCACTTCGACCTGGCCAACAATTACGGGCCGCCGCCCGGCAGCGCCGAGACCAACTTCGGCCGGATCCTGAAGGCGGACTTCCAGCACCACCGCGACGAGATGATCATCTCGACGAAGGCCGGTTACACGATGTGGGACGGCCCGTACGGCGACTGGGGTTCCCGCAAGTACCTGGTGTCGTCGCTGGACCAGTCGCTCAAGCGGATGGACCTCGACTACGTCGACGTGTTCTACCACCACCGGCCCGACCCGGAGACCCCGCTCGAGGAGACGATGTCGGCGCTGGACGCGATCGTCCGCTCCGGCAAGGCCCTCTACGTGGGCATCAGCAACTACAAGAGCGAGCAGGCCGCCGAGGCCGCCCGGATCCTGCGGGAGCTGGGCACGCCGCTGCTGATCCACCAGCCGTCCTACTCGATGCTGAACCGGTGGATCGAGCACGACAACCTGCTCGACACCCTGGAGACCGCCGGCGCCGGCTGCATCGCGTTCAGCCCGCTCCAGCAGGGCCTGCTCACCGACCGCTACCTCGGTGGCATCCCGGCGGATTCGCGGATCCGGACCAGCGTGTTCCTCAACGAGAGCGCCCTGGACCAGAAGACGCTGAACCGGCTGCACACGCTCAACGACGTCGCCAAGCGGCGCGGCCAGTCCCTGGCCCAGCTGGCGCTGGCCTGGGCGCTGCGCGACGAGCGGATGACCAGCCTGATCATCGGCGCGTCCAGCGTCGGGCAGCTGGAGAACAACGTGGCCGCGCTGAAGAACCTCAAGCTCGACCAGAGTGAGCTGGACGAAATCGACGCGACGGTGCTGGCGAGGTAGCCGTACCCTCCCGGGTCATGACCGACCTCGTCGAACGGCACACCGCCCTGGCGGTCGTGGTCGGCTCCCGCGCCTATGGACTCCACGGGCCCGGGTCCGACCACGACCGGCGGGGTGTCTTCGTGGCGCCGACCCGCTCGTTCTGGTCCCTGGACAAGCCGCCGACCCACTTGGACGGGCCGGCCGAGGAGCAGTTCTCCTGGGAGATCGAGCGGTTCTGCGTGCTGGCGGCGCAGGCGAACCCGACCGTGCTGGAGGTGCTGTGGTCCGATCTCGTCGAGACGGTCACCGCCGACGGGGAGCTGCTGCGGGCCACCAGGCGGGCGTTCCTGTCCCGGCGGGTCGCGGACACCTACGGGTCGTACGCCCGTGACCAGCTCGCCAAGGTGGCGTCCCGGCGCGAGCGGACCGGCGAGGTCAACCACAAGCAGGCCATGCACATGATCCGCCTGCTGATGGCCGGTGCCCACGTGCTGCGCACCGCGGAGGTCCTGGTCGACGTGTCGAATCTTCGAGATCAATTGCTTGCGGTACGCCGCGGCGAGGTCCCCTGGCCGGAGGTGACGGAGTGGGCCGGCCGTCTGCAGGACGACCTCGCCGCGGCGGCGGCCACCACCGTGCTGCCCGAGCACCCGGATCGGGCCGCGGTGGACGCGATGCTGGTGGCCGTACGGGAAAGGAACCTGAAGTGACCACCGTAGTGCCGGAGTGGGCCGCCGACGCCGCCACCGCCCTGCCGTATCCCCTGCTCTTCGCCACGGTGAGCGGCGCCCACCTGTACGGTTTCGCCTCCCGCGACTCCGACCTGGACCTGCGGGCCGCCCATGTGCTGCCGCCGGCCGAGGTGGTCGGCCTGCGCACCGGCCCCGACACCCTGGAACAGTCCGGCGTCCGCGACGGCGTCGAACTCGACATCGTCAGCCACGACCTGCTGAAGTTCGCGAAACTGCTGAACAGCCGCAACGGGTACGTCCTGGAACAGCTGCTGTCCCCGCTGGTGGTGGTGACCACCGACGTGCACCGCGAGCTGACATCCCTGGCCCCCGGCCTGATCACCAGCAACCACGCCCACCACTACCTGGGGTTCGCCCGCACCCAGGAACGCCTTTACCACGGCACCGGCCAGCTCAAACCGGCCCTGTACACGCTGCGTGTCCTGCTCACCGGCATCCACCTGATGCGCACCGGCACGCTGGAATGCGACCTGCGCGTCCTCGGCGGCCGTCTGCCCTACGTCCCCGACCTGCTGGCCGCCAAACGCGAGGCCGAGCACGGTCCCCTTCCGGCCCAGGCGGCGGCGTGGCTGGCAGCCGACGTCCCCGCCCTGCGCGCCGAGCTGGAGGACGCGAGAGACGAGACGAAACTGCCGGGGTACGCCGACCCGGCGGCCGTCTCCGCCCTGCACGACCTGGTGGTCCGCACCCGCCTGAGCCGCTGACCGGCCCGCCGTGGTGATCAGCCGAGGATCGCGCTGACCAGTGCTCGCAGGCCGGCCTCCGGATCGGTGTCCGGCCGCTCGCGCAGGTGCTCCACCAGATCGCTGCGGACGGCGGCCAGCAGGGCGTGTGCCAGGAAGTCCGCGTTCTCCGGCCCGCGGGCCCGCGTGATCAGCGCGGTGAGCCCGGTGTGCAGCCGGTCGTAGGCCTCGTTCTGGTACGGGCTGCCGGAGCCCTCCCGTTCCAGGGCGAGTGCCAGCACCCGGTGGCGTTCCTTGAACCGCCACGTCCGCAGCAGCAGCTCGGCAGCGCCCGCCGCGCCGGTGGCCCCGGGCGCCGGTGGCCGGCTGCCGAACTCGGCGGTGAGGCGCTGCTGGTAGAGCGCGGTGAGCAGGGCGCGCCGGTCACCGAAGCCGCGGAAGATCGTGCCCTTGCCGACGCCCGCCTCGGCCGCGACCGCGTCCATCGACACCTCGTCCGGCTCGGCCGCCGTGTCGAACAGCCGCCCGGCGGCCGCCAGCACCGCCTCCCGGTTCCGTGCCTTGTCAGCGCGCACCACCACTCCCCCCGCTAAAACGGACCGGCAGTCCGCTAAGGTTGATGCGGACCGCTGGTCCGTATCTTACGAGGAGACACCATGCCCCAGAACCCGGCACCCGTCCTGATCACCGGCGCGAGCGGCACCACCGGCAGCCGCCTCGCCCGCCTGCTCACCGAGTCCGGCGTGCCGATCCGGCGGGCCGGGCGCACCGGCGGCGACGTGCGATTCGACTGGAACGATCCGGCCACCTTCGCCGGGGCGGTCCGCGACATCCGCTCGGTCTACCTGATCGCCCCGCTCGGCGTCGCCGACCCGGCCCCCATCGTCACCCCGTTCCTGGCGGCGGCCCGGGACGCCGGCGTCACCCGGATCGCGCTGCTCGGCTCGTCCGCCATCCCGGTCGGCACACCCGGCCTCGGCACTCTCGGCCCGCTCGCCGGCGAGTACATCCCGGAGTGGACCGTGCTGCGCCCCTCCTGGTTCGCCACCAACTTCACCGGCGGCCACCTGCACGCCCGGACCGCCCGCCGCGACGGCGAACTGGTCAGCGCCACCGGCGACGGCCGGATCCCGTTCATCGACCCCGCCGACATCGCCGCCGTCGCCGGCCACGTCCTGACCACCCCGGAAACACCACCCCACGATCTGGTGCTGACCGGCCCGGAAGCGCTCCGCTTCGACGACGTCGCCGCGGCGCTCACCACCGTCACCGGCCGCCGCGTCAGCCACCGCCGTGTCACCGAGACCGAACTGGCCGCCCACCTGCGGCGGCACGGCACCCCACCGGAGTTCGCCGGCCTGCTGGCCGCCCTCGACACCGCGATCGCCGCCGGCGCCGAGAACCGCACCACGACCACGGTCCGGGACCTCACCGGCACGGCGCCACGCCCCCTGCTCCACGTCCTGCGCTCCGAACAGGGCAGCCTCCTCAACTGACGTCTACGGGTCCATCGAAGTCCGCGATCTGACCCGCGCGGCCTCGGCTGCCTGTTCGGCGTACGAAACTGGCCCGGATGGCGGCCTGTCGCCGCGAACCGCGGGCTTCCGGACGACGTCTTCGCCGTCATGCGCACCCTCGCGCAACGCCTCGGAGACGAGGGCGTGCGGCTCGTCACCCGGTTCGATTGAACTCGTGGCGCTGGAACCCGGTTCCGCCAGGATGCGGTTCAGGTGGTGGTCCAGGGTGCGCCGCACGTCCGCCCGGGTGCGGCGCCGGTGCAGCAGGTCCAGGCCGAGTCCGCTGATGCCGCCGACGAGCAGGTTCGCCTCCTGGGCCGGATCGATCGAGGGCCGGGCGCCGGCCGCCGCGATCAGGGCGGTGACCAGGTCCTCCAAGGGGTGCTCCTGGTGCAGGAAGACCGCCGCGAGCGAGGGATCGGTGAGGCTCCACGCGTAGTAGGCGGTCATCACCCGCAGGCTGGTGCGGCGCTGTTCGTCGAGTGGGAGGAGTTCCTCGAGAGTGGCGCGGAGCAGCACCCGGGGGTCGGACGCGCCGCGTAGTGCCGCGATCCGTTCCCGGCTGTGGTGCCCGTTGTCCCGGTGCAGCGTGCGCAGCGCGGTGATCAGCAGATGGTGCTTGCCGGTGAAGTGGTACTGCACCACCCGTGGGGTCACGTCCGCCTCGGCGGCGATCTCGCGGATGGTGGCCCTCTGTAGTCCACGCTCGGCGGCGATCCGCCAGACCGCCTCGACGATCCGGCGACGGTGACCGGTCAGTTCCGGCTCGGTGGCCTCCGGGAGCGGTGGATTCTTGCGCGCCCGGTATGCCCGGGCCTGGCAGGCGCGGGAGCAGTAGACCGGCCGGCGGCCACGCGCGGGCGGCCGCACCGGCCCGCGGCACACCGGGCACCTCGTTTCGTCACGCACCCACTCAATCTAGCCGCGCATTAAGTGTGACGTTTCGGCAGTTCAGGGCTTGCTGACGGCAATTCCCGATGGTGTCGTTGATACGTTCGTATCACGACAGGGAGTGAACTGTGGACGACGGCTGGTACCGGCTGGCAATGCTTCTCACGCTCGCCGCGGGCGTCTGGGAGGGCCCGATCGCGATCATCTTCCGCGTCTTCACCGACAAGGGCCCGAGCGTGATGGTGGCGGCCAACTACCTGCCCGCACCGTGGTGCTACGCCGCCGCGACCGCAGCGGCGCTCGCGGCGTTCGCGGTGATCGCCCTCCTGGAGACCCGGCGCCGGAGAACGATGTCCGACGTCCGATGATCTCGTCCGGCTGACGGCGATCTCAATCGAGGGAGAAGGGGTCGACGGCGACCGGGAGCAGGCCGTCCGGGGTGGCGTAGAACAGGTGGTCGCGCAGGTGCGGCTCGCTGTTCAGGGCGGCCGGATCGCCGCCGGCGCGGACCGGGAACGGCTGGGCGGCGATCCGGGCGTGCAACTCGCTGAACGGCCAGTCGGCGCCGAACAGCCGCCGCAGCCGGGCCATGGTCGTCACGTCCCCCGGGCGCACCCTGTCGATCCAGATGTCGGCGGTGCGGGGCAGGTTCCAGGGGCGGCGGACCGGGCTGCGCGGGCAGCCGGGCAGGTGAGGGCGGTCGCGGACCTGCGCCGTCCACCACGTGTCGTCGTCCGATACCTCCGGACGGTACGTCTCCGCGTCGACGGGAGCGGCCGTGCCGCGCAACCGGAGTGGCAGGCGTACCCGGTGCTCCTCCAGGTAGTGGGCCAGGCCTTCCGGCCACTCGTACACCCCGTCGGTCAGCACCGCCGCACCGAGCGGGCGGCCGCACAGGACACAGGCCCACGGGGTGCCCCGCCAGGCGAACGGGGTGCCGGACCGCAGGTACGCGATGGCCTCCCGGTCCGGTTCGGCGTCCGACACGAACGCGCACACGTCCGGCCCGCCGTCGTCGCCCGGTTCCGCCCAGAAGCCGATCCGTGTCACGGTGGCCAATGTACGCGTGTCCTGAAAGGATTCACCCCATGGAGTACCGGAATGTCGGGGGCAGTGGACTTCGTGTCAGTGAGCTGTGCCTCGGGACGATGACGTTCGGCAAGGAAGCGGACGAGACGGAGTCGCACGCGATCCTCGACAGGTTCGTCGAGGCGGGCGGCGACTTCATCGACACCGCCGACGTGTATTCGGGAGGAGCGTCCGAGGAGATCATCGGGCGGTGGCTGGCCCGGCAGCGGCGGGATTCCCTGGTGGTGGCCACCAAGGGCTTCTGGGGCACCGGCGACGCCCGCAACGACCACGGCGCCGGCCGCAAGCACCTGATCGCGGCCGTGCACGACAGCCTGCGCCGGCTCGGCACCGACTACCTCGACCTGTACCAGCTGCACTGTTTCGACGAGACCACACCCGTCGAGGAGACCCTGTCCACGCTCGACCAGCTGGTGCGTACCGGCAAGGTCCGGCATCTGGGGGTCTCCAACTACGCGGCCTGGCAGCTGCAGAAGTCGGTGGACGTGGCCCGCTTCCGCGGCTGGGAGCCGTTCGTGGCGTCCCAGCCGCTGTACAACCTGATCGACCGGGAGATCGAGCACGAGCACGTGCCGGTGTGCCGAAACGAGGGGGTCGGGATCATCCCGTGGTCGCCGATGCGCGGCGGCTGGCTGACCGGAAAATATCGGCGCGGCATGACGTCGGCCCCGACCGGCGCGCGCTGGGACGGCGACCAGCAGCCGTGGCTGGGCAACTGGGAGAACAGCGTCGACGAGCGGGTGTGGCGGGTCACCGACACCCTCATCGACGTCGCCTCGTCAGTGGGCCGGACCCCGGCCCAGGTGGCGTTGCGCTGGGTGGCGCAGCGGCCCGGGGTGACCGCCCCGATCGTCGGCGCCCGCAGTGTGGCCCAGCTCGACGACACCCTCGGCGCGGTCGGCTGGGCCCTGGACGGCAAGCACATGGACCGGCTGACCGAGGCCGGCGACCAGCCCCCGCCGTACCCGCACGCCTATCTGGCCCGCTCCCCCCGGCGCCGCTCGTGACCGAATTCGCCAAGGGGAGCCGCCATCAGGGCCGGCGGTTCTCCGGGCTGGACCTGTGCGAGATCGATCTGGAGGGTGTCGAGTTCTCCGAGTGCGTCTTCCACGACGCCCGGTTCAACTGCTCCCAGCAGACCGACGTGGCGTACCTGAACTGCCGTTTCGTCAACAGCAACTTCTTCGACGCGTCCTTCACGAACTGCAAGGCCGTGGGCAGTACGTTCGAGCGCTGCACCTTCGACCTGACAGGCGTGGACGGCGGCGACTGGTCGTTCATCACCCTGACCCGCGCCGACCTGGGCACCGCCACCTTCACCGGCGCCCGGATGCGGGAGGCCGACCTGACCGGCACCCGCTGCCGCAACGGCACGATGCGCGGCCTGGACCTGTCCGGCGCCCAGCTCGGCGGCGCCGACTTCACCGGCTGCGACCTGCGCGGCACCGACCTGCAGGCGTTCGACCCGCGGGTCACCGAGATGAGGGACGCGGTGATCACCGTGGATCAGGCGGTCACCCTGGCGATGGCGCTCGGCCTGCAGATCCGGGAGGTGTGAGCCGATGACCCGGACCACACCGCCCCGCCCGGTGGACATCGCCGAGCTGTTCCCGGAGTTGCGCGACCACTGCGCCACCACCACCCGGCTGCACCCGAGGCCGGGCACCCCGGGGGTCGGCGACAGCTCGATCGGCGGGCCGCCGCGGTGGCCGGCCGGCGAGCCGTGGCCGTACTGCACCGACGGCGACCACGACGACGACAAGGACATGCTGACCACGCTCGCCCCGGTGGACCAGCCGATCCCGATGATCCTGGTGGCCCAGCTGTACCGGCGGGACGTGCCCGGTTTCATCGGCCCGGACGACCACGACCTGATGCAGGTGCTGTGGTGCCCGCTGGACCACACCGAACACGACTACCAGCCGCGCGTGCACGTGGTCTGGCGGCGGTCCGCCGACGTCACCGAG
This sequence comes from Actinoplanes sp. G11-F43, assembly GCF_050589265.1. Lineage (NCBI taxonomy): Bacteria > Bacillati > Actinomycetota > Actinomycetes > Micromonosporales > Micromonosporaceae > Actinoplanes > Actinoplanes sp. G11-F43. The sequence goes on from NZ_JBNZCE010000012.1 coordinate 177,285, forward strand.
GCGCTGGACACGATCCCGGAGCCGCCGGTGGCCAACGAGGCGTACCTTCCCCGACCGTGCGCGCTGCACCCGGAACAGGTCGTCGAATACCAGTTCCAGGATCTGCTGCCCGACGATCTGCGCTCACGCATCGACGAGTGGGATTCCGGGTCGCCGAGCTACTTCTTCGACCTGTCGCTGGCGCCCGGCTGGAAACTCGGCGGCTTCCCCGACTGGTCGGTGTCCGGCCCGCGAAAGGTCAGCTGCGCGACGTGCGGGTCGGAGATGGCCTTCCTGCTGGCCGCCGCCAGCGGCGAGTGGGCCAACGAGGGGCAGAGCTGGCGTCCGCGGGACGATCCCCCGGACACCGACATCGACCCGGCCGGTGTGGTTCTCGGCCGGGCCGAGGACCTCAACCTCTTCTACTGCCCGGCCTCCTTCGACCATCCGGTGGCCGCGGCCGGTCAGTAGCGGTGTCACGGAGACCGCGTCCGACCCTGCCGTCGAGCCATCCCTCAGAGCGGAACTCTTGATCGAGGTCCGATCTGCGCGGCACTGAGGCTCGCGCGGCGGGGCGACGTGGGCCCGGGGCCGGCCCGGGGTGGGTGCTCGCGCCGGTGTCCCGGCCCCGGCATGCGCCCACCGACCGGCGTGAGTGTGACGCCGCCGGGATGGGGTGCCGGACGCCTGCGCACGAGCCGGGAGGGTGCGCGTTCAGCGGGAGCGCGACCTTCCGACGGAGATCATCCGGGTAGCAGCGGCCGCATGAACGTGCGGTCCCAGCGCAGCACACACCCCGACTCGTCGCGGATCCGGTCGGCCGCCACGAACTCCGGATCCACCCCGAACCGCGCCCGGTACCGCTCGTAGGCGGCCAGGCTGTCGAAACTGAACAGCGCCTCGGCCCGGTCGCTGGCCCCCTCAGCCGGCAGGAAGTAGCCGTGGTGCACCCCGCCGTGCAAGGCGACCAGACGCATCCACTCGCGGGCGAACCGCTCGAAGGCATCGATCCGCGCCGGGTCGATGACGTAGTGCACGACACACGTGATCACCCGAACACCCTGCCACACCGTCGGGTGTGGACGTGTCGCGACCACACCCGGCGGTGACACCCTCGCCGTCAGCGTGACCGTGATCCGGGCCGCCACCCGAGGGCGACCCGGTCACGGCCCGGTCATGGCCGGGGCGCCACCCGCGGCATGATCCGGCGCTCGCCGGATTCGGCCATCGCGTGCAGAACACCACCGGCGATCGGCACCACCCGGGCCAGACCCGGTTGCCCGTTACGCCGGGCCAGCTCGGGGCCGAGCCGGTTCATCAGCAGGGTCAGGGCCGGCAGGGGACGTACGTAAAGGGTGATCTCGGTGATCAGACCCTCGCCGTCCAGGCGCAGCCGCTGCGCCTCGAAAATCCGGGCGGCGCCGATCCGGGCCTCGTAGAAGAGCGCCACCAGCGGCCCGTCACCGGCCTGATCGGTGTAGGTGACGCCGTCGATCTCGGCCAGCGCCACTTCCAGCAGGGTGCCGACCTGCTCCCGGCCCCGGAACGTGAACCGCTCGGTGATCGGCGAGATCAGCGTGACGTCCGCGCTCAGGGCGGTGACGGCCCGGGCGGCGTCACGGGACTCCCCCGCCGCACGCCATACCGCTACCGCGTCCATCCCCGCACGGTGCCACAGTGGTTCCCGCACCATCAACCCGAAAGGCAACCATGACCGATTTCGATACGCACGAACGATCCCGCTGGGCCGGCCGGGCCACCACGTTCCGGGACAGTTTCGCCGCCCTGCTGGCCGCCGCCACGGTGAGCGGCTGACCAGGGGTCAGCGGCCGGCCAGCTTCTCCAGGGCCGGGACCACAGCGGCCGGGGACGGCATCGCGGCGATCTCGGCGGCCACCTCGCGGGCCGCGGCCAGCAGCGACGGGTCGGTGAGCAGCCGGTCCAGGTCGGCGGCGGTGATCGACTTGGCGGGCACGGCCAGGCCGGCGCCCCGGCGGGCGAGCAGCTCCGCGTTGTGCCGGCGGTCCCCGGCGCCCGGCGTGGTCAGCTGCGGGACACCGGCGGCCAGCCCGCCGAGCACACTGCCCGCCCCGGCGTGGTGGACGAACGCCGCCGCGTACGGCAGCGCCTGGTTCAGCGGGATCCGGCCGACCGGGCGCACGTTCCGCGGCAGCCCGCGCCGGGTCTCGCCGCGGACCAGCACGAACTCGGCGTCCACCGCGCCCGCCGCGGCGATCACCGCCGGGCCGGGGTCGCCGGTGTCCGGCCCGGACAGGGTGGACCGGCTGACCAGCACCCGCGGCCGGTCCCCGGGGGTGGCCAGCCAGTCGGGCAGGTGGCCGCCACCGGAGTACGGTTCCGGCCGCATCGGCACCGCGCCCGGCCCGGCCGGGACCGCGCGCAGGCTCGGCGGGGTCACCGCGATCGTCAGGTCCGGCGCCGGCACCTCCCGGCCGGCCAGCACCGAACTGCCGGCCACCGCCTGGAACAGCTGCTCGGCCGGCCACAGGGTGTTCTCCTGGAGCACCGACGGCACGCCCAGCCGCCCGGCGACGATCGCACCGACCTCGCTGAGGGACTCGTACACGATGAGATCGGGTTTCTCGGTCCCGGCCAGGGCCAGCAGCGGCTCCTCCAGCGCCAGCCCGGCCCGCCCGAAGATCTCCCCGACGAACCGGTGCCCGGCCCGGCCGGCCATCTCGGCCCGGGCCAGACGCGGATGCCGCAGGGCGGACCGCATCGCCCCGGACCGCAGACTGAACCGGGCACCGATGTCGGCGGTGCGCAGCCCGAGCACGTCGGCCGGGAAGTCACCGGAGGCCAGGACCACGTCGTGCCCGGCGTCCCGGCAGGCGGCCGCGAACGGGATCAACGGCAGTAGATGCCCGGACAGCGGCACGGACACGAAGACGATGCGCATGCCCAGCGTTGTATCACGCTTCCAGGATGCGTTTCAGCCCGTCCAGGTCGGCCTGCACGGCGCGGACGTCGGCGTCGAAGTCCACAGTGCTGTTCGCCCGGCGTACCGTGAAGATGATCTCGCTTCCGTCGCCGTCGGCGATCACCCGCACCGGGTTGTAGAAGGTCTCCCCCGACGCCACCGTCACATGATGGTCGAGCACCCCGAGGTCGTTGCGCGGCGCGAACACCACCTCGACCCGGCCCAGGGCGGCCGAATCCACAAACCAGCGGCCGTCGACGTTCTCGATCGTGCTGCCCAGGCCGGGCGCCCACGCGGGCAGATTCGCCGGGTCGGCGATGTACTCGTAGACGTCTTTGACCGGCCTGTCGATGTGTGCGCTCAGATGCATACCCGGAAACTACCCGGGCTCCGGCGAACCGGTCTTGAACGAATCGGCCGCCCGCAGCACACCCTCTAGACCATCCTAGGAATCTAGGTGTTTGCCTTCTGTACGGTGTGTCGGTTTAGGCTGATGGCATGTCTGTGAGTACCGCCCCCGTCACACACCTCGCCAGGCCGCACCGGCCGGTGGTCGTGGCGGGCACTCTCAGCGAGTTGCGCGGCCCCACCGCCGGGCTCGTCGAGCTGCCGTTGCGCCTCTGGTGGCAGCCGCAGCGGGCCTTCGACCTGAGCCAGCACACCATGCTGCTGTGGATGTATGAGAACGTGCTCCGCGAGGCGATCCGGGTCGACGAGCTGCGCGGACATCTGGACGGCGCCACCCTGGTCCGGCTGTGGCCGGAGCTGAACCTGCCGCGCGGCGTCCGGGCCGCCTGGGAGGCCCGGCATCCCCGGCTGCGGGTGCGGGCCGCCGCCGCGTGAGCGTCGACGACTTCTACCGCGACATCGCCCGGATCGCCCTCAAGGTGGCCGACAAGCACGGCTTCGTCCTCGGCGGCGGGGTGGCCTGGCTGGTCAACGGCCTGGTCGCACGGCCCACCGAGGATCTGGACCTGTTCACCGACACGGCCGGCGGGGTGGCCGCGGCGGCCGGCGAGGTGACGTCGGCGCTGACCGCGGCCGGCTACCGGGTGGTCCGCGAGGAGGCCGACGAGCTGTTCGAGGGCATGAACGCCGACATCCAGGAATTCCTGGTGGCCTCCGAGTCCCGGGCGCTGCGGCTGACCCTGTGCCGCCTGGACCGCAACCGCGCCCCGGTGGTGATGGACGTCGGCCCGGTCATGCACCTCGACGACCTGGTCGCCACGAAGGTCGCCGCCCTGGTCAACCGGCGCGAGGTCCGCGACTACATCGACGTGGCCGCCGCCCTGGAACGCTACCCGCTGGACCAGGTGCTGCGCCTGGCGCACGCCGCCGACCCGGCCCTGGACCCGGAGGACATCGCCGACGCCGGCCGCTACCTGGACCGCCTCGACGACGCGCGCTTCGCGCTCTACGGCCTGGACCCGGCCGCCATCGCCGCCCTCCGCTCCCGGTTGTCCGGCTGGCCGAGAGACTGATTTCCGGTACGCCGCACACCTCCCACAACCGCAGCGCATGGCAGATCGCGAGAGTCCCCGCGAGCCAGGCGCCCCACCGGACCGCCCGGCGCCCGCCGGGCGGATACGGCCGTCGCGGCCACTCACTCCGGTACGGCGGCGGATCGTGCCCGGCCGGCCTGCCGATGGAAGACCACCGTCACCCAGGCGCACATGAGAAAGGTCGTCGTCACCGCCGCGTAGGCGGGCCAGACCGGAACGCGCGCGGTCCCACCGGTGGCGGCGAGGACGGAGACACCGACCGACGGCATGGCGGAGACACCCAGACTACAGATCGACAACTTCGAATAGCTGCGGAGCGCGCTCGCGGCCGGGCCGGCATCACCACGCCCCAGGTGTGGGGCGATCGAGGCCGCCACGAGGATCACCAGAACGACCGAGCCGCCGAAGACGAAACCGGACGAGCCGTCGGCCCGGTGAAGGCCGACCACCTGATAGGCGGCGGTCAACAGCGGCGCCAGACTGCCGGACACGATCCCGATCTCCCGCTCGATCCGGAGGCCGGCACGCAATATCAGCTGGTGGATCCCGAGCAGCCCCATCAGCCCGGCGACACCGAATCCGGTGCCCGCGATGACGTGCCCCACCTCCAAGGCGAGGACGAAGTCCTTCATTCCGGACAGCATCGAGTACGCCAGTGCGGAGGTCGTCATTCCCATGAAACAGGAGAACAGCAGCAGCAGGGCATTCTGCATGTGATCGTCGGGGACTCCGGCCCCGCCGACCGCGCCGATCCGATGGGTGATCAGCACCACGATCGAGCTGAAGGCGAAACCGGCTATCAATCCGGAAAGCTGCGAATAGGCGTCAGCTACTTGTGCCGCATCCACATTGGCCGCCTCGGAGAGAATGGGTCGTGACGTGCTTTCTCGGCCGAATGGAAAGGTTTCGTCTCCGGCACGTCGCTCGGCCGGAAAATCTATCAGGAAGCCACCGGGATGACCCGATATCCGATCTTTCATCTGCTGTCGGTAATCGAGCATCGCCATCGTTGAACCGAACGTGTGGCCCTTTCGGCGGAACCGCTCCGGGCGTCAGTCAGGCCCATCGGGCGCGACCCGGATCACCGCAACGCGGCGGTGGCGGCACGGAGCGCGGCGAACATCTCCGGGTCGGTGCGCAGATGCCCGGAGTTGACCCATCGCAGGGCCAGGTTCTCGCCGTACGCCTGCCGGAGTTCGTACGCCCCGGCCGGCGGGGTGCACATGTCGAAGCGGCCGTGCACCAGTGTGGCGGGGATGTGCCGGACAGCCCCGACGGCGTCCAGGATGTGGTTCTCCGGGATGAAGCAGCCGTTGGTGAAGTAGTGCGTCTCCAGCCGCGCGATCGGCACCGTGGTCGGATCCCCGGTGGCCAGCCGCTCGTTGCGCACCGGATCGTAGTCCAGTGAGGTCAGTGCGGCCTCCCACAGCGCCCATTCGACCGCGTGCCGGCGCGCCACCGCCGCGTCCTCGTCCCGCAGCCCACGGTGGTAGTGGGCCATCACGGCTTCCGGGTCGTCGCGCAGGTCCGCCGGCACCGGGCCGGTGAACCGGTCCCATTCGGCGGGCAGGAAGTGCCGGGGCGGGCCGCCCATCGCCCAGGCGTCGTCGGCCCGCCGGGCCAGGTAGACGCTCCACAGAGTCAGGCCGCGGACCCGCCCCGGATGCCGCATCGCGTACAACAGGGCCAGGGTCGCCCCCCAGGAGCCGCCGGCCAGGTGGGCGCTCTCCCACCCGAGGTGCCGCCGGAGCGCCTCGATGTCGGCGATCAGGTGGCCGGTGGTGTTGTGCCCGGTCTCCGCGAACGGGGTGCTGCGCCCGCATCCGCGCTGGTCGTGGAAGAGCACGTGATGCCGGGCGGGGTCGAACAGGGCCTTGTGGGAGTCGCCGTACCCGGCTCCGGGACCGCCGTGCAGCAGGATCACCGGCACCCCCGCCGGGTTGCCCCAGGACTCCCAGTGCACCCGATGGCCGTCGCCGACGTCGAGGTGCCCGTCTGCCGCGATGATCTGTTCGCCCTCCCCGCTCGGCGGGTCGAAGCGCCGCTGGAACGCGTCGAGGGCCTCCGGGGTGACGGTCAGCGCGTTGGCATGCGATTCCCGGTTGCGGGCGGCCAGGCGGCGCAGCAGCTCATTGCGGGGCACCGGGAAGTACAGCAGCCGGACCTCGGCACCCGCCTCCTCGGCCAGTGCCCGCCAATGGTCCCGGTCGGCCCGCAGCCACAGGCCGTGGTCGACGATCACGTCCCGGCCGGCGGTGAGCAGCGTGACCATCTCGGCGCGGACCTCGGCCACCACCGGCGCCGCACGCTCACCGTAGGTGTGCTCCGGATAGTCCACGCCGTAGCGCCCGTGCCGGGCGAACACCCGCTCGTCCACGGAGAGGCGAACCGCCCCGGCCGGCTCCAGCACACGGGTCGCGTAGGTGGTCTTGCCGGATCCGGTCAGCCCGGTCAGCAGGTAGACGGTGGCCATCAGAGCAGGTTACGTGCCGGCTCGCCGGTAGCCGGGCCGCTGTCAGGGTGTGGTGGTCCCGGATTCGGGGTGGGCGCCACGGTCCACCACGAGGATCTGGCCGGTCCGGAGATGTTCGCCGCGCTGCGTGTCGTGACGGCCGTGCCGCGGTGGCCGGGGTTATGCTCGATGGGCATGACTTTCGATCCAGCCGTGCCTTTCGATCCAGCAGAGACTTTCGATCCAGCAGAGACCGTCGACGAGCATGTGACCTCCTACCGCGCGGCCTTCGCCACCGGGTCCAGCGCCGTCGTGGACCGTTTCTACGAGCCCGGCGCGGTTCTGGTCCCGCAGCCCGGCACCGCACTGACCGGCCCGGCCGAGCGGCGGGCGGCGTTCGGCCATCTGCTCGGTTTCGGCGTCCCGATGGTCGCGCGGACCCGGCGCCTGTACGTCGCGGACGACATCGCCCTGTCGATCGTCGACTGGTCGATGCGCGGCACCGCCCGCCAGGGTTACCCACTCGACCTGTCCGGTGTCTCCGCCGACGTGCTGCGCCGGGGCGCGGACGGCCGTTGGCGCTATCTGATCGACAACCCGTTCGGGACCGCCGCCTGACCACCTCGCAAGGCCTGCGTGGCCTGCCCGAGCCGGCACGTCGTACCGGCTCGGGCAGGCCGGCGCCCGGGCCGGTGGGGATGCCGGCCCGGCGAGCCCGCTCAGCAGCAGCCCGGCGTGGCGACGGCGGCGTCCGGCATCGGTTTGTCGCCGACGGGCGAGTCGCCCTTGACCACGTACACCTCCCACGGCTCGTTCCCCGGCCCTCGCACCCACACCTTGTCCTGGAGCGCGTAACAGCACTCGGTGTCACCCTCGGTGAGGGTGATCAGGCCGGCGTCGGTCAGCCGGCTGGTCGCCGCGTCGACCTGGTCGCTGGTCTCGACCTCCACGCCGAGGTGGTCCAGCGCGGTCGGCCGGCCGGGCTCGCCCGCCAGCAGCACCAGCTTGAGCGGCGGCTCGGTGATGGCGAAGTTGGCGTATCCGGGGCGGCGCTTGGCCGGTTCGGCACCGAACAGTTTCGTGTAGAACGCGACCGACGCCTCCAGGTCGGCGACCCGCAGCGCGAGCTGAACACGGGACATGACACCCCTCCAGTTATCTAGACGACTCTCTAATCAGCTTGCGATGACATCCCGTGAGCTGTCAATGTAGAGAAGTGTCTAATCAAAGCGCCCCCACCGTCGGCGCGGCCCTCAGCCCGGACGGCGCGGCCGAGCTGGCCCGCGTGTTCAAGGTCCTCGGCGATCCGGTCCGGCTGCGGGTGCTGTCCCTGATCGCGTCCCGTGGCGGCGGCGAGATCTGCGTCTGCGACATCACCGGCGCGTTCGACCTGACCGGCCCGACCATCTCCTACCACCTGCGGCAGCTGCGCGAGGCCGGCCTGGTCGACTGCCAGCGCCGCGGCACCTGGGTCTACTACTGGGTCGTCCCGGCCCGGCTCGCCCTGCTCTCCCAGTTCCTCGACCCCACCGACCGGAGCGCCCCGTGACCACCACCGTCCTGTTCGTCTGCGTCCACAACGCCGGCCGCTCCCAGATGGCCGCCGGCTGGCTGCGCCACCTGGCCGGTGACCGGGTCGAGGTGCGCTCGGCCGGTTCCGCCCCGGCCGCCGGGCTCAATCCGGTCGCCGTCCGCGCGATGGCCGAGGTCGGCATCGACATCACCGCCGAGCAGCCCCGCCTGCTCGACCACGCCACCGCCGAGACCAGCGACGTCATCGTCACGATGGGCTGCGGCGACGCCTGCCCGTATTTCCCCGGCAAGCGCTACGAGGACTGGCCTCTCGACGACCCGGCGGGCCGTGACATCACCGCGGTCCGCCCGATCCGCGACGCCATCCGCACCCGGGTCGAGCAGCTCCTCACCGACCTGCCGTGACGGTGACCACCGCATTCGCCCGGCGGCCGCCGGGCGGTCCGGTGGCGCGCGGATCTCGCGGGGACGAGACGGGGCCATGCGACCCACGTACCGCGAAATCTACCGGTAGCCGGCCGCCTGCATGGTGAACAGCTGGGCGTAGAGGCCGCCGGCCGCCATCAGGGTGTGGTGGGTTCCGGATTCGGTGAGGGCGCCGCGGTCCATCACGAAGATCTGGTCGGCGTGGGTGATGTTGGCCAGCCGGTGGGTGATCAGGATGGTGGTGTGCCGGCCCTGCCGTCCGCGCAACGCCCGGAACAGGGCGTCCTCGGCGCGCGGGTCCAGGGCCGACGACGGTTCGTCCATGATCAGCAGTGGGGCGTCGCGCAGGAACGCGCGGGCGGCGGTGATCCGCTGCCACTGGCCGCCGGACAGGTCCTGGCCCTCCTTGAAGGTACGGTCGAGCAGGGTGTCGTAGCCGTGCGGCAGTTCGGCGATCATCTCGTGGGCGGCGGCGAGCAGGGCGGCGGCTTCGATCCGGGCCGGGGTGACGTCGGCGTCCACGTCGCCCATGGCGATGTTGGTGGCGGCGCTGAACGGCCACTTGTTGTGTTCCTGCAGCGCGACCGCGATGTGCCGGAGCAGCCCGGCGGTGTCCCAGTCACGGTAGGAGCGGTCGTTCCAGGTGATCGTGCCGGTGCTGGGTTCGCGCAGCCCGGCGATGATCGCGGCGAGGGTGGACTTGCCGGAGCCGTTCTCGCCGACCAGGGCGATGGTCTCGCCGGCCCGGATGGTGAGGGTGACGTCGTCGACGGCGGGCCGGTCCCGTTCCGGGTAGTGCAGGCTGACGCCGGTGACGGTGAGCCGTTCCAGGGTGGCGGGTTCCGGCCGGCCGGCGGTGGACGGCGGCAGGTAGCCGGAGGCGGTGGTGAGGAAGCGGACGTACTCGTTGAAGAACTGTCCACTGGCGTACACCCGGTCGATCTGGAACGTGGTCAGCGACAGCGACCGCTGGGCGGCCTGCACCGCGATCACGCAGGTGGCGGCCGCGGCGAGGGGGATGCGGCCGTCGATCAGCAGGGCGCCGAGCAGCACGTACACGCCGGTCAGCGCCACTCCCCCGACCACCGCGCCGACGCTGGTGGTCGTGGTGACCTGCTGCGCGACCCGCAACTCGACGGCGATCTGCGCGCCCATCACCCGGTCGTAGAGGCCCAGCAGGAAGGTCCGCAGGCCGTAGGTGCGCAGTTCGGCAGCCGATTCCCGCTCGGCCATCAGCCGCTGCAGCACCCACTGCCGCCGGCGCCGGGTGGAGCTGGCCAGATAGCTCTGGAACCGGACGTGCCCGGCGCGCAGGGCGGCGTACCCGGTCGGCACGGTGGCCACCACCAGGGCGATCAGCAGCAGCGGGTGCACGGTGACGACGGCCACGGTGACGGCGAGCAGCCCGGCCACCCCGGCGAACAGGTTCATGGTGTCCTGCACGAGTTCGATGGCCGCCTCGGTGCCGCGGGTGGCGCGTTCCATCCCCTCGGCGAATCCGTCGTCGTCGAAGGCGCGCAGCTCCACGGCGGTGGTGTGCTCGAACAGTTCCCGTTCCACGTGCAGATGGACCCGGGGTGTCAGGCCGTTGACGGCGTAGCCGACGGCCATGCCGAGGATGCCCCGGATCGCTGTCGCGGCGGCCAGCCAGAGCAGGGCGGGCATCGCGGCGCGCACCCGGTCGGGGGTGGGCCCGCCGGCGAACAGTTCGATGAGGACCCGCTGGGTGGCGATCAGCCCGAACGCGGCCATCGCCCCCGAGCCGACCGTGGAGACGGCGACGAGGGTGGTGCGCAGCCGGTCGGCGTGCCACGCGACCCGGACGGCCTTGGCGATCAGGCCGGGGAGTTCGGTGAAGATGCCGAGCATGCCGGCGTCGGCGCGGGCCCGCACGCCGGTCTCCCACCAGCTCGGCCGCAGTTCGGGAAGGACCTGATCGTCTGCTGCCACCCTTCAACCGGTACCCGACGGTGGGCCGGGCGGTGGCGTACCCGCTGTCCGATGGACAGCGGGACCACGTCAGGACGCGATGCCGGTGAAACCCTGAACCCTCTCCATCCGCACCCGGACCAGCAGCTCGCCCTCGACCGCGTTGCGCCTGCCGTACGACCCGGCCAGCTCGGCGCCCATGTAGCGTTCGGCGATCCGGGTGGCCCAGACCAGCATCTCGTCCAGGTCGGTGCCGAGTGTGGCGGTGCCCCGGACGGTGACGTAGGCGAACGGCGCGATCTCCTCGTCCACGCAGATCATCACCCGAGGGTCCCGGGCCATCGCCTTGCCCTTGACGGTGTCCGCCCCGGTGTTGAACACCAGGTCGTCGCCGTCGAGCACGAACCAGATCGGCACCACGTGCGGCGACCCGTCCGCGCGCACGGTGGCCAGTTTCCCGGTCCGGGTCCCGGCGGTGAGGAAGTCACGCACCTCGTCGTCGCTCATCCGTTTCGTCATGCCCGCATTCTGCCCGCTCAGCCCAGCACGTCGAGGCGCTGGTGGCGGTCCACCTGCACCCGTGCCGTGGCCAGGCCGATGCCGCTGCTGCCACCGGTGACGAGAAAACGAACGCCCGCTCAAGCTGATGCGCCCCCACCGCGCACCGCATGGCACAGAGTGTCAACTCATGCACATGATGCCGCCAGGTGCATGGCGTAGCATCGGCGAATGAGCACCATGGCCGAACGCAAGCGGCAGCTCGTTGCCGGAGAACTACGCGACGCGGCGCTGATGCTGCTCGCCACCAAGGGCTTCGACACCGTGACCGTGGATGACATCGCCGCCGCCGCGGGCGTGTCCCGGCGGACCTTCTTCCGCTACTTCGCCTCCAAGGAGGACGTCGTCGTCCGCTGGCTCGCCGACATGAGCGAGATGGTCGTCGCCGTCCTCAGCGAACGCCCCCTGGACGAGCAGCCGTCGACAGCGCTGAGACACGCCGTCTGGGCCCCTCTCGAACTCTGCACCGATCACCCCGACCACACCGAACGCTCCCGGGTGGTGGCCCGCCTGGTGCTGGACACCCCCGCCCTGGAGGCCCGCTGGATGGAGTACCAGGTGCGGGTCCGCACCGACCTGGCCGTCGAACTGGCCACCCGGCACGGACTCGACCCGGACGCCAGCCCGTGGCCCCGCCTGGCCGCCGGCATGACGATGCTCGCCCTGGACCAGGTGCTGCAGCGCTGGCAGCCCGGCGACGGCGAGCACGATCTGGCCCGGCGCACCGACGAGGCGTTCACCGTGATCGCCCCCGCCCTGGACGCCTCCTGACCGCAGGTGGCCGGGCGCGTGCCGCCCGGCCCACCGTCCCGTCAGCGCCGGCCGTCGCCCGCGGTGCCCCGCGCGAACTCGCCTTTCCACACGCCGCTGTCGAACTCCAGCCACCTGCCCCCGTTCCGGGTGGGGTCGAACAGCCGGACCGTGGCGATCAGCTCGTCCTCGTCGTTGCGGTCCTCGTCCAGCAGGATCGGCCCGTACCAGCCGACGAACTCGATCCCCAGCCCGTCCGGACCGCAGTGGAACCAGGACAGCGGCACCGATGTCAGGTACGTCCGGCCGCTGTCGGACGCATACAGCCTGGCCTCGACGTCGCCACGGTCCCGGATCGCCTCGCACCTCGACTGCGACATGTCGGCGTCCATCCCGACGGTGAGCTTCCACTCGTTCGGGACCGAGGTGCCCGGCGATCCCGGCCGCCTCGGCCACCAGCGGCGCCGGAAAACTCCGGCCGATCAGCGCCGCCGCCTGGAGCAACGTGCGGGCCGGCGACCCGAGACGGGCGGCGCGGGCGGCGACCTGCCCGGCCAGCCCCGGCGGAACAGAGGCCGTCGGAGCGATGAGATCCACCGGCGGCGCGAAGGCAACCGGCACGACGGAGGCCGTCCGGGCGGTCGAGGCCGTCGGCGCACGCCGGGACCGCCAGCCGTCGGCCGTCGCGGTCAGGGTGCCGTGGGTGACCATGCCGGCCAGCAGTTCCTCCACGTGGAACGGGATGCCGTCGGAGGCCTCGCGCAGGCGTTCCATGACCGGGCCGGGCACCTGATCGGCCGGGATGCCGAGGCACTGCGCGGCCAGGTCGCGGATCTCGCCGCCGCCGAGCCGGGCCGGTTCCAGAACCGTCGCCGCCCGGCGGGCCACCAGCGTGCGCATCAGGTCGGCGCCCGGGTTGCCGCCGGTCCGGACGGTGCCGATCACCAGGATCGGCTCCTCCTCGAGGTGGTCGGCCAGGTAGTCGACGACGGCCAGGGTCTCCGGGTCGGCGTCGTGCAGGTCCTCCAACACGAGCAGGCCCCCGGAGAGGGCCGCGAGCAGCCGCAACACACCTTCGGCGAGTACCACGGGCGACTCGTCGAGGCGATCGCGCGGTTCCCGAACCGGCGCCGGAACCTGTTCCCCGCCACGCGAGGGCCGTGGTGGCGGGACCCGGCATTCCGGGAGGAGGCGGGCGAGGGCGGGCCGGTACGGGACGAGGGCCGGATCACGGGGCGGGCCGGTGCGACGCAACCCGGACATGAGCGCTTCCCGGAGCGGGCGGTAGGGGTCCGTACCGCAGGTCGCTCTGCCTCGCAGGGATCGCATGCCGGCGGCGCGGGACCACCGGGAGGTCTCGGCGGCCAGGCGGGTCTTGCCGATGCCGGGCTCGCCGGCCAGGAAGATCATCCGGCCGGTCCCGGAGGCGGCTGCGGTCAGGGCGGCGCGGAGGCCGTCCTGTTCGGTGCGACGGCCGACGAGGGGGCCGTCGAGGCGGAGGCGGGCGTCCTTGGCCAGGGCGAACCCTCCCTCGGCAGCGCTCGGAGTCCCTCCGAAGGTAGGCCGCGGGACGGGGCGGCGGGAACGTACCCGTCGTGTACACGACCGAGCGACATACATTGACAGATGTCGATTGCAGCGCCTACCGTCGGCCGAGGAAAGCGCTTACCCGCAGCGTACGGCCGAACCCACTGAACCGGCCGCGCGCTACCCGTCATCCCCAGGCGGGGCGGGCGCTTCCGACACCCCCATGCCGTCTCCCCGGACGGCATCCGTCCCCCAACGGAAGGGAAACCCATGTCCACCAACATGCGCCGCCGCACCGTCCTGGCCGCCCTGTCCGCGAGCGTCATCGCCGCGGGCGGGCTGGCCGTCGCCAGCGCGTCCCCGGCGCTGGCCTACGAGAACAGCCCCGTCGGGTACGCCGGCCTCAACGGCGGCACCCCCGGCGGCTCGGCGTCCACCGTGGTCACCGTGACCACCGCGTCGGCCCTCAAGTCGGCGCTCAGCTCCAGCACGTCGCAGACGGTCCGGGTGTCCGGGCTGATCTCGATCTCCGGCATGTACAGCGTGGCCTCCAACAAGACGGTCATCGGCGTGGGCTCCGGCTCCGGCATCACCGGCGGCGGCCTCAACCTCAACAGTGTCCGCAACGTGATCCTGCGCAACCTGATGTTCCGCAACGCCGGCGACGACTCGATCAACGTGCAGGAGGGGTCGACCAACATCTGGATCGACCACAACGACCTGGCCAGCGGGTACGACGGCCTGATCGACATCAAGCGCGGCTCGGACTACATCACCGTCTCGTGGAACCGGCTGCACAACCACGACAAGTCGATGCTGCTGGGCCACAGTGACGACAACGGCTCCCAGGACACCGGGAAGCTGCGCGTCACCTACGTGCACAACTGGTTCGAGGGCACCGGGCAGCGGCACCCGCGGGTCCGGTTCGCCAACCCGGTGCACGTGCTGAACAACTACTACAGCAACATCGGGTCGTACGGGGTGGCGTCCACCGAGAACGCCGGCGTCTACGTCGAACGCAACTACTTCGAGAACGTCGCCAACCCGACCGTCACCCAGACCGGCGACTCCGACCCCGGCAACATCAAGGTGCTGAACAACTACAAGGTGAACTCGGGCACCGAGCAGGTCCGCAACGGCGCCAGCGTCGCCGCGATCCCCTACTCGTACACCCCGGAGTCCAACAACACGGTCAAGGCCACCGTCACGGCCGGCGCCGGAACCGGCAAGATCTGACCCCTTTCCGGTACGGTCGGTGCCCGCTCGCCCACCGAGCGGGCACCGATGCTGTGAATATCCGGGTGGGGTATCGACCTGAACCCGGGCAGGACCTAGCGTTGACGTCCCGGACGTTCCGTTTAACGGAAGGCGTTCGCTCATGAGCGCTAGCACGGTCGACGTCAGCAGCACCCCCGACGGGACCCTCGTCATCCACCCCCACGGCGATCTGGACGCCGACGACGCGATCGGCCTGCGCCGCGCGCTGGTCCACGCGATCCGGCACACCCGCCCGTTGTGCCTGGTCCTCGACCTGGCCGACGTCCACGACCTGGACCCGCTGAACCTGGGCGCGCTGGCCGCCGCGTGCGGGGTCGGCGACGATCATCAGGTGGCGGTGTTCGTGGACAACTCGTCGGCGGCCCTGGCCGTCCGGCTGACCCAGGCCGGCGTCCCCGAGCACCGGCTGCGTAACGTGGCCTGACGCCGGCCGCCTCAGTGATCATGGTCTGCGGTTCCCCCCGGCGCCGGCAAGACCACCAGGGCGACGACGCGGTCAGCGGCGGGCGGTGGTGGTGACGCTGAGAGCCTCGGCAGCCTGGGACGGGGGCATCGGGCGGTGGAAGTGGTAGCCCTGGCCGATGCCGCAGCCCATCTCGGCCAGCGTGCGGGCCTGCTCGGCGGTCTCGATGCCCTCGGCCACCACGTGCAGGTCGAAGGCCAGCCCCAGCCGTACGATCGCGTCGGCGATCCGCCACGCCCGCTGGTCGTCGACCACGTCCCGAATGTAGGAGCGGTCGATCTTGAGAATGGTGACCGGCAGCTGCTGGAGGTAGCTGAGGGCCGAGTAGCCGGTGCCGAAGTCGTCGACGGCCAGCTGGATGCCCATGTCACGCAGGGCCTGGAGCCGGGCGATGGTGGCCTCGTCGGGTTCCAGCACCACCGACTCGGTGATCTCCAGGACCAGGTGGTCGGCGGCGAATCCGGTGTCGGCGAGGATGCCGGTGACCACGTCCACCAGGTCGGCCTGTTTCACCTGCAACGGTGACAGGTTGACGCTGAGCATCACCTGTTCGGCGCCGGCCACGGTGGAACGCCATTCGGCGACCTGCCGGCAGGCTTCGCGCAGCACCCACTGGCCGAGCGGCACCACCGCCCCGGTCTCCTCGGCGAGTTCGATGAACGCCCCGGGCATCAGCAGCCCGCGTTCCGGATGGTTCCAGCGGACCAGGGCTTCCACGCCGAGGATCTCCGGCCGGCCGTGCAGGGAGACGGCCGGCTGGTAGTGCAGGACGAGTTCGTCGTCGGCGATGGCCTGCCGGAGCCGGGCGTCGCGGGTGCCGGCGTCCAGGTCGGGGGTGTAGAGCTGGTAGCGGGAGCGGCCGGAGCGTTTCGCCGCGTACATCGCCAGGTCGGCCTGCCGCAGCAGGTGGTCGCCGTCGACCTCGCTGCTGTCCGGGCCGAGCACGGCCACCCCGATGCTGGCCTCGACCGACAGCACCAGGTCGCCGAGGACGACGGGGGTTCGCAGGGCTTCGACCAGCCGCTGGGCGACCCGTTCGGCGGCGACCACGTCGGGCAGGTCGCGCAGGATGACGGCGAACTCGTCGCCGCCGAGCCGTCCGGCGGTGTCACCGCCGCGGATCACCGACCGGAGCGCGACCCCGGCGGCTTGCAGGACGGCGTCGCCGGCTTCGTGGCCGTACGTGTCGTTGATGGGTTTGAACCGGTCCAGGTCGATCAGCAGCACGGCGCTCAGCCGGCCGGGGCGTACCGGCGCGGCGGTCAGATCGGCGACCCGGTCGTTGATACGGGTCCGGTTGGCGAGCCCGGTGAGCGGGTCGGTGACGGCCAGGTCGTGGTTCTCGCGGAGCACGTACATCTGCCGGGTGATCACCAGCGCGGTCAGCAGGATGGCCCCGAGGATCATCCCGCCGAGCGGGTAGATGCCCTGCTCCCGGGCCATGTAACCGAGGACTCCGTAGGCCAGGGCGATGGCGCCGTACGGCAGCCAGTTGACCGTGGCCCGCCGTTTGGCCGGGTCGGGCGGGTTGTAGTTCAGCCGGTACGTCCGGTGCGCGGCCAGCACCAGCAGGTATCCGCCACCGAGCCAGAACAGGTCGGGCCAGCGCCCACCGGAGAACCCGGAGTGCATCTGGATGTACCCGTACGCGATGTCGGCGATCACGAACAGGGTGACCGCCGCGACCAGCATGGTCAGCGCCTGGTCGACCACTCCGGAGCGGCGCATCAGCAGCATCGCCAGGGCGAGCACGAGCAGCAGGTCACCGACCGGCAGGGCGGCCGAATAGACGCTCTGGTAGAGCGGCACCCCGTCGTTGACGACGAGCGGCCCGAGCAGCAGATACCACAGCACGATGAAGGTGCCGACCGCGACGATCAGCGCGTCCAGGGTCAGTTTGATCCGGTCGATGCGGGAGCGCCGGTCGGCGGGCATCATCAGCAGGCCGACGAACATGAACGGGACGAAGGCGATGAACCAGTGGTCGGCGAAGGCCGGGAAGCGGGCCTCACGCAGGATCGAGTCCTCGATGAACCAGGAGATCTGGGCGATCAGCCGGCAGAAGAACGCCGCGGTGATGAACCCCCAGGCCCGGCTCATGCCGGCGGTCTGCCGGCCGCGGAGGACGATACTCAGACCGAGGAGTGTGTACGTCAGGGCGATCGGAATGTGCACCAGGTTGGTGAGGAACCGGCGTTCCTCCTCGCTGCCCCAATGCCCCAGGTAGAACACCAGGAACGCGGCGAGCAGCACGCCCGTCGCGCCCACCGCCGCGTCCGCGGTCCGGTCCGCGACCCTGTTCTCGGCCATCGCCCCCACATTCGGCACGACCGGGAACCGGCTTAGCCGAGTGGGGCGTACCAGTGGGCGCCGGTGACCAGGATCCGGGTGGCCTGCTTCCGGTTCCAGGTGACGCTCATGCCGTGCCCACGCAGCACCGGGAACACCACGTCGTCCAGCATCCGCTCCAGGTCGGCCTGGTAGGCGGCCTGCTTGTCGTTCTCGTCCAGCGCCTCGTAGGCGTCCTCGTCGAAGTCCTCCGGCGGGTAGACGCCGTACCCGAGATAGACCGACCCGTCCGGGCTGGAGATCAGCGACTCGGTGTCCTGCTGGTGGTACCAGAGATAGCCGAGCCAGTGCCGGGAGTCGTCGCGCTCGTCGTGGATCTCGGCCGAGGCGCAGGTGCCGCAGCAGGCGAAGTTCTCCCGGGCGAGCACCCCGAGCCGGTTCAGTTCGTCGAAGGCGAGGGTGAGGTTGCTGCGCACATGACCCCAGTCCCGCTGTTGGTCCCAGCGGACTTCGAGAGCTTTCCGGTACGCCGTGGCGAGCTCCTCGTCGGTGAGCCCGTGGCGCTCCTCCTCGTCGTCGAGGTAGTCGACGAACTCGTCCGGGTCGTCGTCGCCCCGAACGACCCAGGCCCAGATCTCGTCCTCGATCGCCGCCGTCGCGGTGTCGTCCCGCTCGGGCAGGAACCGCGCGCCGGCCGGCCGCTCGTTGTAACTCCACGTGTTCACGCGCGCGATCATGTCACGCCCCCGGCCCGCCCGCTCGCCCCGGCCCAGCCCGGCGACCACGCGATATTCTCCGCGAGCGATCTACTACACCGAGTGACGAAGATGGCTCACGGCCCAGTCCGCCAACGAGGTCACCGGGATTCCCCGCCCAAGCGTCCGCTTCCTTGCGGCCGAGAGGCCATCCGCCACCACAGCCCTGTCACCCCCGACCGATCTTGGCGGATTCACCACCAGAAAGAGCCCTCTTCTCGGCCGTCGGCCCACTCGCGGTCAATTCTCCGCGCGAGTGTCCGCCTTCCGGCCCCGCCTTGGCCGATCTTGGTGGATTTGACACCGTTTCCGGTGGTAAATCCGCCAAGATCTCGGCTGGACGGGTCACCCGCGCGAGGGATTGACCGCAAGTGATCAGGCAGCCGAGCACAAGGCTCGAAATGGTGGTAAAGCCGCCAAGATCTCCGCTTGACGAGTCGCTCGCGGGACGGATTGACCGCGAGTGATCAGGCGGTCGAGAAGAAGGCGGTTGAGTTTCCCTCTTGAAGGGCTGGGGGTTGCGCAGGTCCTCGGCCGGGGACTCGGCTCCGCCCCCGTGCGGGCGCACCGCGACCCGCCGAGCGGTATCCCGCGACCACCGCATCCGGCCCGGAACCCGCCGGACGGTCCGGACTCACACCGATCTCGCGCGGACGAAACGGAACGACCCGATTGCCGGGGACCCGACGGGCGTACCGAAAAGGATCACCGCGAAACCGGGACCGCCCGGACCGCCCGGAACCGGGGATGCACCAGCACGAACACCCAGACCGCCGCCATGATCACTGCCCCGGTGATCACCGGCAGCACCGGCCCCGCGCTGTACAAGGCGGTCCCCGCGGTAGGCGCCAGCACGAACGTCAACCCCGCCGTCGCCCCACTGAGCCCCGCCATCCCACCCTGCTCCTCCCGGCTGAGCAGCAGTGTAGGACCAGCGGTATACCCAGGCATGGCGGTCCCGAGTCCGAGACCGATCAGCCCGATGGCGACCACCAGCAGCACCATCCCGGCATTCGGAATCAACAGCACGAACCCACCGAGCGCCACCGCCCCACCAGCCCGCAGCAGGGTTGCCGGACTCCATCCACTGCGCGGCACGATCACCGCCTGGGCGAGCACCATTCCCACACCGGCCGTGAGCAGCGCACCCCCGGTGTACAGCCCGGTGCGCTCGGCACTGAGCCCGAGCCGGTCCTGAATCAGGAACCCGGTGACCACCTGGATGAACCCCAGTGCCGTGAACATCCCGAACCCGGCGACCAGAAACGGCCACACCCGGCTGTCGAACGGGCTGATCCGGGCCGGCTTCTCGATCAGCTCATGCCGCGACTCCCGCCGCAGCCGCACCGAGATCAACGCCAGCCCGGCAGCCAGCAGCACGGGCACGGCGACCAGCGGAACCAGCATGCCGAAAGCGGACAGCACCCCACCGACGATCGACCCACCGACCATCGCGATCCCCTGGGCCGCACCGACCCCCGCCATCCCCTTGACCCGGGTCTCCTCATCGGTGGTGACGTCCGCGATGTACGCCTGCGCGGTCGGGACGACCGCCGAGATGGCCGCACCGAACCCGATCCCCCGCAACACCACGAACAGCACGAACAGGGTGGTCCCGGTGACCACCCCGGCCATCCCCAGCGCGGCCAGCCCGGCGAACAACACCATGGTCACCGTGGCCAGCGCGAACGCCGCGACAAGCACCGGCTTTCGCCCCAGCGACTGCGACCGCCGCCCCCAGGACTGACTGGTCAGCACCACCATGATCGCCGCGACACTGATCGTCACACCGATCTGCCACTCCGCCAGACCGACCTCACGGGCGAGCGGGGCGATGATCGGGTTCAGAGTCATCTGTCCGAGATAGACCAGGAACACCGCGCCGAGAAGCAGCGATATCTGCGGTTTCACGATCAAGATCCTTCCGATTGCGTACGAGGGGAGAGCTCGCGATCGATTCCGGCCAGGACGACGCGTAGCTTGCCGCGGAACCAGTCCACCGGGTCGGCGCGGATGGCCCGCAGCATCTCGGCCCGGATCGAGCCGAGGTCGGGGTCACCGGCCGGTTCGGCCCATTGGGCGGCGATGTGCTCGCGCATGGCGGCCGATCCGGTCTCGGCGGCCAGGGCCAGGTCGTCGACACCGCGCCGGTTGTCGACGGCGAGGTCGAAGACCAGGTCGACGGCGAGGACGGCGTCGGCGGCCCGGAACCCGTTGCGGATCAGCATGGCGCCGAGCCGGTCGGAGAGTTCCAGCACCGTCGGCGGCACCACCCCGCGGGTCATCTCGGCGGCCGAGCCGGGGTGGCGCGCGTAGGCGTGCCAGGCGGCCATCGCCCACTGTTCGAGCACGTCGCCCCAGGGCCCGTCCAGGCCGGGCCAGTCGACCCGCCGGACGGCCAGGTCGAGTCCGAGCCGGACGAGTTCGTTGCGGTTGGCGGCGTGCCGGTAGAGGGTGGCCTGCCCGATCCGCAGGTGGGCGGCGACCGCGGTGAAGGTGAGGTCCCGGAACCCGATGTCGAGGACCGCCGCGGCGATCTCCGCGGTGTCCACCTGGGCGGGCCGGCCCGGTTTTCGCCCCTTGCGCTCTGTCACGAAGGGTACCCTAACAAAATTTTGAGAGTGCACTATCGTAATACGGTGAGTGTCACAGTGTTGTCATATGACCGGGGTGCGATCGCCACGCCCGCCGACCAGACTTCGCCGTCGACACCGCCGGCAGTTCGGAGACCAAACGTGTGGCCCCAGCCCTTCGACGACGCCTGGCAGGACCGCGCGCCCCGGCCCGCCGCCGCCCCCGACGTCCAGCTCACCTGTCAGGTCAACGAACGGATCCTCACCGACCCCCGGCTGACCCGGGAACGGATCACCGTCGAGGTGCAGAACCGGGTGGTCAACCTGATCGGCACGGTCGGCTCCCTGCACGCCCGGGTCACCGCGGCCGAGGTGGCCCGCTCCACCCCCGGCGTCACCGACATCTGCAACCGGCTCGAACTGTCCCGCGTCGCCGACGTCACCGCCACCCTGCCGGAGCTGCGGCCGGACCCGTTCGAGGAACTGATCGCCCACTGGGACGACACCCCGTCGCCCCGCCGCACCCCGCTGCTGAAGGGCATCGCGGTGCTGATCGCGACGGTCGCCGTGCTGCTCTGCCTGGCCCTGTGGCCTCACCTGGGCGGGCTCGGCGCGACCCTGGTCGCGGTGCCGTGGCTGGCGGTCGCCACCGCGCTCACCGTCCAGTCAGCTCTCTGAACAGCTGGTGTGGCACGGTGCGGCTCGATTCGAGCCGCACCGTGCCACACGTGTTCGTCAGCTCTCCAGCACCGCCGGGACCGGCGCGGCGGGCAGAGTGAACCAGATCGAGGTGCCCTCCTCGACATCGAGGTCCAGCCAGATCCGGCCACCGTGGTACTCGACGATCTTCTTGACGATGGCCAGGCCGATGCCGGTCCCCTCGTACGCGTCCCTCGGGTGCAACCGCTGGAAGATCACGAACACCTTGTCGGCGAACTCGCGCTCGATCCCGATACCGTTGTCCCGGACGTTGACTTTCCAGAAGTCGCCGTCCCGCTCGGTGCTCACCCGGATCACCGGCGGCACCTCCGGCCGGCGGAACTTCAGCGAGTTGCCGATCAGGTTCACGAACAGGGTGGTCAGCAGCGGCTCCTCACCCTCCACCGCGGGCAGCTCACCCCAGCCGATCTCGGCCTCCGCCCCGGCCCGGGCCTCCAGCTGCGACCTCACCTCGGGCAGCACCCGGTCCAGATCCACGGTCTTGAACCCGGAGGTGATCCGGCCGATCCGGGAGAACGCCAGCAGGTCGTTGATCAGCCGCTGCATCCGCTGGGCGCCGTCCACCGCGAAGTTGATGTACTGCTCGCCCCGGTCGTCGAGCTGGTTGCCGTACCGGCGCTGCAGCAGTTGACAGAAACTCGCCACCTTGCGCAGCGGCTCCTGCAGGTCGTGCGAGGCGACGTAGGCGAACTGCTCCAGATCCCGGTTGGACCGGGTCAGCTCCTCGGCCTTCGCCTCCAGCTCCCGGTTCACCGCCTCGACCTGCGCACGGGCGTCACGCACCACGGTCAGCTCGGCGGCGATCTGCCGGCGCATGCCGTCCACGTCGGCCGCCAGCACCCGCAACTCCGGCGACCCGGAACTGGTGATCTCCCGCTCGTAGTCGCCGGCCGCCACCTGCCGCACCTGCTTCGCCAGGTCGGTCACCGGCCGGTTGATCAGCCGGTCGATCAGCACCAGCAGCACCGCACCGGCCACCAGACTGATCACCGCCGCGACGATCTGCAACACCACCAGCACCGACCCGGTCTGCCGGGCCGCCGCGACCGCCTCGTTACGCAACGCCAGGATGTCGACCTGAAGATCGTTCACCGACACCCGCAGCGCGTCGAACTGCCCGGTGCCGATCGTCACATCGGACGGCTCCCCGGCCCGCACCGACGCGATCACCGGATCGGCGACCACCCGGCGCCACTCCGCCGCCCGCTCCCGCACCAGCCGCACGTCGTCGCGGATCGCGGCGTTGCCGCTGGTCGCGTTCAGGCTCTCGATCTGGGCGAGCAGGTCCCGCTCGGCCCGTTCACCCTCCCGGTACGGTTCCAGGTTCGCGGTCTCACCACTGAGCGCGTAGCCGCGGATCCCGGTCTCCTGGTCCAGGTAGGCGGCGTAGAGGTCCTGCCCGGCCAGCCGCATCGGCCCGGTCTTCTCAAGGATGACGTCGAGGTTCCGGTTGCTGTCCACAGCGGTCAGCGCGGCCAGCACACTGATCCCGGAGAGCAGGATCCCGGCGACGGCCAGCAGCACCGCCACCCGCCTGCGCAGCGTCCAGGAACTCAGCCGAACCCGGCTCATCAACTCTCCTCGCCTGACACCGACACCACCCCACCGACCGGCGGGACACCGAAGTATGTCGCACCCCTCGGACCAGGGCGACACACCCCACCGCCCCACCCGGCAAAGCGGCGCCGCACCACCCCACCCGGCAAAGCGGCGCCGCACCCCATTGCCGCACCCGGCAAGTAGCGCGGCACCCCACCGCCTCACCCCGCCGGCGGCGCCGCACCCGCGGCGGCTCAGCCCTCCAGAACCGTCCGCAACCGCCGGGCCTCGCGCACCAACCGGCTCCCGCCCGCTCTCCCGGCCACCTGGGCCAGCCCGGGAACATTACCTCGGGCACCGACCTGCGCGGCCGCCACTGTGGCGAGTTCCAGCAGATCGGGAAGCCCGCGCGGCACCTCCGGCAGAAGCACCGGCAGGGCCGCCGCCAGCACCTGCCACACCGCGCACCCGGCCCCGGCCCGCTGAGCACCGGCCAGTCCGGGCAGCACCCGGGACAGTTTCAGGGTGCCGTCCGCACAGAGGTCACCGATCACCGCCCCGAGCCCACCCGCGAACCACCCCTCCCCACGACAGTCCCCACGCCGCCGTGCCCCGCGACGCCCTCTCGCGCGGCCGGAACGGGAAACACCTCCACCGCCGCCAGCCGATCCGCGACGCCCTCTCGCGCGGCCGGAACGGGAAACACGTCCACCGCCGCCAGCCGATCCGCGACGTCCTCTCGCCCGGCCAGGATGAGGAACGCGTCCACCGCCGCCAGCCGATCCGCCTCGTCGCGTGCGCCCAGCACGTAGGCGAGGGCCAGTGCCATCGCCGGGCCGATCGGGCCGGACGCCTCGGCGAGCAACGGCAGCAACCGGCCCGCACCACGCTGATCCAGGTCGGCGAGAGCGGCCAGGGACGGCAGCGCCCAGGCCGCGACCACCTCCCGATGATGGGGCAGCGCCGCGACGGCGATGTCGGCCGGCCCGACGGACTCCCGCGAGTAGTAGCTCGCCACGTCTCCACACGCCAGCGTGAAAAGACCCTCCGCCAGCACCGACGACGACCACCCACCATCCCGCACGGCCTCATCGGTGGCCCCGGCAGCCGCACCGCCCACGGCAGACGCGGCGGCGATGGACGGGGCCGGATCGAGCCGCACCACCACCCGGCGCTGAAACCGGGCCGCTCCCCCATACCAAGGAGCGCCGCTTTGCTCCACCCGCGTGCTGACCGGCCCGGCCGCCCCGCCCTCTCGCAGCCACGCCGCGAACCGGCGCCCGCACTCCGACGTCAACTCCGCGGCCCGGCGGGTCACCTCGTGATCGGCAGCCGGTGACATCCGCAGCAGGGCCTGCTCGAAGTCGACCGGCCACGGTGTCCAGCCGTCGGCCTCGGCCCGGACCAGGCGTTCCAGCAGGTCCGCCGCGTCCAGGGTGCCGTCCACCCGGGTCGGCGTGGCGAGCAGCAGCGGAACCGGCCGCCGCCCGATCCGGTCGGTCAACTCACGCAGGCGGAACACCAGGGCACCCGCGGCGCCACCACGCAGCGGCGACTCGGCGCGGGTGTCGAACGACCATTCGTGACGCTCGGCCGGCAGGACGATCGCCTTGATCACGTCACCGAGCACGCCGGTTGCGGTGGACTGCCCGAACCGGTACCGGTAGCCGGGATCGTATTCGTACCGCTCCAGGATCGGCCCCAACGGCTCGGCGAGATCCGGCAGCGACACCAGACCAGCGATCACCCGCTCCCAGGTCACCGACGTCTCGCCGTGCATCAGGGCGGCGATCTCACCGGCCAGCTCGGCACCGCTCGTGATCGGCGGCGGCATCACGGCGGCCGGCGCGGGTGGGGCGAGCCGCGGCGTGGCGGCGGGTGCCTCGACCACCCCGAGCAGCTCGGCGGCCCGGATCGGCAGATCCCCGGCGAGGACCGAGGCGGCGTCGGCGATCCGGGCCACGGTCGCCGCGTCGAGATCACCGGCCCGCCGCCCGATCAGGCCGAGCGCCTGCTCCTGCACGTCCAGCGCCGGATGCCCGAACGCGACCGCGACCGTCTCCATGACCGCACCGACCCGCCCGGCGTCGCGCCGAGCCACCCGGTCCAGCCAGGACAGCTGCGCTTTGACCAGGCCTTTCTCGCCGCGTTGCAGGGCGGCCGCACCAGCGTCCACCAGCACGTCGAACTCCAGCAGCCCGGCGTCGTCGACGGCCCGCAACGCCCGCTGGGCCAGCGCGGCGACCGGCCCCGGCCCACCGGCGAGCAACGAGGAATAGTCACCGACGGCCGGCACCAGCTCGGCCACGGCCGGGGCCAGCCCCTCATGGATCGCGGTGAACGGCCGCAGCCAGGCCGGCCGGTCCCCGCGCACGAGGCGGTCCCGGACCGCGGCGAGGATCACCGCCCGGTCCAGGCGGCCTTCGGCGATCAGCAGCAGCACCGCCTCAGGGACGGCGGCCTGCGGGTTCCAGCTGGTGGTCCCCCAGTATCCGTCGTTGAGCGCAGCGCCGACCCCGTCGATCTCGAACACCGCGGGAAGCAGCACGTCCAGGAACGGGCTGGCCCGCGGATCGTCGACGAACGGGGTGCGGCGACCGCCCCGGTCGTACAGCGCGGAGATCCATGCCCGGACGAACCCCGCGGTGCGTGGGGCCAGCTCGGGAGTGGACTCCAGCATCGCGGCGACGAACCGCCAGTCCCGTGCCCGGGTCTGCCGGGGCAGTCCGGCGGGCCAGCTGCTCCACGGTGGCCCACGTGAGGTTCATGCCGGGACCCCGCTCAGCACGCCGAGCAGCCGCCGCGCCTCCCGGGCCACCCGTGACCCTCCCGGCCGGGCCGCCGCTTCGGCCAGGCCGGGCAGGCTGTCGTGCGCACCGGTGCGCCCGGCGGTCAGGGTGGCGAGTTCCAGCAGGTCGGGCAGCCCGCGCGGGGCGGCCGGCAGCAGGACCGGCAGGGCCGTCCGCAGCACCTGCCAGACCGCGGCGGAGGCGCCGACCCGGTGTGCTTCGGCCAGGCCGGGCAGCACCCGGGTCAGTTTGAGGGTGCCGTCGGCGCACAGGTCACCGATCTCGGCGCCGAGGGCGGGCGCGAACGGTTCCGGCCGGGCGGCCAGGATCAGGAACGCGTCGACGGCGGCGAGCCGGTCGGCGTCACCGCGGGCGCCGAGCCCGTAGGCCAGGGCCAGGGTCATCGCCGGGCCGGTCGGGCCGCTGCTCTCGGCGAGCAGGGGCAGCACCCGGCCGGTGCCGCGCTGGTCCAGGTCGGCGAGTGCGGCCACGGCCGGCAGGGCCCACGCGGCGGTCACTTCCCGGTGGTGGGGCAGGACGGCGGTGACCACGTCCGGCGCGGAGAGGGTGGCGGTGTGGTAACTGGCCGTCGCGCCCTGGACGAGCGTGAACAGCCCTTCGGCGAGGACGAGGTGATGGTCGACCGGGTCGAGCTGGACGACGACCCGGCGCTGGAACGGGGGTGTCCCGCCGTACCGGTAACGCCCGTCTCCTCCGCTCTGGACCCAGCGGCTGCTGACCGGGTCGGGCATGCCACCGTCCTTGAGCCAGGTGGCGAACCGGCGGCCGGCGGGCGATGTCAGCTCGGCGGCACGCCTGGTCACGTCGACGTCGGTGTCGCGGGGCAGCCGCAGCAGTGCCTGCTCCAGGTCGACCGGCCAGGGGGTCCAGCCCTCGGTCTCGGCCCGGAGCAGCCGCTCCAGCAGGGTCGCGGCGTCCAGGCTGCCGTCCACCCGGGTCGGGGTGGCCAGCAGCAGCGGGACCGGCTCGGTGGTGATCCGCCCGGCCATCTCCCGCAGGCGCAGCACGAGGACGCCGGTGGGGCCGCCGGTCAGCCCCCGGTTCTTGCGCCAGCTGTCGTACTCGGACGGGTCGACGATCGTCTTGATCACGTAGTAGAGGTCGGAGCGCCTGCCGATCCAGCTCTCCCGGGTGAGCAGGGGCGCCAGGGTCTCGGTGAGATCGGGCACCGTGACCAGGGCGGCCATCACCCGCTCCCACGCGACGGCGGTCTCATGGTGCAGCAGGGCGACGATCTCGCCGGCCAGCTCGGCGGCGCCGGTGATCGGCGGTGGCATGGCGGCGGGCGGCACGGGTGGGACGAGCTCCGGCGGGCAGGACGGCGCCTCGACCGCGCCGAACAGCTCGGCGGCCCGTGCGGGCAGATCTCCGGCGAGGGCACCGGCGGCGTCGGCGATCCGGGCGACGGTGGCCGGGTCCAGGCCGGCGACCCGTTTGCCGATCAGGGTGAGCGCCCGCTCCTGCACGTCGAGCCCGGGATGCCCGAACGCCACCGCGATCGTCTCCATGACCTCGCCGGCCCGGCCGGGCTCCCGCCTGGCCACCTTGTCCAGCCAGGTCAACTGCGCTTTGACCAGACCCTTCTCGGTACGTTGCAGTGCCGCGACACTGGCGTCCATCAACGTGCCGAACTCCAGCAGACCCGCGTCGTCGATCGCGCGCAGCGCCCGCTGGGCCAGCCCGGCGACCGGCCCCGGCCCACCGGACAGCAGCGAGCAGTAGTCACCGGTGGCCGGAGTCAGCTCGGCAAGGGCCGGGGCCAGCCCTTCGTGCATCTCGGTGAACGGCCGCAGCCAGGCCGGACGGTCCCCGCGCACGAGTCGGTCGCGGACCGCGGCGAGGATCACCGCCCGGTCCAGGCGGCCCTCGGTGACCAGCTGGACGACGGCCGGCGCGAAACCGTCAGCCGGATCCCAGCCCTCCGGCCCGAGATGGCCGACAGGCAGGGCGCCGCCGAGCCCGTCGATCTCGAACACCGCCGGGAGCAGCACGTCCAGGAACGGACTGGCCCGCAGGTTGTCGGCGAACGGCCGGTTTCGCGAATCGGCGTCGGCGAGCCGGTCGAGCCAGCCGCGGACGAACCCCTCGGTGCGCGGCGCCGCCTCCGGGATGTGCCGCAGCATGGTGGCGACGAACTGCCAGTCACGCGCCCAGGTGTCCCGGGCGGGCAGCCGGGCGGCGAGGCGGACCCCCAGGTCGGTCTGCCAGGTCAGCTCGCGCTCCGCGACGATCCGCGCCCACCAGTGCTCCGGCACGGCGCCCCACCCGTCGCGCATCCCGCTGCGGGTGAGCAGGGCGGCGGCCCGGGCCGCGGACGGCATGCAGGCGATCACGGCGAGGGCGAAGGCGGGCGCCGGGTCCCGGCCGCGGCCCCACCAGTCCTCGCCGCGGGTGGCGCGGACGCCTTGCTCCACGTCGGCGCCGAAGGCCAGCCGCTCCGGCTCGGACATCGCCAGCAGCCGCTCGGTGAGCGGCCCCAGCGACTGCTGACGTGCCAGCCGGTCGACCTCGGCCCAGGTGAGACTCATGGGCGAGAATCTAGGGGCTGGGTACGACATTTTCGCTCGACGATCCGACCAGATAGTCGTCGGCCGTCTGGTTCCATTCCAGCCCGACCGCGCCGACCGCCGCCGCGGCCTTGCAGAACTGCAGGAAGCTGCGGTAGCCGAGCTTCTTCTCGCTGAACCCGGGCGCCACCTTGCGCAGCTGGTTCTTCAGCCCGGACAGCGCCACCGGCCCGTCCTGGACCACCGAGGCGAGCAGGGCGAAGGCGGTCTCCCGGTCACCGCGCTCGGGCAGGGTGATCTCCGGGTCGCCCTTGGCCGCCCGGTCGGCCAGCTCGATCACCGACTTGCCGGCCAGGTGGCGCAGCAGCTCGCCGAACGCGCGGAAGCCGAAGTCGGCCTCGTTGAACGTCGGGTCCTTGCGCAGCAGGGTGCGCTTGAGCACCGAGGCGGTGACCGTGCCGCTGCTCTGCTGCAGGCCGGCGACGGTCTGCGCGACCAGCGTCTCCAGGTCGCGGGGAGCGGGCTGCGGCGCCGGTTCCGGGGTCTCCGGCTCGGGCCGGGCCGCCGGGGCGGACGGGATCTCCACCCCTTCCAGGCGGTCGTAGAACAGGAACTCGTCGCAGGCCGGCGGCAGCAGCGCCGAGGTGGTCCGTTCGACGCCGACCCCGATCACCTTCTTGTTGAGTTCGCGCAACTTGTGCACGAGTGGGGTGAAGTCGCTATCGCCGGTGCACAGCACGAACGTGGTGACGTACTCCCGCTCGAAGGCCAGCACCAGCGCGTCGACGGCCATCTTGATGTCGGCGGCGTTCTTGCGGGAGGCGCCCATCTTCTGCGGGATGTCGATCAGCTCGACGTGCGACCGGGTGAGCATGCGGCGGTCCTCGTCGAAGTAGGACCAGTCGGCGTACGCCCGGCGTACCACCACCCGGCCCCGCTCGGCCAGGGCGTCGGTGACCGGGCGCAGGTCGAACCGCATGCCACCGAGATGGTCGCGGGCGCCAATCGCCAGGTTCTCGTAGTCCAGGAACAGGGCGATGCGTTCTTCGAGATCCACGACGCCACGGTACGCCCGATCTACTTGATCATGGGCCGCCGGAGTGCCGCTTCCGCCACTTCGGGGTGCGGATGGCGGCGCAGGTGGTTCATCTCCTCGACCCACGGCCCGGTCCAGCGGCTGTACTTTCCACCGGCGGCGACCAGGCCGAGCGCGAGCAGGCCGCCGGCCAGGTCACCCCGGTCGGCCAGCTGCCGGGCGGCGG
This sequence comes from Actinoplanes sp. G11-F43, assembly GCF_050589265.1. Lineage (NCBI taxonomy): Bacteria > Bacillati > Actinomycetota > Actinomycetes > Micromonosporales > Micromonosporaceae > Actinoplanes > Actinoplanes sp. G11-F43. Next base: position 207,078 of record NZ_JBNZCE010000012.1, read on the forward strand.
CGGGGGCGGTGTCCGGCTGCCTGCCGGTGATCCCCGCGGCGACCTCGGTGGTCAGTACCGGATGGCCGGACAGCAGGTCGGCGACCTCGGCGGTCGGCCCGTCCAGCGCGATCAGCAGTGTGGCGGCGTCGCCCCGGAAGCCGGGGTGGGTGGTGAGGTGCCGGGCCAGCCGGCGGGCCGGCTCCCGGTCGGCGTCCGGATGCGCGCGGGCCCACAGGGCGACGGCGCCGAGGATCTCGCTCATCCGGCGCCGGGCCAGGCGGTCCCGTTCACCGGTGGACGGTCCGGTGTCCGCGGCGTCCCGGGCCGCGTACTCGTCCAGCAATGGTTCCAGCATCCCGGCTCCGGGACCGTCCAGCAGCGCCCCGACCAGGGACAGTGGAAGCCCGTACAGGCCGCGGGGTTCCGGGTCGGCGAGCGCCGCGACCGCGAGGCCGGGGGCCTCCGGCGACCACCGCAGCCACGTCCCGAGCCGGTCGTGTGCCCGCCGGCGGACCTCGGCGTCCGGGTCGGCGCACGCCGCCGTCACGAGTGCCGCGATCCGCCGCCGGCCGGGCTCGTCGATGTCGTCCCGCTCGCCGGCGTACAGCAGATCGAGCAGGGCCAGGGTCTCCGCGGGCGTTCCGGGCCCGGCGGCCTCCGGGTAGATCTCCCACGCCGCCGGGGACAGCCGGGGCATGGCCGCGACGACGCCGGCCCGCACGTCCGGAGGGGTGCCGGGGGTCCGCCACAGTTCGGTGAGGGTGCGCGGGAACTCCGCCGGACCGTACCGGGCGAGCAGCCGCACCGCGGCCTTCCGGCTGGTCACCTTGGCCGCCGGGTCGAACAGCACCCCGCGCAACTGGGCGAGCAGGTCGGCGGGCCCGACGAAACGCACCGCCCGGGCCGCGGCGGGCAGCGCCACCCGGGCCCGGTCGCCGCCGGCGTACCCGAGCAGCACCGGCAGTGCCCCGGCGGGCCGGTCGGTCCAGGACAGCGCGATCAGCGCGGCCTCCACCAGCGGCACCTCGGGCACGTCGAGGAACCGGGTGAGCAGCTCCCGGCCGGTCACCGGCACCCGGGCGAGATGTTTCACCGCCACGGTACGGGCCCGCCGCGTCCGCCGGTCGTCGGCGGCCACCGCGGCGACCGTCTCGGCGTAGACGCGCTGCTGCCGGGGCGTCCACCGCCGGACGTGCGACGGCGGCCCGCCCAGGGACGGGTCGAGCAGGGTGGTGCTGTAGCCGGTGACCTCGCGCCACACCGGGGCGAGCAGCCCGGCCGCCGGATCCTCCCGGAGCAGCACGGCGGCCCGTTCGGCGCGGGTCGCCGGATCGTCGAGCCACATCGTGGCGGCCTTCTCCCGCACGTCGGCCGGGGTGGTCGGCGAGGTGGCCCGGCGCAGCAGCTCCTGGATCTGCGGCACGTGCCGGGCCCGGGTCTCCAGCAGCTCGGCGAGGGCGAACAGCTCCTGCACGTCGGCGCTGATCCGGGCGGACAGCGCCGCGGTGACCAGGTGTTCCTGCCCGGCGCGCAGTCGGGTCTCCAGGAACCACGGGAAGGGCAGCCGGGCGATCATGCCGAGCGCCCAGCCGGTCAGATCCCGGCCGCGCACCACGGCCAGGGCCTTCCAGGCCAGCTCGGCCAGATGACGCTGATTGTCGGATGAGATGTCCGGGACGTCGATCGCCGCGTCGGTGATCGCGGTCAGCGTGGGCACGATCTCCGGGGTGAGGTGCGGGATCAGTCCGTGCAGCTCCTCCAGCATCCGCTCGCGGACCTTCTCGCGCTCGTTGCGGGTCCGCAGCAGCCGGTCCAGCACGTCCGGAAGCACGGCCGGCTCCCGGACGGCCACGTCGACCATCGCCGCGTACGCGCGACCGCGTGTGGACGGATCCCGGTCGCGGGCCTTCTCGTCGATCGCCGGCAGCGCCTCGGCGGCCGGGAGGCACCGGCGCCACAGCTCGGTGGCCTGTTCGTCACCGGCGACCAGGGCCAGCACCCGGCGTACCTCCCGGGTCCGCAGCGGCTCGGGCAGCAGCGCGACATGCCCCTCCCAGGGGATGTCCCCGGCGGGCGCGGCCAGATAGACCTCGGCGCGCCGCTCCGGCGGCAGCAGCTCCAGGAACTCGAAGTTCAGCTTGTGCAGCCCCACCAGCCGGTCCGTGCCCAGACCGGTCAGGTGCCGCAGCACCGGGAGGCCACGCTGGTGGAAGCTGGTGCCGTCCTCACCGCGAGAGATCAGCAGCGCCGCCACCCGATCCGGGAACCGTCTCGCCGCCGGCTGCGGATCGATGTCCGGCAGGACCTTCGGCGCGTGCCGTTCCAGCAGGTCGAGGACCAGGCCCGGCTGGGCGCCGGCGCATGCCTGGACGGCGGCCAGCACCCGGGACCAGTCCTCGCCGGCGGTCAGCCGGTCGTCCGCCCAGGCCAGGATCACGCCACTGTGCCCGCGGGCGAGACCTTTCCAGGCGACGACCCGATCGAGGTACGGCAGCAGGCGCGCCACCGTGGCCGCGGTGCACGCCGGAAGCAGTGCCGCCGCCTCCTGATCGCCATGGCGCTCGCGGACGGCGTCGATCAGCGGGTCACCGGAACCGGGCCGCCGCCGCACCTCCCGCACGATCAGCCGGCGCAGCACCGGCGCCGCGTCCACGAGCAGCTCACCGGCATCTGCCCAGCCCCGGCGCAGAGCCTGCCGGACGGCCTCCGACCGTACCGAATGATCGGCGTCCCGCAGTGCCTCGACCACGACGTGCGGCGACCCGGACGCGGCCGCCGCGACCACCGCCAGATAGCGGTCGTAGGGCCCGCCCGCTGCCATCTCGGCGATCCGCCCGGCCGGGTCGTCCTGTGCCCGCAGCAGGTTCAGCAGCGTGGGGATCCGGTCCGGATAGGGCACATGATCGAGTTCGTCGGACAGCATCCGGGCATTCTGCCGCACCGTCAGTCGTAGTAGCGGTCCAGGTCGTCGACGGGCGCCGCCGGCTTCTCCGGGTAGTCGACCGCGAACTCGGCGAACCAGACGTGCGCCAGCAGTTCGGCGTGATGGAAGTGGACCGCCTCCGATCGGGGTGTCGCGAAGGTGCGGTCCTCGGCCAGGTGCCTGCGGGCCTGGGCCAGATAGCGCAGCGCCCGCTTCTCGTGGTCCGGGAACCGTTCCAGGCGGCTCACGTCGGTGGCGGCGACCGTCCTCACGGCACGACCGACACGATCCCGGACCCCTTGCACGTACGCGGTGAGGTCGGGCCGCTCCTCGCCGGCTTCACCGCCGGCCACCCCAGAGCTCTCCAGCATCCGGGCGGCCGCGTTGACGGCGGTCACCGTGCCGTCCCGTCCCACCGTGAACAGGCACACCCCGATCTCCGCGGCGGTCTCGGTCGCGGCCCGGGTGTAGCCGGACGTGGCGTAGAACAGGTGGTGGGCGGCGAGCGGGCGGGCACCCCGCAGCTGTTGGACGGCCGGGCCGCCGACCGGCAGGGCCAGCATCTTCACCTGGGCCACACCGGACGCCGCGGGCACGTCGATGCCGCTGTCCCGGCCGCCGCCGGTCAGCCGGGCGTCGGGGAAACCGATGGCCCGCATGTGCTCCCGGGCGATCTCCTCGACGGTCCGCCAGTCCGCGGGCAGGACGACGTTCCCGGTGGTCGTCTCGGACCGGGGCCGAGCGCCGACATCGGGCAGCGGCGGAACCGCTGCGGATTCCGGGAGCCGCCTGATGTACGGCCCGGCGCCCTCGGTGATCAGCCGGATGTCGTCGTTGCCGTGGGATACGCCGTCGATCACACCGCTGTCGTCGAGGAACAGCCGCACGCCGAGGTCCCGGCCGTCCTCGGTGAGCAGCCGGGTGGCCACCCCCGAGTCCGGCCACGGATCGGTCGCCGGGTCGGTGGGGACGATCCCCCGGCTGCCCGGCCCCGGCACGGTGGTGACCGTCGCGGTGCCGCGGTCGATGAAGTACCAGCCGGACAGGGTCCGCACGGCCACGGCCGGCGCGCCCGCCCGCCGCCGGATGTTGTTCATGAACACGGCACTGCGCCCCGGCTCGATCGCGGCGTCGAAGATCGCCTCCACGTGCCGGTCGCCGATCAGGTCGAGGATCCGCGCCGCGATGCCGTCGTCGATCGCACCGGGGTCACGCTGGGAGGTGAATCTCCGGTACGCCCACAGCGTCCGCGAGTCCCGGCCGAGCGGCGACAAGTTCGTGGTCATCGCGGGATTCTGCATGATCGGCAGATATTCAAGATCATTTTGGGTGTGGGTGGCTCCTCCGACAAATGGCTATAGTTCCGGGCATGTTCGACTTCGAGGGTGAGACCCGGGAGAACGACCCGCCATCCTCACCCTGGGCCAGGATCGCCGCCGCCTCCGGCACGTTCATGGCGATGATCGGCCTGGCGGTGGTGGCCCTGGGCGCCGCCGGCTTCGCCATCGTCTGGCTGGTCGGCACCATCCGAAGCTGACCTCACCCCGGCAGGTTCCGGCCCGGCGCTGCCCGGCTCCGGGCTGCGGCCACCGGCCCTCGGCGAACGCGTGCGGTGTCACCCCCATGACCCGGCGAAAATCGGCGGTCATGTGCGACTGATCGAAATACCCGACCTCGACGGCCGACTCCGGCAGACGGCGACCGCGCCCACCCGGCTCCGGCAGACGGCGACCGGAACCAGCCGACTCGGGCGAACGAGTACCGGAGTCAGCTGACTCCGGCGAACGGCTACCGGAACCAGCCGACACCGGCGAACGGTGATCGAGCCCGGCCAGCACCCGCCGAACCCGGTCGATCCGGACGAAATGACTGGATGGCAGCCCGAGGACTTCGGTGAAGACGTTCCGCAGATGCCGTTCACTGACGCCGAGCCGGTCCGCCACCGCCCTCACCCGCGAGCGCCGCAACAGGACCGCCGCCCTCGCCACCAGGGGATCGCCCGTCACATCCGGTAGCGCCCGAGCCAGCGCAGCACTCCCCCGGGCCGGACTGCCCTGCGCCGGACTGCCCCGCGCCGGACTGCCGGACGAACTCCCGGAATCGTGGACTCTCCAGATCCGCGGCCCGCATCGCCCGCCCGGTGACCGGCATCCCCGGGAGATCGGCGGCCCGACCGAAACCGCAGCTGAAGACAACCCGGCCCGGGACGATACCGGGCGGCATCGCCGCCGTCGCCGTAGCCGCCCTGACCGATCCCGTTCACTCCGGCCGGACGTACACGGTGACCGGCCCGGAGCTGTTGAGCGTCCCCGATCAGGCGCACATCCTGCCCGGGGTGCTGAACCGCGAGATCCGCGCCGTCGACACTCCACCGCCGCCGGGCGTCCCGGCAGCCGTTGTGGCGTGGGCGAGGGCGGGCCACAACGAGGTGGTCACCGAGGACGTGCGCCGCGTCCTGTCCCGGCCCCCGGCGAGTTTTCCGCACCTGGGCGCTGCGCAACCGCGAGGCGTTCGGCACGGCGCGGAGTGCCTCACCCCGGTAGGCACACATCCCGCACAGCCGACCGTGCGTTCGGCGCCGAGACCGGCGCGCGGGGTGGTGCGCCCGCCCCACCCCGCGACATCGGGCATCCCTTGACCGAGTCACGCCACGACCGGGTCGCGGTCAGGTGAGGTCCCGGCGCATCGGCAGGACCACCGCGATCGCCGCCGCCGCCAGCGCGTAGCCGATCAGCACCAGCGCCCCGGCCAGCGGTGGCAGCAGGGTGATCGGGGCGCTTCCGATCTCCTGTGACATGGCGTCGGCGAGGTAGGTGAAATCGGTCAGTGCCGCGGTGGCGCCGCCCGGAAGGACCGGGTAGAGCGCGTTGACTCCGGGAATCAGCATGAGCAGGGTCTCGCCCATGTACAGATATCCGATCACCACGCACAGGGCGGTCACCTGATTGCGGAGCAACGCGCCCACCCCCGCACCGATCAAGAGGTAGACGACCATGGCGAGACCGATCCGGGCGATCAGCATGAGCACGGTGCCGTCCGGTAGGCCCAGGGTGATCCCGCGCAGGGCGGTGACCGTGAACAGGGCCGCGGCGGCGGTGCCGGCGAGGATCAGCCCGTAGGCCAGGCCGGCGACGGCGTAGGTGGCCAGTTTCGCCGCCAGCACCCGGCCACGGCGCGGCGCGAACAGAAACGTGACGGCAGCCGTGCCGTGCCGGTACTCGGACGTGACCGCCAGGGCCCCGGCCGCCGCGGGCAGGAACGCGGTGTAACCCAGCAGTCCCAGCAGGGCGCGGACGCCGGCCTCGGTGTCCAGTCCGGGCATGGGTGGATCGAAGTTCTCCGGACCGGCGAGCGTCAGCATGCCGGTCAGGCCGCCGCCGATCACCGCCGCCGCCAGCAGCAGCCCGACCCACATCCGGGTGGCGGCCAGACGGCGGAACTCGGCTCTGATCAGGTCTCTCATGGCCTGTCCGCCTTGTCCGCCCGATCGGCGCCGTCGGTGTCGTCCGTGGTCAGACGCAGGAAGAGGTCCTCGAGGCTGGAGGCTTCGGTGACCAGTTCGTACACCCGGAGCCGGTGCGCGGTGGCGAGGTCGGCGACCTCCGGCGCGCTGACGCCGGTCACCCGCAGCCGGCCGTCGCCGATGACGTCCACCCGCACGTGATCACGAGGCGACCGGCCACCGTCGACGGGGCCGGCTGGACGGGCCGGGCCGACGCCATCGACCGGGTGGCCGCTGCCGGCTGGCGCGGCGGTCCGCAGGACCTCGGCCAGGCGGGTGGCGTCCGGGGAGGACACCAGCACCGCGGGTGGGCCGGACAGCCGGGACCACGGGCCGGCCGCCATCAGTGCGCCCCGCCGGATCACCACCACGTCGTCGACCAGCTGCTGGATCTCGCTGAGCACGTGGCTGGAGATCAGGACGGTGCGGCCCTCCCCGGCCAGGTGGCGAAGGAAGCCGCGTAACCAGCGCATGCCCTCCGGGTCGAGGCCGTTGCTCGGTTCGTCCAGCATCAGCACCCGGGGATCGCCGAGCAGGGCGGTCGCCAGGGTGAGCCGCTGACGCATGCCGGTGGAGAACTCCCTGGTCCGCCGGTCGGCGGCCTCGGTCAACCCGAGCATGTCGAGCACCTCGCCGGTGCGGTGGTCGGGGTGGCCGCCCATCGCCGCGTAGACCCTCAGGTGGTTGCGGGCGGTGTGGCCGGGATGGAACGCGCCGGCGTCGAACACCGCACCGACCGTCCGGGACGGGTGCGGGAGATCGCGGTACGCCCGGCCGCCGATCGTGGCGGTGCCCGATGTCGGCGACACCAGGCCGGTCAGCATGCGCATGGTGGTGGTCTTGCCGGCGCCGTTCGGGCCCAGGAAGCCGGTGACCACTCCGGGTCCGACGGTGAAACTCAGGTCGTGGACGGCGGTGACCGGGCCGAACCGCTTCGTCAGGTTCTGCACCTCGACAACGGTCATGTGGAGATCACGATCTCGTCGAACTCGCCGCCGGTGACCGTGCGGTCCAGGATCAGGTGCACGCCGGGCTCACCCCGGCGGGCGGCGACCAGCTGGCGGGGGCCACCGAACAGGCCCCAGACGCCGATCTTGAGGAAGCCGGACACGGCGATCCCGCGCCGGGCGCCGCGGGCCAGCCGCAGCGGTTCGGCCACCTCGGACATCCGCCGCACCCCGGCGGCCGGAACGGTCAGGTGGTCCCGGCCGGTCCAGAACCGCTCCCAGCCGGTGAACCGGATGTCGACGACATCATCGGTGCGGGTGATCGTTGCCATCACTCACTTCCTTCCTCCGCGCCGGGCACGTCGACCGGCAGCAGGATGGTGGCCATCAGACGGGGCACCCGGTCCGCGCGGGGCGCGTGGCCGAGCAGTGGTGCGATCAGACGGTTGAGATCGGTGGCGAACGCCGCCAGCTCGGCGTCGCTCAGGTGCAGCAGGATCTGCTGGTAGCCGGCGCCGTCGGCGGCGAAGTCGACGTGGTCACGGGCGATATAACGGGAGAAGTCGGACAGCAGGCTGGACACGAACGCGGTGAAGTATCGCGAGTGGTCCTCGGGTGTCGCGGCGGCCAGCGCCTCCGGCGACAGGGTCGCGCCGTGGGCGGGCAGCCGGTAGACCCGCTCGACCGCGCCGCGCACCCGGCGCTCCTCGGCCACCTCGATCAGACCGGCTTTGACCAGGGTGGCGACCTGCCGGTAGAGCGTGGCGTGCGGCACGTCCGGCAGCAGGGCCACCAGGTCGTGCGTGGTCAGCCGGGAGCCCGCCACGGCTCGCAGGATCCGGAAGCGCACCGGATGCAGCGCCAGTTCGGCCCAGCGGTCACTCGTCATGTCCACATCGGAACTGTATCACTATCGATAGTGATACAGGTAGGCCAAAAACGTGTGCCGACTTGCGGCTCGATTCGAGCCGCAAGTCGGCACACGAAATGACGGTGACCGTCGCATTCGCCCGGCGGTCGCCGGGCGGCCCGGCGGGGACGCCCAGCTCGCGTGGACGACATCCAGCGACCCGATCTCCGTGGAGCCGACGGGCGTACCGGCAGAAGGGTTTGATCTATGCCAGTTGGGTGGCGGCCAGGCCGGCGGTGATCAGCAGGCCCAGGCCGTTGGTGGCCCAGTGCAGGCCGACGGCGGCCAGGAGGCTGCCGCTGCGGCGGCGCAACTCGCAGAGCAGGAGGCCGGCGAGCGCGGTGAAGGCGACGGCGGCGGTGACCGCCAGGATCTGGCCGGTCAGGCCGGTGCCGACGGTGGCGCCGACCGCACCGTTGACGCGGTTCAGGCGCAGTGACGGGAGGATGTGCCAGAGGCCGAACAGGACCGAGGACGTGATGCTCGCCCAGACCGCGCCGCGATGACGGTTGACCAGGCCCATCAGGACGCCGCGGAACGCCACCTCCTCCAGCAGCACGGTGCCCAGCGGAACCACCACGAACGCGGTGGTCAGCGCGGCGCCCAGATGCAGGTGGTAACGGACGTCCTGGAAGGCGGGGCGGGTGAACGGCAACGCCGCGCCGATCGCGTAGACGACGGCTACCAGCAGCACCGCGCCGAGCGCGTATCGCAGGCCGGGGACCAGTGTGCGGCGGGACAGGCCCAGGTCGTGCCAGGTCAGGCCGGAGCGGCGGCCGATCAGGACCAGGACCAGTGCGACCAGTGGACCGGCGACCAGGCCGGTGCCGGGCGGGCCGTATTTGTTGGCGACGTTGACCGCGACCAGGATCACGACGACGGCACCGAACACCAGGGCCAGACGGGAGCGGGAGAGGGGCACGAGGAAGAGACTTTATCCTTCCCTGGACGGACAAATCGGGTTTACGTGACAGCGTGTGACGTACAACTCGTTACCCTACGAAACGTGTGTGTCGCTCGGAGTTTGGTGAACCGTTCGGCGGGCCGGCGACGTTGAACCAGGCATGGGGATTCATGCCAGTCCGCAGTGGTGGTGGCGACTGTCGATCGTGGTGGCCGGAGTGTCCGGGCTCTACACCGCGGACTACGGCATCGTCGCCTACACCACGCAGAGTTCGATCGCGGTGATCGTCTACTACGCCGGGGTCCTCTACTGGATGCACCGGCGCGTCACCGTCGAGGCGGCGGCACCCCGGCTGCGGGCGGCGGTGCTGTCCTGGGTGCTGCTCAGCGGTGTGGTGCTGCACTTCGTGCTGGCCGGTGGGCGCAGTCCGCTACCGGGCGTGTTCGCCGGGGACGCCGGGGAGATCTCCTCGTTCCTGGTGCACTATGTGCTGCCGGCGATGGTGCTGGCCGACTGGGCGGTGTTCCGGCCGTTCGGGACGACCCGCTGGCCGGACCTGTTCGCGTGGACACTGTTCCCTCTGGGGTACGCGGCGATCGCTCTGCTACGGGGAGCGCTCGGATTCCGCTACCCGTACCGGTTCCTGGATCCCACGTACCAGGGCTGGTCCGGGGTGGGTCTGTGGATCCTGCTGCTGGCGGCCGGGTTCCTGCTGATCGGGGCGCTGCTGATCGGGGTCGACAGGTCCCGGCGACGCTCGGTCATCATTTCGTCGCCCGATTGAACCCTCCACTCACCGTGTCCGTATCTTGCACGGGGAATGACAACGAGCGGGTCAGCGGGAGTCTGGTGTGGCGGAGCGCAACGGCGCCGACGGTGAGCGCCCACGGCTGCGGATAGCGGGATACGTGCCGGGGCATGCGGAACCGGTGGCCGGGTCGGAACCGGATACCGGCGGTGGCGGTGCCCCGGCCGGGCTGCCGAACATCGCCGACTACTGGCCGGACGCCCCCAGCCGACGGCGGGTCACCGGCGCGCCGCCGCCTCCGCTGCTGCCGCCCGCCGAGTTCGAGCCGCCGCCGGAGCCGCCCGGTCGCCGAGGCCGGCCGGCGATCCTGGTGGGGCTGCTCGCCGGGGCCGTCGCCGTCGGAACACTGTTCGTGTTCCGTCCGCAGGACGATCCGCCGGCACCGCAGGAGGCGGCCGAGGCCCCTCCGAGTGCGGCCGCGCCCAGTACGGCAGCGCCCAGTGCCGCGACCCCCAGTGCCGCGCCCACCACCCCGCCCGCTCCCCCGCTGACCGTCGGCGCGTTCGACCTGGTCAACGGTGTCACCGAACTGACCGTCCGGACCGCCGACCTGGACGGAGAGAACTTCCAGGTCACCACTCCGAAGAACTCCGGACTGGACGTCGACACCAGATTCGACGACGGCTCCCTCAAGGTCCGTGCCAGACCGGACGGTTCCGACAAAGGCTCCGGCCGGGTCGACGTCGTCCTCAGCAAGGACGTGGTGTGGCGGCTGCGGATGACCGGCGGCGTGCGGAAGGCCTCGTTCGACATGGGCGCCGGCACGGTCAGCGACATCGACCTGATCGGCGGAGCGCAACGCATCGACATCACCCTCGGCAACCTGGACGGCACCCTGCCGATCCTGATGGCCGGCGGGGTCGCCGAATGGAGGATCAACACGGCCGGTGAGGTGCCGGTGCTGATCGCGTTCACCAGCGGGGCCGGAGACGTCAGCGTCTACGGCGAGGAGAAGGGCGGCGTCGGCGAGGGCCGGGCGATCACCTTCGGCGATCTCAGCGACCGGCCCGGACTCGACATCGACGCCGAAGCCGGCCTGGGCACGATGGCGATCACCCGCGAATGACCCGGCATCTGGACTGGGACGGCTGCCACAACGTCCGTGACCTGGGCGGACTGCCGACCACGGGTGGGCGGCACACCAGGTTCGGCGCGGTGGTCCGGGCCGGCAGTCTGGACCGGCTGACGCCGGAGGGATGGGCCAGACTGATCGCGTACGGGGTGAGAACGGTCATCGACCTGCGCGAGGACGACGAACGTTCGCCCGATGCGGTGCGCCCCGACGGCATCGAGGTCGTGTCCGTGCCCCTGGACGACAACGCCGACAGCGCCTTCTGGGACCGGATCATCGACGACGACGTGGACGGCACCCCGCTCTACTACCGGCCGTTCCTCGATCACAAGGCGGACCGGTGTGTGACCGCGCTGCGGGCGGTCGCCTCGGCCGGGCCGGGTGGCGTGGTGGTGCACTGCGGGATCGGGCGGGACCGCACCGGCCTGCTGTCGCTGCTGTTCCTGGCCCTTGCCGGGGTCGGCCCGGAGGCGGTGGCCGAGGACTACGCGCTCAGTGGTGAACGCCTGAAACTCCACTTCGGCGACGACCGCGACCCGGTGGCCGAACGGCTTGGCCTCCAGGGGACGACTGTGGCGGCTGTGATGACCGAGCTGTTCGCGTCCGGCCTGGTGGAACGCCTGCGACAGGCCGGCCTGACCGACGCCGAGCAGGAATCGCTGCGGGCCCGCCTGATTGGGACCGGGGACGACGGGTACTGACACGTACAGATGAGACGTGGAGGTGTCTGATGTCGTTCGACGACAAGCTGGACAACAAGACCGAAGAGGTCGGCGGCAAGGTCAAGGAGGGCGTGGGCAAGGCCACCGACGACGAGCGCCTGGAGGCCGAGGGCAAGACCGACCAGCGCTCCGCGAACCTCAAGCAGGCCGGCGAGAAGATCAAGGACGTCTTCCGTTCCTGATCCTTCTGGTACGCCGTATGGCGCTCACCCGGTTCGGGTGAGCGCCATACGTGTCTTCGGGCGGTGGGCTTCACTACCCGGTCACCACGATCGGGATACGCGTCGACAACCCACTTCCTCACCAATAACCGAAATGTTCTCGCCTGGTCTGCAAACATCATCCTCATGGAGACCGAGGCGGAGCTGCCGGCCGCCGAGGAGCGGAAACGCGAACACCATTTCTGGGTACGGGCCCTGGTGCTCGCCGTCCTCGGGGTGAGTGTGGTGGCGCTGCTCGGCGCGACGCTGCTCAGCATCTCGCACGCGCCGGCTCCGCATCGGATCCCGCTCGGCTACGTCGGCCCGGACAGCACCCGCGAGACCCTCGCCGCGCGGGCCGGCGACGCGCTGGAGTTCACCACGTACGACAGCCGGGAGTCCGCACTGACCGCGATCGGTCGCCTGGACGTCTACGGCACCCTGATCGTCACCGGCACGGGCGTCGAACTGATCAAGTCGACGGCCGCCTCGCCGCAGGTGGCGGCCACCCTCACCGGGCTGGTCACCCAGGCGTTCGCGGGCACCACGACACCGGCGGTCACCGAGGCCACTCCCCTGCCGTCCGGGGATTCGGCAGGTGGTGGACTGGGTGTGATGCTGCAGGTGGTGATCCTGGGCGGCACGATCGGGTCGATGGGGCTGGGCCGGCTGGTGCCGCGCTATCGCGCGAACTGGGGGCGCGGCGAGCTGCCGTTGCTGTTCCTCGTCCTGTACGCGCTGTGCGTGGGCGCCGGAGTAGCCGGCCTGGCCCGCGCCTTCGGGGTCGGGTCACATGTCGACTTCGTCCACCTCACCCTCGGCCTCGCGTTGATCAACCTGGCCGCGACCGCGTCGACGAGCGCGCTGGTGTCCCTGGTCGGGGCGGCCGGCGGCGCGGTGGGCGGCCTGCTGTACTTCCTGATCGGCGCCCCGATCAGCGGGGCCGCCACCGCTCTGCCGCTGATGCCGGTGTTCTGGCACGACTTCGGCCAGGCACTTCCACCGGGCGCCGGGGCCACGCTGCTGAGGCGGGTGCTGTACTTCCCGGACGCGCCACTCGGGACCCCACTGCTGACCCTGACCCTGTACGCGACGATCGGCGCGACGGTCCTGGGCGTGGTCAACCTGGTGGCCGGCGCACGCCAGCGCAAGAGCCTGTCCGGCCTACCCTGATCCGGCCCTGATTTGACGTCCGTCACGTTTGGCGGGTCCACCCGTTCGGGAACCCGGACCTCAGGTTCAACCCTTGAGGAGCAGACGTGGAAGTCACCGGATTCTTCACCGCCATCCTGTTCGGCCTGGTCATCGGCGCGCTGGGCCGTCTGGTGGTCCCCGGCAAGCAGAAGATCCCGATCTGGGTGACCCTGCTGATCGGTGTGGTGGCGGCGGTCATCGGCACGTTCATCGCCGCCCTCCTGGGCGTCGACGACACCAGGGGCATCGACTGGATCGAGATCGCCCTGCAGATCGGCCTGGCCGCGCTGGGTGTCGGCATCGTCGCCGGCACGTGGCGCCGCAAGCACTGATCCCGCACGGTCCCTCCTCAAGACCTCCTCGTGGTTCAGCCCCCGGTCAAACCTGATCGGGGGCTTTTCCTCATGTCGGGTGACGATCGGCGCTTTCTTGGACAAACCGGACCAATCGCGCCTACGGTGGCGGCATGAGTAAACGAATCGCAGCCGTTCTGTCGATCGCGTTGACCATGCCGACCATCGCATTGACCGCATTGACGGGATCGCCCGCGTCCGCCGCCCCGACGGTGGATCAACTGGAGAGGGCTCTTCTCGCCCCGGCGCAGGCCCCGGCCGGGTTCTCCTTCCACAGCCGCCGGGTTCTGGCCCGCACCGTCACCCCGCCGCCCACGGCCGACCCGTGCAAGCCCACCACCGCGGCGTTCACCGACGCGCCCGGCGGTTCGGTGAGCGTCTCCTTCCAGAAGGGAGGCAAGGACGGCAACCTCATCACCGAGTCGATCAACGCGATCGGCGCGAAGGCCGCCGCCGACCACATCAAGCGCCAGCAGACCATCCTGGACCGCTGCCCGACCATGACCAAGAACGTGACCTACTCCAAGTGGCAGGCCCCCGCAGCGGCCGGCGCGACCTCGATCGGTTTCATGACGACCGTCCAGGAGCCCAAGGAGCCCGCGGTCAAGGCCGTCACGGTGGCGGTGGCGCACGGTGAGGTGCTGGCCACCTTCACCGCCGAGGCAACCGACACCGCCGCCCTGAACACCCTGGTCACCACGGGCGTTGCCAAGATCAAGCAGACCGTCCGCTGACCCTCTGTCCATAGCATTTAAGAATTACTAACAGCGACTCAAATCGCCCATAGTCGCTCATATTTTCTCACAGTTGCTCATAGTCGCTCATAGTCGCTCGGGGAGCCGTCACCACGGCTCCCCGAGTAGCCCGGCCCGAATAAGCCCACTCTCATACGCGTACACCACCGCCTGCACCCGGTCCCGCAGAGCGAGCTTGCCCAGCACCCGGCTGACATGGGTCTTGACGGTGCCCTCGGACAGGTAGAGCCGCCCCGCGATCTCCGAGTTGGACAGCCCCCGAGCCATCAGCCCGAGCACCTCACGCTCCCGCTCGGTGAGCGCTTCCATCTCCGCCCCAGCCCCGACCGCCCCCGGTCCCGCCGAACCCCATCCGGCCGAACCCACCCCTGCCGAACCCACCCCTGCCGAACCCACCCCGGCTGGCCCCAGCCCCACTGGTCCCGGTCCGGCTGGCCCCAGTCCGGCTGATCCCAGTCCGGCTGGCCCCAGTCCGGCTGATCCCAGTCCGGCTGGTCTCAGTCCGGCTGATCCCGCCCCGGCTGGCCCCGATCCGGCATCACCCGACACTCCGGATACTCCGGACCCGGCCGATCTCGGCCCTGGCCCGGCCCCTGACCCCCGAACCCCCGGAACCACTCCACCCGGCCGCTCCCCCACGGGCACATACCGGTCCAACAGCCGTCGTGTCACGCTCGGTGCCACCACCGCCTCACCACGGACCACCACCCGGATGGCCGACAGCAGATCCGGTGCGAGCGTGTCCTTCAGCAGGAATCCACTGGCCCCCGCCCGAAGCGCCGCATACACATACTCATCCAAATCGAACGTGGTCAGAATCAGCACCCGGATCCGCCCGTCACCGTCACCCGCACAGATCCGCCGGGTGGCCTCGACCCCGTCGACCTCCGGCATCCGAACATCCATCAGCACCACATCCGGCCCGGTCTCCAGGGCGGCCCGGGCGGCTTGCTCCCCATCCGCCGCCTCACCGACCACCCGCATGTCCGGCGCGTTCTCCAGAATCATCCGAAACCCGGTCCGAACCAGCGCCTGATCATCAGCCAGCAACACCTTGATCATGACCGCGACTCCCCAGAAGACTCGACACCGGACGCCTCGACACCAAGCGGCTCGACACCAAGCGGCTCGACACCAAGCGGCTCGACACCAAGCGGCTCGACACCAAGCGGCTCGACGCCGGACGGCTCGGCACCAAACGGCTCGGCATCATCAAGCGGCTCGATAACGGACGGCTCGACATCGAGCGACTCGCTACCGGCCGGCTCGGATCGGCCGGTGACCGGAAGCTCGGCCCGCACCACGAACCCGCCCCGCACCCCTGGCCCGGCGTCGCACCGCCCGCCGAGCAGTCTCACCCGTTCGCGCATCCCACGCAGCCCCGCCCCGTTTCCGTCGCCGGGCCCACCACCCGACCCGTCGTCGCGGACCATGATGCGGAGTGTCGCGCCGGTGTGGACCACGGTCACCTCGGCGCCCGCTCCGGGACCCGCGTGTTTCATGGTGTTGGTCAGGGCCTCCTGGACGATCCGGTACGCGGTCAGATCCACCGCGGACGGCGACTCCACCGGGATGCCCTCGACACGCAGCCGAACCGGTGTCCCCGCCTCCCGCACCTGGTCGAGCAGTCCCGGCAGCATCGCCAGGCCGGGCTGTGGATGCCAGGTGTCGTCGACCTCGCCGACGGTGGCCAGCACCCGCCGCATGTCGGCGAGTGAGGCCCGCCCGGTCTTGATGATCGCTTCCAGGGCCGCCCGGGTGTCGTCCGGCCGGTTGTCCAGCGCCGCGGCCCCACCCTGCGCCTGGATCACCATGACGGACAGCCCGTGGGCGACGACGTCGTGGAGCTCCCGGCTGATCCGGCCGCGCTCGGCGGCCACCGCCAGCACCGCCTGCTGCTCCCGCTCCCGCTCCCGGTCCACGGCTCGCGCGCGAAGCTCGGCCAGGTGGGCACGCCGGCTGCGGGTCCAGGCCCCCAGCGCCCAGGCGGCGATCAGCGTCAGCACCAGCCCCGGCAGATCGTTCCAGGCGATGACCCAGCTCTCCCCGGCGAGTTCGCCCGGAAACCCGCCGGGCTGCGGCCCGGGCGGCGGAGCATCCATCGGCCCGGCCCCCGGAATCCCGCCTCCGGGAAGTCCGAAGCCCGAATTCCGGCCATCCGGAAGCCCAACGCCCGGCCCCTCACCATCCGGAAGCCCAACGCCCCGTCCCACTCGGTCCGGAAGCCCAACGTCCGGCCCCTCACCATCCGGAAGCCCGGCACCCGGGCCCACACCACCCGGAAGCCCGACGCCCGGATTCGAGCCATCCGGGACCTCTGCCGCGTCTCCACCCGGCCCGGCCGGTTGCTCTTCCCTTCCGGGACCGGCAGGAACGGCGGAACCGGTGGGAACCGGCGACACCGGACGATCCGGATCTGGCCGGAACTCCGCTCCGGACCCCACCGCCGGCCGAGCCTTGAGCACCGCGAACGAGCTGGACCCCACCGCGAGAACGAGCAGAACGGCGAGCACCCCCAGCGAGCGGGCCCAGCCATATCGCACAGCCACCGTATACAGCAGGATCGGCACACTCAGGTCGATGACCGTGAGCGGCATCGAGTCGGTGAGATGGATGATCGCCGCACCGCAGCAGACGGCCAGCATCACGGCCGGCCACCGCCGCCGGAGGGCGACCGCGAGGGTGGCCGCCACCGTCCCCACCCACCACAGCGCCCCGAGCGTCCCGGCCAGACTCTCGTCGCTGCCGTTGACCAGCGCGCAGAGCAGCAGCAGGGCGACCGCCAGACCGGCGTCCCGCACGGCCGGCCGCCGCGCCCACTCCCGGGCTCTGTCCACAAGATGCGCTGCCATGATCCCGTGAGCGTACGACCCGCACACCGTCCCCCGAATCCGTCGCGAGAGGTATCCCCGACGCCCGCCGGATACCTCTCACGGCAGACGCGGGCATCGCCCCGTACGCCACAGGATGACCCCATGAATCGATCCGCACCGATAGCAATGGCGGTGGTGATGACGGCACTGGCCGCCGCCACGCCCGTTCAGGCAGCGCCCCGGACGTCCTCGGCGATCACCTGGCAGCCGTGCCCCGACTACTCCGACGATGCCCTGTCGATGATGGTGCCGCCCGATCGCCGGGACCGGTTCGAGCAGCTCCTGCACCGTCTGGAGTGCGGAACCATCGGTGTCCCGCTGGACCACGGCAAGCCCCGGGGCCGGCAGATCACCGTCGCGCTGACCCGTCTCCCGGCCACCGACCGGGCACACCGGCTGGGCGGTATCGCCCTGAACCCGGGCGGTCCGGGCGGCAGTGGTTACCTGATGCCGGTCCAGCTCATGACGATGGGCACCGCCGACGGGCTGAACGACCGTTACGACCTGATCGGCTTCGATCCGCGCGGTGTCGGTTACAGCACCAGCGTGAATTGCCCGGACGGCCCGGACGCCCCGGACACGCTGGGCCCGGTCACGAAGGAGGCGGCCCGGCAGCGGTACGCCGCACAGGTGCGGGACACCAACGCCTGCGGCCGGTCGGATCCGGCCTTCCTGTCCCGGCTCACCACCGCCGACGTGGCCCGTGACCTGGATCGGATCCGTGCCGGCCTGGGCGAGCGGAAGCTCAACCTCCTCGGCGTCTCCTGGGGCACGTGGCTGGGGGTGGTGCACCGCGACCTGTTCCCCGGCACGGTCGGCCGGATGTTCCTGGACAGTGTGGCGATCCCGGATTTCAGCGTCGTCGCGTTCCAGGACGGCCGGGCGGCGGCCGCCGAACGCAACGCCCGGCGGATGACGGCCTGGATCGCCGAACGCGACGACCGGTTCGGCCTGGGTGACACACCGGAGCGGGTCCAGGCGACGATCATCACGCTGAGCACCGATTACGACACGAACCCGCGCCGTTTCACCGATCTGCCGATCGCCCTGGACGGCTCGTTCATCGCGGTGGCCATGATCCAGGACGCCTCGATCTGGCCGGTGGCCGCCCAGGTGCTGAAGGAGTCGCGGGAGGCGACCGGCCCGGCCGCACCGCCCACCGTCAAGGAGGTGGTCAGCCCACCGGACTCGCCCGAACCGCCGGCCGAGCCCCCGGCCGACCTGCCGGAGCAGAGCAACCGGACGATGAACCGGGCCGCTTTCTGCAACGAGGACCCGAGCCGCCTCGGTTTCGACGCGGCTTGGAAGGCCTTCCAGCGGCGTCTGAAGGTCAACCCGCTGACCGGCCGGGCGCAGGACTTCAACGCCGGTTGTGCCGGCTGGCCACTTCCGGTCCAGACGGTGCGGTTGCGCCCCGGGAAGAGCTCGCTGGTCCTGTCCGGACACCGATTCGAGACCCCTTCGCCGTACGAGTGGACCCTCGACACGAAGGCGGCGGTCGGCGGTCACGTCTACACCGTCGACGACGATGTCCACGGCTCGGTCCTGCAGGTCCCGGCCTGCTCGGACGACGTGATCACCTACTTCCACACCGGCACCGTCGACGACGGTTGCGCCGGCGTCCCGGTGCCCACCGAATCCGGACCGGGCACCGAGGCGCGGGGAGAGGACCTGAACGGGACAGGGACGGTCCCGGGTGGGTTCCGTTATCCCCGGTCCTGAGCGCCACTCGCCTCGTTCGCCCGGGACTCGCCCCGGGCGAACGAGGCGGGCCACGGTCAGACATCGCGCTGCCGCGGGAGGACGGCCGACCCACCGGGCAGGAGCAGGCTGTAGGCCACGGCCAGCGCCACCGTCGGCCACGCGCCCGGCCCGTCCTGCGGCGCGACACCGGCGAGTCTCTGCAGGGCGGCGCCCGGAGTGACCCCGATCAGCCGGGCGGCGTTGTCACCGATGAGCGGCCCGATCAGCAACAAACCCAGCAGAATCGCGGTGACCAGGGTGACCGCCGCACCGGTGTGGCGCACCGCGTTGCCACAGTTCGTGATCCTGCTGTTCGAGCGGTCACCGGCGGCCGGGTCGAGGTCCGCCCCCTGGTGACGATCCGACGGCCCCGGATCCGGACGCCACCCGCGAGGACGGGGCCGGACACCATGCCCGGCGCGTGGAGGCCGGCAGGTAGCCTTTCCGGCCGAAGGGTTCGAAAGGAGCGATACCGATGACCGACCAGGCACCCGGACCAGGGCGCCCCGCCGGCACCGTCTACGGCCGCGGCGGTGTGGACGCCGGCCCGCCCCCACCCGCCTCCGGCCTGCCCCGGGCCGTGCCGGTCATCGTCGGGGCCGGCGGTGTCGCCGTGCTCCTGCTGGCATGGGTCGCGTGGAGCAGCATCAGCGGGGACAAGACACCGGCCGTCGCGGCGACCGCCACGGGCGGGCCGACCACCCCGGCCGCCGCCGGGCCCTCCGCGACCGAGCCGGCCCGCCCGCAGCTGGCCACCGGGCAGTGGCTGCTGTCGCCGCTCGACGACGAGAACACCTATCTGACGGTCAGCGAGGACTTCGCCAAGATGTCCCCGGCCGATCCGGCGCCGCTGACCGTGGTGGCCGGGCTCGACGACGAGGCGTGCTTCTCCTTCCAGCTGTCCGACGGGCGGTTCCTGCGGCACTTCGACTACCGGCTGCGTTTCGACGCCTCCGACGAGTCCGACCTGTTCCGGGCCGACGCCACCTTCTGTCAGGAGTCCGGCACCGAGGCGGGCACGATCCGGCTGCGGTCCAAGAACTATCCGGACTTCCGGGTCCATCACCGTGGCGATGATTCGCTCTTCATCGACAAGCCCGAGGGGGACTCGTTCGACGGCGAGAGCACCTTCATGGTGCAGTCGCCGTAAGATCTCGGCGTGACCGATCAGACGTCCTGGCTGCCGGAACGCGTCGCCGCCGCGGAACGTGAGGTCGGGGGCGGCTTCGACCTGACCGCGTGTGTGCAGGAGCCCATCCACCTGCTGGGCGGGGTCCAGTCGTACGGGGCCCTGATCGCCGTCCGGTCCGGCCGGATCGCGGTGATCAGCGAGAACGCCGAGCGGATGCTGGGCATGACCGGCCTGTCCGGTGTCCCGGTGTCCCGGTTGATCGACGACGCCCAGATGTCCGCGCTGGAGGAGCTGACCGGCGCGGACACCGGGCCGACCGCGATGATGCCGGTGCGGACCACGTCCGGTGACCTGTTCGACGTGACGGTGCACCGGTCCGGCGGCATGCTGGTGCTGGAGTTCGAGCCGCCCGGTTCGGCGCAGGACTTCACCGCGATCTTCACCCCGGTCCGGCAGGCGCTGATGCGCCTGCAGATGGCCGGCACCGTGTTGCAGGCCTGCCAGGCGGCGGTGCGGGAGATCCGGGCGATCACCGGGTACGACCGGGTGGTCGCCTACCGGTTCGAGAGCCACGCCGGGCCCGGCGAGGTGATCGCCGAGGACGTCGCGGACGGCTGGGAGCCGTGGCTGGGCCTGTGGTTCCCGTCCACCGACATCCCGCCGCAGGCACGGCTGCTCTACGAGCGCAACTGGATCCGGGTGATCGCCGACGTCGACGACGAGACGGCCCGGCTGTCGCCACCGGTGCTGCCGGAGACCGGCGAACCTCTCGACCTGTCGATGTCGGTGTTGCGGACGGTGTCGCCGTTCCATATCGAGTACCTGCGCAACATCGGCGTCAAGTCGTCGATGTCGGTGTCGCTGCTGTCCGGCGGCCGGCTGTGGGGCTTGATCGCCTGCCACGGCCGGGAGGTCACCACGCTGGGCCCGCAGGTCCGGGCCGCCTGCGAGTTCTTCGGGGTGGCGCTGTCGCTGCACCTGGCGGCGCTGCGCGAACGTGACGACTCGGGTGCCCGGGACCGCTCCCGAGGGGTGATCTCCCGGCTGTTGGAGGGCTACACCGAGGGTCCGGCCGGTTCCTGGCCGATGGACCCGGACGGGCTGCTCGGCCTGATCCCGTGTGACACGGTGGTGGTCCGCGGCGGTGACGACGTAGTGGTGCACGGCGCCGATCCGGGCCGGGAGCAGGTGGCCGCGCTGCTGGCCGCGCTGCCGGTGCCCTCGCTCGGCGAGGTGTGGCACACCGACCGGCTGGCCGAGGACGTCCCCGGCATGGCGGCCGCCGTCCCCTCGGTGGCCGGGGTGCTGGTGCTGCCGACCGGTGCCGACGGCGACTGCATCGTGTGGCTGCGCGGTGAGCGGTCGGTGTCGCGACGCTGGGCCACCGACCCGGAGGAGCCGGTCAAGCTGGGCCCGCACGGCAGCCGGCTGACCCCGCGCGGTTCGACCGCGGTGTTCCTGGCGTCGGTGCGGGGCCGGGCGATGCCCTGGTCGGCGACGGATCTGGCGATGGCGATCGAACTCGGCCGTACGGTCGTCGGGATCGCCGTCGCCCACGCCCGCCGGCTGTCCGCGCTGAACGTCGAGTTGAGCCGCAGCAACGTCGACCTGGACTCGTTCGCGCACGCGGCCGCGCACGATCTGAAGGAGCCGCTGCGCGGGATCGCGAACACCGCCACGTTCATCGCCGAGGACGCCGCCGACGGCATGGACCCGGTGACGGCCCGCCGGCTGGCCTCCATCCAGCGGCTGGCCGAGCGGATGGACGAGCTGCTCAACTCACTGCTCTACTACTCCCGGCTGGGCCGGACCGAGTTGCACCGGGCCGACCTGGATCTGCGCGAGGCGGTGCTGCGGGCGATGGTGGTGGCCGGGCCGCGGCTGCGTGAGGCCGGGGTGTCCGTGCAACTGCCGGAGCGCGACCTGACGGTCTCCGCCGATCCGGTGCTGTTCGACCAGGTGCTGGTGAACCTGCTGGTCAACGCGGCGAAGTACGCGCGAGCCGACGGCCCGCGCCGGGTCACCGTGAGCGGCGGCCCGGACCTGATGGTCCAGGACAACGGGGTCGGCATACCGGCACATCTGCGGGAGCAGGCGTTCCAGCTGTTCCGGCGGCTGCACCCGGCCGGCAACGGCTACGAGGGCGCCGGCGCCGGGCTGGCCATCGTGCGCCGGGTGGTGGAACGGCACGGTGGTCAGGTGTGGGCGGAGGAGTCCCCCGGCGGCGGCACCACGATCCGGGCGTCGTTCCCGGCCGGCCGCGACCTCCAGTAGTCCAGGGTCTGGCTGAGCACGCTCTGGAACAGCGCGAAGTTGATCGGTTTGTAGATGTAGGAGTCGGCGCCGGCGGCATAGCAGGCGTCCGCCTCGCCCTGGTCCTCCGACGAGGTGAACACCACCACCGTCAGAGCGTCCAGGGCCCGGTCGGCGCGGATCGCCCGGACCACGTCCAGGCCGCTCTCCCCGGGCATGTTCAGATCGACGAGCGCCAGCCAGGGCAGCTCCCGCTCCTCGGCCAGCCGGGACAGCACGGCACCACCGGACCGGAAGAACTCCAGGCGTACGTCCGGATGTGATCGGCTGATCGCCCGCTCGATCGCCTCCACGTCCTCGTCGGAGTCCTCCACCACGAAGACCAGATCGGTGGCCCGGAGGCTCATGGGTGTTTCTCCTCGGCATGGATCGCCAGAACGGCGATGTCGTCGGCGCCGGAACCCGAATAGGAGGCGGCCGCCCTGCTCAGCTCGTGGGCCAGCACGTCCACCGGCAGACCTCGGAGCCGTTCCAGGGTTTGCCCCAGAGCGACCTCCTCGAACATGGTTCCGGCGGAGTCCCGGCTCTCGGTGAGCCCGTCGGTGAAGATGAACAGCGTGTCGCCGGGCGCCAGGAACGTCTCGGAGCGGGCGATCCGCGGGTCGGCCAGGATGCCGAGCGCGGTGCCGCCACCGGCGACCCGTTCCACCGGGCCGTCCCGTCGCAGCAGCACCGGCGCCGGATGCCCGGCCGACGTCCATTCCACCGCCAGGCCGCCGTCGTGCCGCTGCAACCGGGCCACCCCACCGGTGACGAACCGCCACGAACCGTCCAGCCGCAGCCGGGTGTTCAGCCGGCTCATCGCCCGTGCCGGCGACGCGCCCTCCTGCAGCAGGGCGGCGATGGTGTGCCGGGCCATGCCGGTCAGGGCGGCCGCGTCCACCCCGCGCCCGCAGACGTCCCCGATGATCGCGGCCACGCTGCCGTCGTCACAGAGCACCAGGTCGTAGAAGTCGCCGCCGACCTCCAGGATCCGGTCGCCGACCAGGTAGGAGGCGGCCACCGACAGGCCGTCGACGTCCGGCAGCCGGGTCGGCAGCAGATGCTGCTGCATGGTGACCACGTCGCGGCGGCGCCGCTCGTACCGGGTGCTGTTGTCGATCGCCAGGGCCGCCCGGGACGCCAGGTCCCGCAGGAACGACACCGGCGGGACCGACGAGTCGTCCCGGTCGAAGAGGAAGACCAGGGTTCCGACCACCTCACCGCGGGCCTTCAGGACCTGGAGATTGACGGTACGGGTGGCGAGCAGCCCGGTGTCGGCCGCCGGGATGTCCGCGCCCTGGACGGCATGGTTCACCAGGTGGGCCAGATGGTCGCGCACCTCCGGATCGCGGAGCAGGCCGTTGAGCCGGCGCATGTCGACGTGCACCGAGCTGCGCAGCACCGGTTTGCCGTCCTCGCAGACGTAGACCAGGCAGCCCTCGGCGATCGCCGGGACCGCCATCCGGGGCACCCGCTGCATGGTCTGCTTGGTGTCCAGGACCGCGTCCATCTGCAGTGACGCCTCGGCGAGCAGGGCGTCGCGGGTCTGCTGCGCGCGTTCGGCGCGCCGCACCCCGAGCAGCCGGATCGCCTCCCGGGTGACCTCGATGACCTGCCCGAGGCAGACGCTCACCCAGCCGATGTCGGCGTCGTCCCCGACCGCCACCATGATCGTCCCGGCGGCCTCGCCGGACAGATCGAACCTGGCCTGTACGACGGCGGTGGCCCCGATCCGGTCGAACCCGAACCCGAACCCGTCCGCCGCGATGGTGCGCGGCTCCGGTGAGGCGCCGGCCGCCCATCGGTGGGCCAGGTCGCGGTGGTCGCCCTCCAGGGGGATGCCGGTCCACCGGTACTCCAGGACGGTGTCGTCGACCGGGTGGTGCCGCAGCCCCCACACCGCGATCACGCCGGGGAGCGCCTGCAACGGCGGGAGGATCAGCCCGGCCAGGTCGTCGCGGGCGCTGATCCGCCCCACCGAGGTCCACATCCGGTGCAGCGTCGCCGCCCACCCCGAATCCGAACCCTCCACCGGCCGTCACTCCCTGAAGTCATCCGGCGCCCGTCGCCGACCGGTAAGTATCCACGAGACCGTTGCCGCTAAACAAATGATCACACCTTGCCGGGCGCCGGCCTGTGATCAGCGTAAACAAACACACCGGCCGGCTCGACCGCATCGAGCCACCGAACGGCACCCGGTCTGCCGCTGACCGCGGTCAGCGGGTGGCGGGGCTCGCCGTCGCCGGTGGTCGCCCGCCCGGGAGTGGACGCAGTATCAGCGAGTAGTCGTGATTCCTGGTCGCTGACATCCGGTACGGGGCGAGCACCCAGTTCGGCGTCTCCCCCAGCCCGGACTCGCCGGTGGCCGCGTGCAGGGTGATCCATCCGTCGTTGCGGACGAACGGGAGCTGATGCGCGTACTCGGCGCGGGCCAGCTCGTCGTACCGGCTCACGCTCACGTCCAGCGATTCACCGTCCGGGGCTCCGACCAGCAGCCCGGCCCGGTCACCGTCGGTGAGGGCGGCCCACCGGGTTCCGGTGTGGTTGCCGTTGGCCTGAGGACGGGCGTACGGCACATATTGATCGTCAACACCGCTGCTCCACACGTCCACGGTTGATCCGCTCTGCCGGTCGCTGTAGGTCTCGTGCGGCCCGGTGCCGTACCAGGTGAACTCGTCGAGTGCGTCAGGCACCCTCATCCGCACCCCGACCCGGGGCAGGAACGGCAGGTCACCGGCCCGGCTCCCGCGCGGCCGGACCTGGTGGTCGAGGGTGAGGGTCCCCCGGTTGTCGATGCGGTAGCGCAGGGTCTGCCCGACCGCGAACACGTCGGCCAGCCCCGGCGCGGCAGCGGTACTACGCACAGTGATCACCGCCTGCCGTCCCTCCGTGCCGGCCCGCACGTCGTCGACGGTGGTCACCAGCCGGTCGAGCCCGACCTCGTGCCAGATCATCCGGTCGGGGGTTCCCCAGTGATACGTCTCGTTGCTGATCGGCGCCCGGTGGACGTCGAGTTCCGGCCCGGCCGTCAGCAGCTCCCGCCCGTCGGCCGACATCGAGGTGAGCGCCCCGCCGGCGAAGCGGTAACTCCATCCACGGCCACTGACAGTGACGACATCGCCGTCGGTCCGGACCGTGGGCGCGCCACCGGACGCCGGGCCGGGCCGGATACCCGGGACCACCCGGCCGCCGATCGGGAACTGCTCCCGGGCGAACACCCAGCCGCTCTCCGCCCAGGGCAGGTCCTCGACGGTGGTGACGTCGACATCGAGCCACCGTTCCCGGTTCCGCGGATTGGCCGGTGCCGCGCCGACGTCGACCGGCAGGGTCTGCCCCGGCGCCAGGGTGAGCGCCCTGCTGCCGCTGCGGAGGGTCTGCCCGATCTCGGTCATCGACCAGTTCAGCCGCAGGCGCAGGGTTCCGGCGGTCTGCTCGTTGCTCACCGTGATGCGGCCCTTCTTCGCGTCGGCCGCCCGGAACCGGACCGGCGAATGCGCCCACGCCACCTCCTCGGTCTCCGGCTGGAGCACCCGGTCCGAACTGACCATGCCGTCGGTGCCGGACAGGCTCAGACCGAGGCTGAGGAAGTCCCCGGACCGGTCGAAACGGTCGAAATCAAGAGCCAGGACCGCTTGCCGGTACGGGTCACCGGCGAGCTGTTCCGCGGACAGCGCCTGCCCGTAGATCCGCACGTCGTCGACCAGGGCACGTCCCGTCCGTACCGTCACGTTGTCCTGCTGGGTCTCGGCGTTGCGGCCGATGTTGACCTCGTAGAGTCCGGGATCGATCGGTCCGGTGCGCTTCTTCGCCGCGACCTCGGTGCCGTCGACGTACAACCGCAGGTGCGTGCCGTCGTAGGTTCCGCTCACCCGGTGCCAGTCGCGGTAGAAGTCGCCGGGCACGTCGACGGCGACCGCACCGGACCTGCCGGCGCCGACCCGGAACTCCAGCGTGTTCCGGTCACGCATCTGCAGCGCGTACGCCTGACCCTTGGTGACGATCGGCAGACTGCCCGCCCACTGTCCCGGCCTGACCCAGGCGTCCACGGTGACGGCCGTGGTCAGGTCGAGCCGTTCGTCGCGATACACGTCGACGAAGTCGTCAAGACTGGACAGGCTGACCGCCGTGCCACGCCGGCCGTCGACCGTCGACGGCTTGCCGACCAGGAACGCCTGGATCCGGTTGTCCGACGAGTCCGGTGTGGTGATCAACGGTTGACGCGGGTCCTGTTCGGCCCAGTCCCAGATGAACCCGCCCTGCATCGACGGCTCCCGGCGCGCGATCGCCCAGAACTGGTCGAAGTTGCCCATGCTGTTGCCCATGGCGTGCGCGTACTCGCCCATGATGATCGGTTTCGTCCCGGCCCGGACCTTCTTCTCCAGATCGGCCGGGGTCGGATAGCGCGGCCCGCTGACATCGGCGAACGGCGCGTCCCCGTCCGGCCGGTTCGGCTGGTGGTAGAGCGGACGGGTCGGCTCGTTGGCGCGCGCCCACTCGGCCAGCGCGTAATGGGTGGCCCCCAGTCCCGCCTCGTTGCCGGTGTCCCAGAGCAGGACGCTGGGATGGTTCTTGTCCCGGGCGATCATCGCCTGGAATCGGTCGGCGAACGCGTCCCGCCACTCCGGCTTGGCGGCCAGGCACTCCTTTGGGCACTCCTGCCGGGAGTGGGTCTCGATGTCGACCTCGTCGTCGATCCACAGGCCGTACCTGTTCGCCAGGTCGTAGAAGTGGGGATCGTAGGGATAGTGACTGGCCCGTACCGCGTTGATGTGCAGTCTCTTCATCAGGAAGACGTCGTCGCGCTGGGCCTGGCGGCTCACGTGCCGACCGGTGTCCGGGTCGGTCTCCGCCCGGTTCACCCCCTTGACCAGGATCCGTTTCCCGTTGACCAGCAGCTGCCGGTCCCGGATCTCGATCTCCCGGAAGCCGGCCGGCTGGGCGGTGACGTGCGCGGCCCGGCCGTCCGGGGTGATCAGTTCGAGGGCGAGCGAGTAGAGGTTCGGATCGTCGGCCGTCCACTTCGCCGGATTCCGGACCACCGTCCGCAAGGTGACCCGGCCCTGCTCGGCGACGGTCTCGCCGACCACGGCCACGGTCTTCCCGGCGTCGTCCCGCAGCGTGCCCCGCACGGTGTACCCGGCCCCCGCGCCACCGATGTCGACCCGGGCGGTCAAGGTGGCGTCCCGATAGCCCTCATCGAGATCAGTGGTGATGTAGGCGTCACGGAGATACACATGTTCGGTCCGGTACATCCACACGCCCCGGAAGATGCCGCTGTACCGCCACTGATCGAAATCCTCCAGGTAGGACCCGGAACCCCACCGATGCACCTGTACGGCGATCGTGTTGCGCCCTGTGTTCAGCTCGGTGGTGACGTCGAACTCGGCCGGGGTGTAGCCGCCCTGGTCGTACCCGACGTAAACCCCGTTGATCCAGACGAAGTATCCGCTTGTCACACCCTCGAACCGGAGCACGATCCGGCCGCCGTCCCAGGACTGCGGGACCTCGAACGACCGTACGTAGGCGCCGGTGGGGTTGATGTCCTTGGGCACGAACGGGGGCTCGTCCGGCCAGATCTCCTCCGGAATGTTGCGGAACATCGGATGATCGATGAAATCGGACTGCCAGGTGTGCGGCACCGAGACCACCGGCCATCCGGACGTGTCGACGTCCCCACTGCCGAACCCGGACGGAACCTCCTCCGGCTTGTCGAACAACTCCATCCGCCAGTCCCCGTCGAGCCCGAGAACGAACGGCGACGGGGCGGAGTGATCGGTGACGTCCCGGACAGCGGTGGCCACATCCCCATAGGGGCGCAGGTCCACATGCGGCGCCTCCT
Source organism: Actinoplanes sp. G11-F43 (assembly GCF_050589265.1). Classification (NCBI taxonomy): domain Bacteria; kingdom Bacillati; phylum Actinomycetota; class Actinomycetes; order Micromonosporales; family Micromonosporaceae; genus Actinoplanes; species Actinoplanes sp. G11-F43. Next base: position 235,232 of record NZ_JBNZCE010000012.1, read on the forward strand.
GACCCTCACCGGTCATCCGGGGATCCTCGAGGTGGCGGTAGACGTCACTGACGACCGGACCCGCCGAACCCGGAACCACCAGCAGAGCCGCCACCAGCAGAATCGCCCCCGCCACCCTGCGCTTGACCGACACCGTCGCTCGTCCCCCATCCACCGACACCTCAGCGGCCGGCCGCCGGCCACTCACCGTCCACGCCCCGAGAACCCGGTTCCGAGGCCCGGCTCCGAAGCACCGGTTCCGGCCGCACACCGTCGCCCGCCCAAGATCGAACGCCGGCACGCATTCTCACACTCGGCCGCACTCCCCCGGCCAGCCGGGACTCCACACCAGGCACCACTCCCCAGCCGGCCAGAATGCCCGCCTCCACACACCGGGCCTCGACCGCCACACCACCGTTTCGAGTCCTGCTCGCGGCTTAGGGCCCGCTCGCGGTCAATCCCTCGCGGGGACGCCCCCACCTCCCGAGATCTTGGAGGATTCACCACCGCGAAAGAGTCTTCCTCTGCGCTGCCGGCCCACTCGCGGTCAATTTCCCCGCGCGAATGCCCGCTCTCCAGCCCCACCCTGGCCGATCTTGGCGGATTTACCACCGTTTCGAGACTTCTTCTCGGCCGCTGGCCCGCTCGCGGTCAATTCCCCACACGAAAGTCCGCCTTCCAGCCCCGCCCCGGCCGATCTTGGTGGATTTACCACCGTTTCCGGTGGTAAATCCACCAAGATCTCGGCTGGACGGGTCGCTCGCGCGAGGGATTGACCGCAAGAGATCAGGCAGCCGAGAACAAGAGTCTTCTTCTTGGTGAAGGGCCGGGTGTTACGCAAGTCCTCGGCCTGATGGCTCGGCTCCGTCCCGGTGCGGGCACACCGTGGCCGGTCGTGCGCGGGCACGGACGCCCTGGGCCCGGTGGGCATCACGGCCCGTCGGTCGTGTTCCCGCGCCGGTGCGATCACTCTGACCAGCGCATACGAACCGCGAAAGTGTGCGCCGACCGGACACGGGCCGGCGCCGGCAGCAGGCGGCCAGCGGCTGGCAGCAGGCGGCCAGCGGCTGGCAGCAGACAGCAGGCGGCTGGCAGCAGGCGGCCAGCGGCTGGCAGCAGACAGCAGACAGCAGGCGGCTGGCAGCAGGCGGCTGGCGGCTGGCGGCTGGCGGCTGGCGGCTGGCGGCTGGCGGCTCATGATCGATTCGCTGGCCCGACCCTCGCCGCAGTCCGGCGGGGATGCCTCGTTGTGACCGGACCGATCTGTCCGCGATCAGGCGGTCGTCGAGCGGCGCCGCCACCGAAAGCGGGACCGAACGGTCCCATGATTCGCTACATCAACCTTGATGTCGGGTCGGCGAATGCTGATTCGATGCACCAGCCACAGCGCCGTCGAATACGTTGATCACGTCGAACGCCGGCGAAAGGGGCGCCCGGCCGGCGCGGCGTTGCTGACGAAGGGTGGCTGCTCCCCAGACCACGCCGGCAAGGAAATGGCGTATCCCTGGGTGCAGACCCGGATCACGGTAGATTTCGGCCGCGGCGGATCGGCATTCCGCGACGGCCGGGGCGTGGCATTCCGGAACAGGCGGGCGTGGCATTCCGGGACGAGCGACGATAGCCAGAACACCGGGCTGCCCGGCGGACGACGTTCGCGAAACCCGGAACGCCTGCCGGTGTAATGACATCATGAGGAAAGGCATCGGCGGAACTCCGCGGGGCCGCATCCGCGAACACGGAGAGATCACACCGGCCAACGCGGACGGCACCCCACCGGAGGGCCGTCATGATGGCAGAAAACGGAATCCCGGGACTCGGCGGGAGTCATCTCCTTCGGCGATTACCGCGCCTTCGTCTGTTCTTTCGGGCGCCGGCCAGCAGTAACGCCACGAAACCGATGGCTGCGGCGGGGATGGCCGCCAGCAGGACCGGTGAATACGAGGAGACCGGGTCGGCGGACGGGGGTGTGGCCCCGGCCGGACCGGACTCGCCGCTCTCGGAAGCCTTCGGCGGGGCGGGCGGCTCGGCCGACGGGGACGGCAGCTTGTCGTTCTTGATGATCGAGCGGATCCACGAGGCCATCGCGTCCACCCTGGTGGCCGTGTCCGGGCCGGTGTGGGGGCAGGACGGGCCCCGGCTCACCACGCCGATCACCACCGCTGTGCCGTCGTCGTCCTCGACGAAGTACGGGCCGCCGGAGTCCCGTTCGCACGGGCTGGTGTTCGCCTTCGGGGCGATCCCGGACAGGCCCATCTCGGTGGACGCCACCGACGTCACCTCGAAACGGCCGGTTCGTGCCCGGTTGGGGGTCTTGGTGGCGCCGGCCGCGGTGAACCCGTACCCGACGAGACGGGCTTTCTGCCCCTGCCTCGGTTTCTCCCGGTTGAGTTTCAGCGGGGTGATGTCGACGACCGGCCGGTCCAGGCGGGCCAGTGCCACGTCGGCCTTGCCGTGCTGCTTCACCTGCACGATCTTCGCGACCACGCCGCCGGAGCCGTTGAGGTTGGCGCGCCCGACGGTGGCGGTGGTCTTGTCGGCGACGGTGCGGGACACCCGTTTGCCGTCGACGTCGCGGAAGCAGTGCGCGGCCGTGATGATCCACCGGGGTGAGATCAGCCCGCCGGAGCAGGAGCTGTCGCGTTTGCCACCCTCAGGCGTCGGGATCCCGGTCGCGGTGATCTTCACCGCGAAGGGGTAACGCCCATCCGGTACGAGATCTCCGTTGGCGATGGACGGAACGAGCGCTGTCACACCCGCCTGAGCTGGGGAACCAGTGAGCGCCCCGACGGCGAGCACCGTCAGGAACGCGAGGATCTTGCACATGGTCTTCAACGGCTGTGGAGCGTAGACGATGGTGGCAACTCCGATTCACCTCCCTGGGCAGACGCTCGCGGATGGTCCCCGGGTTGCATCACGCGCCGCACGGCGAAATGGATCACACGGGCGCCGAAAGCTCATTCCGGCGAGCCGCGCCACCTCCGCCACCCGGAACGGCCGGTGGTAGTTCGCCCGGCCGAGCACCGGGATGTCGGCCGGCTGGTGATGGGTGACCGGTTCCCGCAGCTCGACATCGCCCTGGAGTGGCTGGCGGAGCTGGGCGCCGTGGTGGTCTCGGTGGAGTACCGGCTGGCGCCCGAGGCGACCGGAACCTACCTGGTCGAGGGCTGTCATCGCGGATTGCGATGGGTCGCCGCGAACGCCGCGGATCTCGGCGTCGATCCGGCCCGGATCGTCGTGGCGGGTGGCGGCGCCGGGGGTGGCCTGGCGGCGGGCGTGACGTTGCCGGCCTGCGATCGCGGATCGGTATCAATCGCCGGTCAGGTGCTGATCGGCCCGATGCCGGACCACCGGACCGAGTCGGCACGGGACTTCGTGGTGTGGACGCCCGCGATGAACTCGTTCGGCTGGCGGTCGGTGCTCCACGGCGGCCAGGTGACGCCGTACCTCTCCCCGCTCTTGTTGTTGCTCTCGACGGGCTGCCCCCGGCTTTCGTCGATGTCGGGAGCGCCGAGTTGTTCCGGGACGAGGCGGTCGCCTACGCCAGCCGTCTGGAGAACGCCGAATCACACGTCCGGGCCGGCGGTTTCCACGGTTTCGACGCCCTGTTCCCGAAGGCCGCGCTCTCGGTGACGGCCCGCCGCATCCGCACCGGCTGGCTGGCCCGGCGGGGAGAACGGCGACCGAGGGTGAGGGGAACTGACCGGTCTCCGGAGGTTACCACCGGTAGAGGCGGGTACCCGGAGGGTATGGACATCACGATCTGGACGATCAGTGGGATCGGGATCCTCGTGGCCATCGTCCTGGCGGTGGTGGAGAGCCGCAACTACCTGCACAGACACCGTAAACAGTGAGAACGGGGATCCCGCAACCGGGATCCCCGTTCCACGACTTCAGCGCACCGGTGGAAGACCCGGGCTGTACGGCATACCGGAGAGATAGCCCCCCGGCGCCCCCGGCACCCGCCCGTAATGGGCGTAGATGTCCTCATAGTAGGCGCGCTGATCGGCGAGATCCGGGTCGTACCCCGGACCGCCGGCGATGTGATCCTTGGACGAGTCGACGCGCACTTCGTCCTCGGTGACCTCGATGATCGCCTCGACCGGGACGAACGAGGACTGTGCGCCGAAGCCGAGGATCCCGCCGTGTTCGACGCGGAGGAACCGCACATGGTTGGTGACGGTGTCGACCAGCAGGTCAGCGACCGTGCCGATCTTCTCCCCCGCGCTGTCGACGACAGCGCGGCTCCGGACGTCGTCGTTAGGGTCCGCGATCATCTGCCCGCTGCGGCTCAGCGGCGTCAGTGTGCCGTCAGGTTCTGCCATCTCCACCACCTCCTGTCCTGTCCGGATACCCCGGAACCCGGCGAATATGCCCCCGGAGCTGCCGGAAAAGCCGACAATCAGGGCGTGAAGGTGATGGCAGGACTGGTGGTGGCGGCGACGACCGCGGCGGTGCTGGTGGGTGCGCCCGCGTGGGCGGTGAACTCGTGCAGTGAGTACCAGTCGTTCGAGTTCGACACTCCCGGCTATGACACGGATCTACGGGTGCGGCTGTGCCTGACGCACGGTTCGCCGACCCGTGGGGCGTACGCGCAGGTGTCCTGGGAGAACGGCGGGGACAACGCGGCCGACGGGCGGCGCAAGTTCGACGAGCTGGCGATCGACTACCGGCTGCTGGCGATGAACAAGCCGGTGACCACCGGTTCGTGCGACCTGGCCGGGATGGTGAACCTGAACGAGACCGGGCTGTTCATGTGCCCGGCCGAGTATCACCGTTCGACGGATCGGGGCGCGTGGGGCGTGGACGGGTCGCTGCGGTTCAACGTCGACCGGGACGGCGCGGGCAGCCGCACGCTCACTCTGACGCCGACTCCGATAGTGGAGAACTGAGCGACCCGGCCCGGCGCCGGGCCCGGTCGCCGGGCACCACCATCGGGGTGCCGGTCTCCGGGTCCGGGATGACCCGGCACGGCACCCCGAACACGTCCTCGACCAGCTCCGGCGTCATGACCCGCTCGGGCGGCCCCTGGGCGACCACGGCGCCGGCCTTCATCACGATCAGGTCGGTGGCGTACCGGCAGGCGTGGTTGAGGTCGTGCAGCACTGCGACCACGGTGCGGCCCTGCTCGTGCAGGTCGGCGCAGATGTCCAGGACGTCGAACTGGTGGGCCAGGTCGAGGAAGGTGGTCGGCTCGTCGAGCAGCAGGATGCCGGTCTGCTGGGCGAGGACCATGGCCAGCCAGACCCGCTGGCGCTGACCGCCGGAGAGTTCCTCGGCGAACCGGTCGGCGAGTTCACCGACCTCGGTCAGCCGCATCGCCTCGGTGACCGCCTCCTGGTCGGCGGCCGACCACTGGCGCAGCATCCGCTGGTGGGCGTAGCGGCCGCGGGCGACCAGGTCCTCCACCACGATGCTGTTCGGCACCACCGGCTGCTGGGGCAGCATGCCGAGGCGGCGGGCCACTTCCTTCGAGGGGTACGTGGTGATCCCGGCCCCGTCGAGCAGGACGGTCCCGGTGACCGGTTTCAGCACCCGGGCGAGCGCTTTGAGCAGTGTCGACTTGCCGCACGCGTTGGGCCCGACGATGACCGTGAAGGATCCGTCGGCGACGGTCACGCTGAGGTCCTCGGCGACCGTGCGTTGCTCGTACGCCAATGTCAGATTCTGACCTTGCAGTCGACCGTTCATCAGCCTCTCCGTCCCCGCCGCCATTCGCCCACCAGCAACCACGTCAAGTACGCGCCACCGACGGCGGCGGTCACCACCCCGACCGGCACGTCCTGGTCGGGCAGGATCCGCTGCGCCACCCAGTCGCTGCCGGCCATCAGCAGCGCGCCCATCGCCGCGGCGGGCAGCACCCCGGCCCCGCTGCCCCGGGTGAGGCGGGCGGCCAGGTGCGGCGCGGCCAGGGCGACGAAGGCGACCGGCCCGGCGGCGGCGGTGGACGCGGCGGCCAGCACCACGGCGGCCAGCGCGAGCAGTGCCCGGCTGCGTTCGACGGGCACGCCCTGGAGGGTGGCGGTCTCGTCGCCGAGCCGCATCATGGTCAGGTTGCGGCTCAGGCGCAGGATCAGCGGCAGCACGATCGCCAGGGGCACGCCGACCATGGCCACGTGCAGCAGGTCCCGGCCGCCGACGCTGCCGATCTGCCACACCTGGGCCTCGACCGCGTCCTCGATCCGGGCGCGCAGGATCAGGAACGAGTTGAACGCCTCCAGCAGCGCGGACACCCCGATGCCCATCAGGATCAAGCGGAACGGCTGCACCCCGTCGCGGAAGGCGAGCAGATAGATCAATACGGACGTGATCATGCAGCCGACGATCGCGCTGACCGCCACCGGCAGGCCGCTCGCGTCGAAGACCAGGATGGCCAGCAGCGCCCCGGTGGCCGCGCCGACGGTCAGGCCGACGAAGTCCGGGCTGCCCAGCGGGTTGCGGGTCAGGCTCTGGAAGACGGCGCCGCTGACCCCGAGGGCGGCGCCGGCGAGCAGCCCGACCGCCACCCGGGGCAGCCGCAGGTCCAGCACGATGAATGCGGCGCCCGGGTCACCGAGGCCGGCCAGGGTGCGCAGCACGTCGGCGAACGGCAGCGGGATGTCGCCGGACGACAGGTTGACCAGGCCCATGGCCAGGGCGAGAAGAGCCAGGAGCAGACCCACGACCAGCGGGCGTACGGCTACCCGTACCGCGATCGGCCCGCGCCGGACGACGATCCGTGTGGTGGTCACAGCGTCCCCAGTCGTCGGCGGCGGCACAGGGCCAGGAAGATCGGCGCGCCGGCGAACGCGGTGACCACGCCGACCTGGAGTTCGGACGGGGCGACCGCGACCCGGCCGATAACGTCCGCGAGCAGCAGCACCGACGGCCCGACCAGCAGCGAGTAGGTCAGCACCCAGCGGTTGTCCGGGCCGGTGAGCAGGCGGGCGATGTACGGAACGGCCAGTCCGAGGAACCAGATCGGCCCGACCGCGGCGGTGGCCGCCCCGCAGAGCAGGGTGATCGCGACGATGCCGAGGATCCGGGTGCGGGCCGGGTGGGCGCCGAGCGCGACGGCCGCCTCGTCACCCAGGCCGAGCATGTTGAGGCGACGGCCGAGCGACAGCGCCAGCACCACGCCGGCCAGCAGGAACGGGGTGATCTGGGTGACCGTGGCGGAGTCCCGGTCGGCGAGGGAGCCGACGTCCCAGAACCGGTAGCGGTCGAAGGTCTCCGGTCGGGTGACCAGCACCGCCCAGATGAAGGCGCCCATCACCGCGGTCAGCGACACGCCGGCCAGGACCTGTCGTTCCGGGATGGCGTCGCGCCCGGATCCGCCGACGGCGAAGACCGCGGCGGCGGTGACGGCGGCGCCGGCGAACGCGAACCAGACGTATCCGCTGGTGGTGGTGACGCCGAGGAAGCCGATGGCGATGACGACCGCGGTGGAGGCGCCCAGGTTGACGCCGAGCAGGCCGGGTTCGGCGAGCGGGTTGCGGGTGAGCGCCTGCATCAGTGCCCCGGCCAGGCCGAGCGCGGAACCGACCTCGATGCCGAGCAGGGTCCGCGGAACGCGCAGTCCGAGAACGACGTCGGTGGCCACGGTGTCGTCCGGGGTCCACAGCACCCGCCACACGTCGGCGAGCGGGACCGGGCGGGTGCCGATGGCGAGGCTGAGGGCGACCGCGACGGCGAGCACGGCGATGGTGACGCCGAGGGCGCTGAGCCTCTGCCGGCGCACTGTTTCCGTACTCATCGGGGCCCTTCATCGCGATTAAGGTGCTCACCAACACCGACGGCTACCAGTTCGAGAAGATCGCGGCCCAGCGCCCCGACCTGATCATCGGGCTGTACTCCGGCATCACCCAGGCCGACTACGACACCCTGTCCAAGATCGCGCCGACGATCGCGCAGCCCAAGGGCGGGATCGACTGGGGCATCAGCTGGCAGGACAATATCCGTACGGTCGGCAAGGCGGTGGGCCGCAGCGCCGCCGCCGAGAAGGTCGTCACCGACGTCGAGGGCAAGGTGGCCGCGGCGAAGGCCGCCAACCCGCGGTTCGCCGGGCAGACCGCGGTGGTCGCCGCCCAGTACGAGGGCTACTACGTCTACGGCAGCCAGGACCCGCGCGGCCGGCTGCTCACCGACCTCGGTTTCAGCCTGCCGCCCGGCATCGACGAGCTGACCGGCAAGGAGTTCGGGGTGAGCCTCAGCAAGGAGCGCACCGACCTGCTCGACGTCGGCGCGATCGTGTGGCTGGTCGACAAGTACGACACCGAGAAGGCCAAGATCCACGGCGATCCGCTGTACGCCAAACTGAAGGTCAAGACCGAGGGCCGGGACATCTTCCTGGAGACCGGTGAACAGCTCAGTGGGGCGACCTCGTTCATCTCCGCGCTGAGCCTGCCCTACCTGGTCGACAACCTGGTGCCGCAGCTGGCCGCGGCGGCCGACGGCGACCCGGCCACCGTGGTCGAGCGCGCCCCGAACCCGGCCCCGTCGGCGTCCTGACCCACCGCCGGTTGCCGGCCCCGGGATGACGGTCCCGGGGCCGGCAACCGGATGGCGACCAGCACGCTCCGGGTCTGCGATCCAGTCGCCCGGACCGCCGCCGAAGACACAGGTGAGCCCGCACCGCAGCGGGATCACACTTCGGAAGGACATCTTCTTGCGCCAGCTTCTTCGCCGCCTCGCCGTGACCGCCCTCCTCGCCCCGGTCGCCGCTCTCGGCGCCGCCACGATGACCGCGACCTCGGCCCAGGCTGCGACGAGCCCGGAGCTGGCCCTCCAGAACGAGATCAACGACCTGGTCAACGTCGAGCGCGTCAACGGTGGCTGCGCGCCGCTGAAGGTGAACGCGCAGATCACCGAGGCGGCCCGGGAGCACAGCGAGTACATGGCGCGGACCGGCAGCTTCTCGCACACCGGCAAGGGCGGCTCGCGCTTCATCGCCCGGGTCAAGGCCACCGGCTACGGTCAGCCGTCCGCCGAGAACATCGCCTGGGGTTACCGGGACGCCGCCGCCGTGGTGGACGGCTGGATGAACAGCCCGGGCCACCGCGCCAACATCCTCAACTGCGCGTCCAAGAGCGTCGGCGTCGGCGCGGTCTTCGCCGCCAACGGCACCCCGTACTACACCCAGGATTTCGGTTTCTGATTCTCCCCCCCGAGTGTGATGCCCCAGCCGATCCCCCTGCGGCTGGGGCATCACCATGTCACCGGGCCGGTTGCAGTGTCGACACCGCGCGCAGGATGTCCTCGACCCGGTCCTTGGCGTCACCGAACAGCATCGCGGTGTTGTCCCGGAAGAACAGCGGATTCTGCACGCCGGCATAGCCCGACGCCATCGACCGTTTGAAGACGATCACCTGGTCGGCCTCCCACACGGTGAGCACCGGCATGCCCGCGATCGGGCTGGCCGGATCGTCCATCGCCGCCGGGTTGACCGTGTCGTTCGCGCCGATCACCAGGACCACCGAGGTCCCGGCGAAATCATCGTTGATCTCGTCCATCTCCAGGACGATGTCGTACGGCACCCGAGCCTCGGCGAGCAGCACGTTCATGTGCCCGGGCAGCCGGCCGGCGACCGGGTGGATGCCGAACCGGACGGTCACTCCGCGCTCGCGCAGCACCCGGGTCAGCTCGGCCACCCCGTGCTGAGCCTGGGCCACCGCCATGCCGTACCCCGGGGTGATGATCACGGTGTCGGCGGCGTCCAGCAACTCGGCCGCCCCTTCGGCGTCGATCTCCCGGTGCTCGCCGTGCGCGGTGGTCTCCGACGGCGGCGCCTCGATCCCGAAACCGCCGGCGATCACCGACAGGAAGGACCGGTTCATCGCCTTGCACATGATGTACGACAGGTAGGCGCCGGACGATCCGACCAGCGCACCGGTGACGATCAGCAGGTCGTTCTCCAGCAGGAAGCCGGCCGCGGCGGCCGCCCAGCCGGAGTAGCTGTTCAGCATCGACACCACCACCGGCATGTCCCCGCCGCCGATCGAGGCGACCAGGTGCCAGCCGAGTGCGAGGGCGATCACCGTGACGACGATCAGCAGCCACAGTTGCGGGTCGATCACGAACCAGGCGGTGAGCAGCACGAACGCCACCAGGGCGCCGATGTTGAGCAGGTTCTTGCCGGGCAGCGTCAACGGACTCGACTTGATCCTGGCGGACAGCTTCAGGTACGCCACGATCGACCCGGTGAAGGTGACCGCGCCGATGAACACCCCGATGAACACCTCGGCGCTGTGGATCCCGAGCATGTCCTGACTCTTCAGCAGCGCCGCCTCGGCGCCGTCCAGGTGCGCCTCGACGTGCAGGTAGCCGTTCCAGCCGACCAGCACCGCGGCCAGGCCGACGAAACTGTGCAGCAGGGCGATCAGCTCCGGCATGCCGGTCATCTCCACCCGCGCCGCCCGGTACAGGCCGATCGCGGCGCCCACCGCCGTCGCGGCCAGCAGCAGGGCCAGATTCCGGCCGCTGATCGCGCCGTCGATCGCCAGGCCGACGGTGGCCAGCAGGGCCAGGGCCATGCCGGCGATGCCGTAGGTGTTGCCGGACCGGGCGGTCTCGTGCCGGGACAGCCCGGCCAGAGCCAGGATGAAGAGCAGAGCGGCGACGATGTACGCGGCCTGCGCCGCGGTCGTGATGGTCATCGGTCAGCTCCTCGAGAACATGGCGAGCATGCGGCGGGTGACCGCGAATCCACCGAAGATGTTGATGCTGGCCAGCAGGATCGCGATGCCGGACAGCACGGTGATCAGGTCCTGGCCGCCGCCGAGCTGGAGCACGGCGCCGACCACGATGATGCCGCTGATGGCGTTGGTGACCGACATCAGTGGGGTGTGCAGGGCGTGGTGCACCTTGCCGATCACGTAGTAGCCGATGACGATGGCCAGCGCGAAGACGGTGAGGTGGCCACGCAGCGCGTCCGGCGCGAACGCGGTGAGCACGAAGAGCCCGGCCGCGCCCGCCCCCACCACGGTGAGCGGGCTGACCCGCCGCCGCTCCCCGCTCGCAGCCTCGGCCACCCTCTTGCCCGGTTTTTCGCTTTTTCTCGTGATATCCGAGGCTGAAGGGGCGAGGGCGTTCGCGGCGGAGCCGCCGGAGGTGGACGCCGTGCCAGCCGGCGCCGCGGAGACCGCGATCGCGGGCGGGGGCCACGTCGACTCCCCGTCGCGCACCACCGTGATCCCCCGCTGCACGACGTCGTCGAAGTCCAGGACGAGCTGCCCGTCCTTGCCCGGCGTCATCAGCTTCATCAGGTTCACCAGGTTGGTGCCGTACAACTGGGAGGCCTGTGCCGGCAGCCGCCCGGCCAGATCGGTGTATCCGATGATCGTCACGCCGTTGGCGGTGACCACCACCTCGCCCGGCACCGTGCCCTCGACGTTGCCGCCGTTGGCCGCCGCCATGTCCACGATGACGCTGCCCGGTTTCATCGAGGCGACCATCCCGGCGGTGATCAGGCGGGGCGCCGGCCTCCCCGGGATCAGCGCGGTGGTGATGATGATGTCGACCTCGCCGGCCTGCACCGCGTACAGCCGGGCGGCCCGCTCGTTGTAGTCGTCGGACATCTCCTTGGCGTAGCCGGTGGCCGACACCTCCACGTCGGCCGCATCGATCGACAGGTACTCCCCGCCGAGCGACCGCACCTGGTCGGCGACCTCGGGCCGGGGGTCGGTGGCCCGGACCACCGCGCCCAGGCTGCCGGCCGTGCCGATCGCGGCCAGCCCGGCCACCCCGGCGCCGGCCACCAGCACTTTCGCCGGGGGCACCTTGCCGGCCGCGGTGACCTGCCCGGTGAAGAACCGGCCGAAGGCGTGCGCGGCCTCGACCACCGCCCGGTATCCGGCGATGTTGGCCATCGAGGAGAGCACGTCGAGCGACTGGGCCCGGGAGATCCGGGGCACCGCGTCCATGGCGAGGGCGGTGATCGGGCGGCCGGCCAGATCCTCGACGAGGTCCGGGTCGAGGCGCGGGCCGAGCATCCCGACGAGGGTCGCGCCCGCGGCGATCCTGTCACGCTGCGCCACCGGCGGCGGGTTGATCACGAACACGATGTCGGCCGTGAACGGATCGCCGACGGTGGCGCCGGCGTTCGCGTAGGCCTCGTCGGAGAACGACGCCGCGGCACCCGCCCCGCTTTCGACGACCACCTGATATCCCAGCTTGACGAGCTGGGTGACGGTCGCGGGGGTGGCCGCGACCCGGCGCTCCCCCGGGTCCGGGTCCTTCGGTACACCGATGATCATCGTCGACTCCTCGGTAGATGGTGACCATGAGAACGGCCGACGCAGGTCGCCGATTCACAACATCGAGTGATTGTTACTTACCGGTAAGTAGTTGGCTAGAGCACTGCGTCCCCTCAATCATGTCCTCCGGCCCGGCAACCTTTCCGGTCGCAACGCCCACTGAGAGGTAGCGCGACACCTCTTGCGACATTCACCCCAGTCGCTCTACCCTGCACCTCAGGAAAGCGCTTTCCTGCATCTGAGGCACACCACGGCGGGCATCCCCACACGTACCGCCGACCATCCCCCATGCGCGCATCCCCATGCGCGGGAACAGGTGAAGCACAAGATGAGAAGATCTGTCGCATTGCGACTCTCCGCCGTCCTCGGCACCGTCGGCGCAGCCGGGGCACTCGCTCTCGGCGCTCCAACACCGCACGCGGAAGCGGCCGCCGCCGCGGCCGGTGACGGGTTCGCCAGCCAGAACGGCGGCACCACCGGCGGCGCGGGCGGCGCCACCGTCCGGGCCACCACCGGCACCCAGATCCACAGTGCGCTGTGCACCCGGGCCAGCAGCTCGACGCCGATCATCATCCAGGTCGAGGGCACCATCAACCACGGCAACACGACGAAGGTCTCCGGCAACAGCTGCAACACCGCGGCCGACAAGATCGAGCTGAAGGAGATCAGCAACGTCACCATCGTCGGTGTCGGCAGTGGCGCGACCTTCGACCAGCTGGGCATCCACATCCGGGACTCCAGCAACATCATCATCCAGAACGTGACCGTCAAGAACGTCAAGAAGTCGGGCTCACCGACCTCCAACGGCGGCGACGCGATCGGCATGGAGAGCACCGTCCGCAACGTCTGGGTGGACCACACCACCCTCGAAGCCTCCGGCGGTGAGTCGGCGGGTTACGACGGCCTGTTCGACCTCAAGGACGACGTGGAGTACGTCACCCTGTCGTACAGCATCCTGCGCAACTCCGGCCGCGGCGGCCTGGTCGGCTCCAGCGAGTCCGACACCGGCAACACCAACATCACCTACCACCACAACAAATACCAGAACATCGATTCCCGTACGCCGTTGCTGCGCGGCGGGGTGGCACACATCTACAACAACCACTACGTGCAGATCAAGGAGTCGGGCATCAACTCGCGGGCCGGGGCGCGGGCCCGGGTCGACAACAACTACTTCCAGAACTCGAAGGACGTGCTCGGCACCTTCTACACCGACCAGCTCGGGTCCTGGCAGGTCAACGGCAACATCTTCGACGCCGTCACCTGGTCGTCGCCGGGCACCGACAACCGCCCGGCCGGCCCGAACGTCACCTCGAACACGACGGTGAGCATCCCGTACTCGTTCTCCGCCGACAGCGCCTCGTGCGTCCCGTCGGTGGTGGCGTCCACGGCCGGCGCGAACACCGGCCTGAAGGTGTCCAACGGCAGCTGCAGCGTCACCCAGCAGCCGTCCAGCCCGCCCACCTCGCAGCCGCCGTCCAGCCCGACCCCGGGCAACCCGCCGACCAGCACCCCGCCGCCGAGCGGCACCAACCTGAGCATCGGCGCGGGTTCGGACGGCTCCTCCAAGGCCAGCGGCACCAGCTACGGCGACGTCCGGGACGGCAACCTGACCACCTACTGGTCCCCGAACGGCGCCACCGGCGACATCTCCATCAAGTGGGGCTCGGCGACCACGGTGTCGCGCATCAACATCCGTGAGGCGTCCGGCTCGTCGATCGGCAACTTCCAGATCCTGAACGGCGCCACCGGAGCGGTCCTGGCCTCCGGCACCGGCGGCGGCGTGAAGACCTTCGCGGCCACCTCCACCACGAAGATCACCTTCAAGATCACCAGCTCCTCCGGTACGCCGCGAGTGGCCGAGTTCGAGACCTACGCCAGCTGATCCATCCGTGAGACCGGAGGGGCGCCCGATCGGGCGTCCCTCCGATCCGTGTCAGGAGTGGGTGTCGGCCAGGGGTGGGCAGCTCAGCGTGGTGGCCAGCCACCCGCGGGTGATGCCGGCGGCCCGCTCCCAGGTCATCCCGGGCCGGCCCAGCGCTATCTGGATGCCCAGGCCGTCGGCGAGCGCGCAGGCACCCTGGGCGACCGCGTCGATGTCGGCGGGGGCGGGCAGGGCGCCGGCGTCGACTGCGGCCTGGATGGCGTCGCGGACCAGGCCGGCCCAGCCCTCGTAGGTGTCTATCGACTCGACGGCCAGTTCGTCGTCGCGCAGGGCGGTGCGCCAGTACTCCACCCAGAGCATCCATTCGGCGCGGGCCGCCTCCGGGGAGCCGTCGGTGGCGGCCAGGTGGCCGGCCACCCAGCGCAGGCGGACTATCGGGTCCGGGATCGCCTCGGCGGCCAGGCGCGCCTCGGCCAGCAGGTGCGCGGTGCGGGCCCGCAGCGCCTGGACGACCAGGTCCTCGCGGTTGCCGAAGAGGTACTGCAGGGTGCTGATGGACGCGCCGGTCCGCCCGGCCACGTCGGTGAACCGGGTGTTCTCGAAACCGCGCTCGGCCACCACCTCGGCGGCTTTCATGAGCAGTTCGGCGCGGTTCCGCGAGGCACGCCGCATTCCCAAGATCCACACCCCTCCGGTACGGTCCACTGGTATCCGCATACCATAAGGCGCTACCAGCGGAGGTCCCCGTGGACGTCATTATCATCGGAGCCGGGCTCGCCGGTCTCGTGGCGGCCCGGGATCTGCGCGCCGGCGGCCTCAGCGTCCGCGTCCTGGAGGCCCGCGATCGGGTCGGCGGCCGGGTGTGGACGGACCCGCTGCCCGGCGCCGGGACCGATGTGGAGCTGGGCGCCGAGTGGTTCTCCCCCGGCCCGCACGCCGCCGTCGCCGCCGAGCTGGCCCGCTACGGCCTGTCCCCGGCCGAGGCGGTCCGCGGCCCGCACCGCTGGCATCTGCCGGACGGCGAGTCCGGTCACGACGACAAGACCGCCCTCGCCGACACCCTCGACCGGCTGGACGACGACGCCGCCCGGATCGACTTCGGCCGCTCCGACTGGCACCACTGCGCGCCCGAGCTGGACGTGCCGTTCGCCGGCTACCTGGCGTCGGTCTGCCCGTCGGAGCGGGTCCGGGCGTTGATCCTGGCCTGGTCGTTCGCGCTGATGGGCGCGGACGAGCACGACTACAGCACGCTGCACCTGCTGCACGAGATCGCCGGGTTCGGGTCGGCGAAGGCGGCGTTCAGCGGGGACGCGTTCCGGGTGGGCGGCGGGGCGAGCGCCCTGCCCCGGGCGATCAGCGCCGAGATCAGGCCGGTGCTGCGGCTCGGCCAGCCGGTCGAGTCGGTCACCACCACCCGCAACGGGTGCACGGTGATGACCGCCGACGGCACCCCGCACCGGGCCCGCGCGCTGATCGTGGCGGTGCCGCTGAACTGCCTGGCCGGCATCGACGGACTGCCCGGTCCGGCACCGCACGCGGGCCGGGCGGTGAAGGCGTGGCACCGGGCCGCCGGGGTGACTCCCGGTGAGGGCACCACCGGCTGGCCGGGGACCGTGGAGACCTACGCGGTGCCCGGCGCGATCGCCGCCTTCCACCTCGACGGCGCCGCCGGCACCCCGCTGGGCGAGCACTACCCGGACGCCACCCTGCACGAGCGGCACTGGCACGACTGGTGCGCGGACCCGTACGCGATGGGCACCTGGTGTGCCGCCCGGCCCGGACAGCTGGACACCCTGCACGATCTCGCCAACCGGTCCGGTCCGGTGTTCTTCGCCGGCGGCGACCTGTCCCGGCGCTGGCTGGGCTGGATGGACGGCGCGATCACCTCGGGCGCGGACACCGCCGTGCGCACCCGCGCCTACCTGCACGGCGCCACCATCCCCGCGGCGAAGGGCTGAGACCGTGAGCAGCGACGCCGGCCTGCTGCGCCGGGCCGTCTCGCAGCCGTCCGCCCGGACCGGGCGGCGGACCCGGAGAGCACCGTGAATCGCCTGGCCGATCCGCCGGTCACCGCGCCGGGGGTGCGGCTGCGCGCCACCGGCTGGAATCCGGGCCGGCTGGCCGGCGCCGGGCTGGGCGACCGCACCGGTGCCGGCGACCCGGCCCGCTGGTCGGCCGCGTTCGGCCGGAAGGCGGGCGTGCACACCGTCACCGGCTGTCCCTGACCGGCCGGATAAACCGGTCGCCCGACCCGGGCCGCGCTGTTAGCGTCCCGGGCCATGTCGAGCACGCCGGTGGCCTACGCCGTCTCACACTGGGCCGACGACCGCTGGGCCCGGGGGTCGTGGAGCCTGATCGGCCGGGACGGCAGCCCCGCCGACCGCGTCACGCTGGGCGCCCCGGTCGGCACCCGGCTGCGGCTGGCCGGCGAGGCGACACATCCCTCCCGGGCCGGCATGACCCATGGGGCGTACGAGCAGGGGGTCGAGGCCGCGACCTGGGCGGCCGGCCTGGGCCATCGCCGGATCGCCGTGGTGGGCGCCGGGATGGCCGGTCTCGCCGCCGCCCGCACCCTGACCGGGATCGGACACCAGGTGACCGTTCTGGAGGCCCGGGACCGGACCGGTGGGCGCACCACCGGCGTCCGGGCCGGCGGCGCGGCGTTCGATCTGGGCGCCAACTGGCTCCAGCAGTTCGACGACAACGAGCTCGCCCGGATCGCCGAGGATCTCGGGTTGCGGCTGGTCCCGACCGGCTTCAACGATCCGCTGATCGCCGGTGGCCGCCCGGTGCCGGACGGCATCGGCAAGGAGTTGCGTGAGCGGCTGGCCGCCGTCCCGGTCGGCGCCGCGATGTCCGAGGTGGTCGAGGCCTGGCTGCGCGCTCCCGGCCAGTGGTCGGCTTCGGACATTCAGCGGTACGTGGATGCCGAGATCGTGATGGACTCCGGCGCCCCGCTGTCCTGGCTGAGCGCACGGTACGGGTTCGAGCCCGGTGTCGGCGAGGGCGATCGCTGGATCGTCGGCGGCTACCGCCTGCTCGTGGACCACCTGGCCGCCGGTCTCGACATTCGCCTCGGGCAGCCGGTGCGCGCGATCACCGTCGGCGACGGCGGGGTGACCGTCGACGGGCTGGCGGAGCGGGTGGACGCGGTGATCGTGACCGTGCCGCTGGGCGCCCTGGACGACATCGCCTTCACCCCGGAGCTGCCGCCGGCGCACCGGACCGCCCGGTCCCGGCTCGGGATGGGCCGGGTGGAGAAGGTGATCCTGCGGTTCGCCGAGCGGTTCTGGCCCGAGCACCCGTCCGGCTACCTCCGGGTCCACGGCCCCGGGCCGGGCGACGTCTGCGAGTGGCTGGACGCGACCGCCGCCGACGGGGTGCCCACCCTGGTCGGGCTCTTCGCCGGCCCATGGCTCGACGAGCTGTGGGCCGGCGGCGACGAGCGGATCGCCGGCCGGGCCGCCGCGGTCATGGCAGCAGCGTGGCCAGGTCCGGTCGCGCCGGCAGCAACTGGTCGGTGACGGCCAGGTCGGCGAGGGTCTCCACGGACTCCCGGTTCACCTCGGCCGGCCACTTCGGCAGCACCAGCGACTCGCGGACCTCGGGCGCGATCCGGGTGTAGGTGCCGAGGACCGCGCGGACCTCGTCCGGGTGCCCGTCGGCGTACACCAGTGACTTGGTCATCGCCACGGTGAACCGGCGGACCAGGTCGGGGTCGGTGTCGATCAGGCGTCGCGAGGTGAAGTACATGGCGACGGTCAGGTCCGGGGCCGCGTCGACGTAGCTGGACGCGATCTTGCGGGCCCCGGCGGCGACCGCCGCCTGCTGGAACGGCTCGACCACCATTGGCGGAGGTCAATACAACGGGTGGCCGGCTCCCCCGGGTGACATGACCCCGTCGGAACACCGCAAATCATTTGGTACGGCGACAATCCGCCCATGTCGTCGAAAGTCCCGTGGCGTCGCGGGCTGTTCCTCCTCATCGTGCTGGCCGCCGCCGGAATCCTCTGGTACGTCGCCCGGGTCGGCCTGACCGCGTCGGCGGCCGCCGTCGGGGTGGTGGGGCTGCTCCTCGCCTTCGGTGCGCTCGCGCTCACCGTCGCCCAGCAGTTCCCGGCGGCGACCGCCCCGAAAGGCCCACCGGTGACCGCCGCCACCGAACTCGGCGACGACATCCGCCGGCAATGGCTGGACGAGGCCGCCGCCCGGTCCATCGGCACCGACACCATCCTGCCGGTGACCTGGACCGTCGAATCGTCAGCGGTGGCCGACACCGACCAGCCGGAGCATCCGTGGCAGCAGGTCGGCATCGGCATGCTCAACGGCGACTTCCTCACCGCCGCCGAGGAGATCGCCCGCGAATACCGGCGGGTGGACAACGGGCGGCTGGTCATTCTCGGACAACCCGGGGCCGGCAAGACGGTGATCGCGATGCTGCTGACGGTGGGGCTGCTGCCGAACCGGGAACCAAGCCGGGCGGACCCCGTACCGGTGCTGCTGTCCGCCTCGTCCTGGGATCCGGTCTGCGAGACGCTCGACGACTGGGTGGTGCGCTGCCTGGCCCTGTCCAACTTCAACGGACGGCCCGACGTGCCCCGGCTGCTGCTGCGGGAACGGCTGCTGCTGCCGATCGTGGACGGGCTCGACGAGATCCCGGAGTCGTCCCGGCGGGCCGCCGTGCACCGGATCAACCACGCCATCCGGGGCGGCCGGCCGATCGTGGTCACCTGCCGGGCCACCGAATACCAGGACGCGATCTGCGGCGGCGCCCCGGTGCTGCGCCGCGCCCCGGTGATCACCGTGCAGCCGGTGCCCGCCCCCGACGCCGTCGCCTACCTCACCGCGATCATCGAGGAACCCGGCCGGCCGGAATGGGACCGCGTCTTCCAGACGATGGCCGGCGAACCCGGCGGGCCGGTCGCCGAGGCACTGTCCAGCCCACTGCTGATCTCGCTGGCCGCCACCGTCTACGCCGACGCCGGCTCACACCCGGCGGAACTGCTCGACCCGGAGATCGGCCAGGCCCGGCACAGCGTCGAGGACCACCTGCTGGACCGGGCGGTCGCCGTCCGGTTCGACGGCGACGAACGGGCCACCCGCCGGCTGACCTTCCTCGCCACCTACCTGCACCGCAACCGGGAACGGGAACTCGCCTGGTGGCTGATGGCCGACCGGCTGCTGCCCCGGCTCACCGTGCCGGTCGTCGGGCTGATCCTCGGACTGGCCGTGATGGTGATCGGCACCCTGCTGGCCCCGGTGGCCTTCTCGCTGCTCAAAACCGAGGGCCGCCAGGTCGAGCACGCGCTGATCGGCGGCGGCACGGTCGGCGTGCTGTCCACGGCGATCTTCATCCTGACCTGGTACGCCGTACCGGCCCGGCCACCCGGCACCCTGTCCTGGTCGGTCACCGGCGCCTGGCCCCGGGTCCGGCACGCGCTGCTGACCGGCTTCGCCCTGCCGGTGGTGCCCGGCGCCGCGGTCCTGGCCGCCACCCTCGCCGTGCTGCCACTCATCCGCAACTGGACCTACCCGGCACTGCACACGGCGACGGCCGGGGCGGTGACCGTGGCCGCGGCCGGATGCGTGCTCGCCGCCGGGCTGGCCGTCGAGGCCTGGCTGACCGCCCCACCCGAACGCTCCAGCCGCCCCAGCCCCGACGGCTTCCTCGCCGCCGACCGTCGGTCCGCCCTGGCCGGCGCGCTCGCCGCCGGAGTGACGGTGATGCTCGTCCTGCCGCTGATCTATCTGCTGGCCATGCCGGCCGGGGACGCCCTCGCACACCTGGTGGCCGGACACGCCGGAGCCGGGCCGATGACCGACGGCATCCGCCCGTTGGACACGGCGGTCGGCTGGGAGAACAACCGGGCCAACGTGGTCGGGGTCCTCGGCCTGCACTGCCTGGCCATCGTGCTGATGTTGCTGGTCACCCGGGCCTGGCCGAGATATCTGGTGGTGCGCGCCTACCTGGCCGTCCTCGGGAGACTGCCGTGGCGACTGCCGGAGTTCCTGACCAGGGCACGCACCCTGCAACTGCTGCGGGTGTCCGGCAGCACCTACCAGTTCCGCCACATCCGGTTGCAGGACCGCCTGGCCGGAAGCGCCGCCATCGAGGGGACGGCGAACCGCTCCCCCGGCGAGCAGGTCCCGTCCCGGCGGCGAACCCTGCTGCCCGTCGGCCTGATCGCGGTTCTGCTGATCGTCGCGGCCACCATGATCGACACATCGTCGGCCACCTCGAGACGTCTGCTCCTCGCCCCACCGCAATTCGCCTCCGGGCCGTATCTCACCAGGCCGGCCACCGCGCTGAGCGCCGACGGCCGCCGGCTGGTCGTCCTCCGCGACGGTGTCATCGACACCTGGCAGCTCGACCTGACCGGGCAGCGGACGAGCAGATATGAGGGGTTCCGCGCCGGCCAGGACACCTTCGCCGTCGCGGTCTCCCCCGACGGTGCGGAGATCGCGATGGCCGGCCGGGATTCGGTGCTCCTGCTCGACCTGTCGGGCAAAGCGTCCAAGCGATGGGCGAATCAGCGATCCGTGGCCTCCCTCGCCTACACGCGGGACGGCCGGCTGGTCGGCCGGCTGCCGACCGGGGCGGTCATCGCCGCCGGCCGCGAGGATGACTCCTGGGTCACTCTTCGCACCCCTGAGGACTGTCCCCGGGGACATCATCCGGTCATCGCGCCGCGGCCGAAGGAGTCGGACTACGTCGCGGTGACACAGAAAGGGTCGAAGAACGAGAGCCTTGACGACATCTGCCTGCTGGAGGCGTATTACAGACGGGAGACCCGGCCGTCGGATCACACCTCGGCCATCACCGCGATGACCTTCGCGAACCGGGACAAGCTCTTCACCGGCAGCGCAACGGGCACCGTCCGGGTCCGGTCGATCGAGGACGGCGGCGCCGGAACCCCGGTGTTCACGTCGTCACGCCTCAAGGCGGTCCGGGCGATCGCCGTTCCCGCGAAGCCGGGCGGCACCGTGGTGATCGCCGACGGGGCCGACGCCGAGGTCTGGTCCGGTGTCGGTTAACTCGGGTCGATCAGGGCGCGGAGGGCGGCGACATGCCGGGCGTACGCCGTCTTGCCGGCCGGGGTGAGACTCAGCCAGGTCTTCACCCGGCCGCGACCGGTCGGCTTCTCGACGTCGACGTAGCCGGCGTCCTGCAGCACCTTCACGTGTTTGCTCAGCACCGAGTCGGCGACACCGAGAACGTCGCGCAGGACGCTGAACTCGGTGCTGGTCGTCGCGTCGAGGAAAGCACAGATCCGCAGCCGGTTGGGCGCGTGGATGGTCTCGTCGAAGGGCTCGCCCGCGCCCGGCCGCGTCGTTCCCGAACCCGTAACGTCCGAAGCCGTAGCGTTCGAAACCGTAACGCCCGAACCCGTAACGTCCGAGGGCGTCACGTTCGAACCCGTCACGACCGGGCGCGGAGCTGGGCCCGCAGCGCCGCGTCGTACCGGCGGCCCAGCACCACCGTGCCGGCGAAGGCGATCGCCGCCAGGACCGGGATCTGCCACCAGGACTCGGTGTACCTGCCGGTCGCCCACGCGGTCAGCAGCACCACGCCGATCATCGCGCCCATCGCGATCGCCCACCGGCTGGCCCGTCCGGTCCCGGGGCCGGTGACCTGAATGCCGGTCATCTGCCGGTATTTGTTGGCCAGCCCGGTCGCGGCGAGCACGAACAGGACACCGCCGGCCAGCGCCACGACCGTGTTGTCGAGACCGATGGCGATCACGTAGCCGGCCAGCGCGAGGCCCAGCAGCGGATGATACCAGACCGGGGTGACCAGCCGATCGGCAACCGCGGAACGGGTGTCGGAGATGGCGGCGAGCTGCTCAGCCGCGTCGTTTTCCATGTTGGAAAGTCTTTCACATTCCAAGACGGAAAGTCAACGTGAATCGGAGCCACCGCCATCCAGACCCGAAGCCGCCACCCCGGACCGAAGCCACCGCCCCAGCTCGAAGCCGCCACCCCGGACTGACCTGCAACCGGTCCGCCGCCCGGCGCAGCGGCCGCCGATCATCGACGACGCACCGGTCCGGCTTCAATCGGCCGCGTTCGCGCCGCGACCATGCCCGACGTGGAACCTTGCGGTGGAAAACGCACCGCAACGCGGCACACGCGCCACGACCGGCACCAGCGTGGAACCTTGCGGCGGGAAACGCACCGCACCGCGGCACACGCGCCACGACCGGCACCAGCGTGGAACGTTGTGGTGGGGAGCGGACCGCAACGTGGCACGTGGGTTTGGTGACCGTCGCATTCGCCCGGCGGTCGCCGGGCGGTCCGGTGCGACGGCGGTCTCGCGCGGACCGGGCAGGGCGGCCCGATTTCGGTGGGGCCGTGGAGCGTACCGGCTACGGGTTTGCGGTTTGCTGTGACCCGGCGGCAGGAAACTGGCCTGGAAGCGCGGGTGTTTCGGGATGTGCCGTTTTTCGGGGTCAGCGGCGGCCGGGGTCGTGTGGAGCGTTCGGGTCACGCCGGGGTGGGGCGGTCAGGGCCTCGCCGGGTGGGGCGGTCAGGGCCTCGCCGAGGTCGCTGCGGTAGTAGAGGACGCTGCGGCCGTAGCGGGCGCGGTTGAGCAGGCCGGCTCGTTGTAGCAGGCGTAAGTGCTGGTTGACCGCTGAGGTCGTCACGCCCAGGCGGACGGCCAACTCGGTGGAGGACGCGGGTTCGCCGAGGGCCGCCAGCAGGGCGGCGCGTGCGCTGCCCAGCAGGTCGCGGACGGCTCCGGCGTCGGGGCGGGCGCTCGGTGACCACATGGCGCCCTGGCCGCGGGCCGGGTACATGACCACCGGCGGCAGGTCGTCGTCGATCGGGTTGGAGGCCCGGTTGACGAACATCGACGGCACCAGTGTCACCCCCTGGCCACGGACCGGGCGGTTCCGGGCGAGCGGACTGCGCAGACGGATGTCCAGGTGGCGGCCGTCGAACGAGACCTGCGGGGACAGGCCGGTGATCGCCGCGCGCAGGCCGGACGACGACACCACATGGCCGCGATGCAGGATGTCGGCTCGCAGGACGGCGCGCATCCGGGGCCAGTATGGGGCGAAGCACAGCTTCCAGCAGTCGGCCAGCGCGGCCACCAGGCGCGTCACCACCGTCGGGTGATCGCCGCGGAACACCGCGGGGACCTCGCCGTGCACCCGTTCCAGGTCCTCGGCCAGGCGCCGGGCCGGGATGCGGGACAGTTCGGCCAGCTCGTCGTCGAGCACGGTCAGTGGGGACGCGGGGCGCGGATTCACGAAGTCGGCCACGTAGCGGCGGTCGTCGACCAGGCCGTGCAGCACCTCCAGGTCGAGGAACGGCAGGACCGCGGCGATCCGGTCACACCACGGGCGCTGCAGCGGGTACGCCTCCGGGAAGCGCACCGCCCGCAAACCCAGCCCCAGCTCGCTGAGCGGGGAGATGCCGAAGCGGATCTCGGACACGTCACCGGGCTCCAGCACGTACCTGATCATGAAGCTGAACGCTACATCTGTTGGCTACCGGTCCGCCGTCCGGCAGAACTGAGCGGTGACAACCACCGCAGTACCGTTACGCGCCCTGGTCCGGGACGACCCCGTGCTCCGCCGCCTGCTCACCGTCACCCTGGTGGACACCGTGGGGCGCGGGGCGTTCTTCACCCTGACCATGCTCTACCTCACCACCGTCGTCGGCATCCCGGCCGTGACCGCCGGGATCGGGCTCACCGTGGCCGGTGGCGTCGGGGTATTCGCCTCGCTCGGCTTCGGGCATCTCGCCGACCGGTGGAGTTCCCGGCGGATGCTGATCGTGCTGCACCTGGTGCAGGCGGCGGCGCTGATCGGGTACATCGCCGTCGACGGCCTGCTCTCGCTGATCGTGGTCGCGTCGCTGGTCACCCTGGCACAGCAGGGCGGCTCGTCGGTGCGGTCGGCGGCGGTGGGCCGGGCGTTCCCGGGCGCCGAACGGGTCCGGATCCGGGCCACCATGCGCACCGTGACCAACATCGGGATCGCGGCCGGCACCGCCATCGCCGCGATCCCGCTCGCCATCGGCTCGGGTGACGCCTACCGGATCACCATGGCCGCCGCCGGAGTCCTCTACCTGGTGTCGTCGGTGCTGCTCACCGGACTGCCCGCGGACCGGGTCGACGCCCGGCCCGGCAGCTCCACGGCGGCCCCGGAGGTCACCGGATCGCCGTACCGGGACGGCCGGTTCCTCGCCGTCACCGCGCTCAGCGGCGTCTTCGGCATGCAGTTCGGGCTGTTCGAGGTGGCCGTGCCGCTGTGGGTGGTCGAACACACCACCGCACCCGACGTGCTGGTCTCCCCACTGCTGCTGGTCAACACCGCGCTGGTGGTGGCGTTGCAGGTGCGGCTGAGCCGGGGCACCGGCACCGTTCGCGGCGCCGGGCGGGTGATGGCGCACGCCGGGTGGCTGATGGCCGTCGCGTGCGGGCTGTGGGCGGCGGCCGGCGCGGTGCCGATGGCGGTGGCTGTCGTGGTGCTGTTCGCGGCGGCGACGATGCACACCCTCGCCGAGATCACCTCCAGCGCGGCCGGGTGGAGCCTCAGCTTCGAGCTCGCGCCACCCGACCGGATCGGCGCCTACCAGGGCATGTACGGCACCGGGTTCGCCCTCGGCGCGATGGCCGCCCCGCTCGTGGTGACAGCGGCCGTCAACGACCTGGGCACCACCGGCTGGGCGCTGCTGGCCGTGCTGTTCCTGGGCTCGGCGACCGGCATCACCGCGATCACCCGGCGGCGTAGAAGCTGAGGCTCCGGGTGGCGGCGGCCTCAGCTTCCGCGGGGTCGGCGCCGGACTCGATGTGGGCGGCCCGCCAGGCGTCGACGACACCCGCGGTCCACTCACGGCCCTCGGCGGTGGCGAGCACACCCTGCAGCTCGGCCGGGGTGGCCCGGGGATCGCCGTCCAGGTGCAGCCACAGGGCAAGCAGCGACTCGTCCCAGCCGGCGCCGCCGGCGGCCGGGCCGTACTGATCCCAGTACTCCCCCGGCGCCGCGCCGTGCTCCAGCCGCAGCACCGTCGCGTCCGGGCCGGCCGGGGTCAGGGTGACGGTCACCAGGCTGGTGTCGCCGCCGTACTCCCAGGTGATCCGCAACGCGGTGGGCGGCTCGCAGTGCTCGATGGTCCCCTCGGTGCCGCTGTCGCGCAGCCGGTAGCGGCCGGACGCCGTCAGGTCGCCGTCGACCGGCTCGAACCAGCGGGCCAGGCGTTGCGGCTCGGTGCACGCCGACCACAGTCGGTCGACACCGGCCGGGAACCGCTGCTCGACGACGACGGTGTGCCGGTCGCCGGTGCTCACCACCCGGCGGAGCACCCGGTTGATCTGGTCGGCGAGTGTCATGGCCGCTCTCCGTTCTGTTCGGCCTCGGAGTACCGGTCGACCTCGGCGTCCTGTTCGACTTCGGCGCGCAGGGCGTCGAAGCCCTGCTCCCAGAGGCTGCGGAATTGGCCGAGCCAGCGCTCGGCCTCGCGCACCCCCGCGGGCTCCACCGCGTAGACCCGGCGGCGGCCGTCGGCGCGCGACCGGGTCAGGCCGGCCTCGCGCAGCAGCCGCAGGTGCCGGGAGGTGGCCGGCTGGCTGATCCCGAACTCGGCGTGGACGGCCTCGGTGAGGAAACCGGCCTCCCGTTCCCCGGGCAGCAGCAGTTCGAGCAGGCGCCGGCGAACCGGGTCGGCGAGCGCGTCGAGTGGGTGCACGCCACGACCATATAACAGAATGGTTATGAGTGCGAGGGGTCGCTCTTCCGGTCGACCCGGAACGGCTCCCGCAGGCGCCGCATCGACTCCGCGGTCCGGTCGGCCGGATACGGCGACGGCGCGTGCTGCTCCCCGGTCGAGGTGCGGAAGATCGGCTGGGGGACGATGTTCATCGGTGGGTCCTGACGTCGCGGTGTGACTGACGCCGGAAAGCTACCCTTTGCGGCCTTTGCCCAAACGGTCCGGCGGCGATCACCCGCTCGATGCCGGGGCCGGCTCGGCACCGCCGCCCTGATCAGCCACACTGCCCCGGCGGCTGAGGCACCGGTCGTCCCTCACC
This sequence comes from Actinoplanes sp. G11-F43, assembly GCF_050589265.1. Lineage (NCBI taxonomy): Bacteria > Bacillati > Actinomycetota > Actinomycetes > Micromonosporales > Micromonosporaceae > Actinoplanes > Actinoplanes sp. G11-F43. The sequence goes on from NZ_JBNZCE010000012.1 coordinate 261,363, forward strand.
TCTCCACATGGCGGCCGGGCCGGGAGTGCCTCTCCAGATATCCGGTGGCCCGGCGGTGATAGACGAACCCCTCCACGAGTCGATAGACGTTGAGGCCCAGCAGCACGACGGCCATGACGATGACGACGCCGGTCACGGGCAGGGTCAGGAGCACCGGCGTCGCGGCCAGCGGCGTGACCATCGTGACCAGGTGGATCGGCCACTGCCGGCGGATGCGATCCGCCGCTTTCAGCGCGAGACGGTGCTCCTCGCCGGTGAGGGATTCGCCGCGCCGGATCGCGCGCAGGATCCGGCGGCGCTGGTCCGGCGACTCCCACGGCAGTGGAGACGCGATGCCGGGATGGCGGCGCAGGACGGCCCACCGGGTCCCGGCGATGATCGCGACAGCGAGACCGGTCACCGCGGCGAGCACCAGCAGGCCGGTCCACTCCGCGCTCGGCAGGGGGACGGTCAGGGCCGCGACCGCGGCGAGCACACCACCCGTCGCGCCGCCGACGGCGAGAGAACCCGATCGATCCATGGCCGCTGTTTGCCCAGGCCGGCGCTGACGGCAAACCACCGCGACGGTCCTGCTGCCGGTCGTCAAGGTCCACCCACTACGGTCGATGGGTGACGAAAGCCGCCCGATCCCGTAAACGGGGCCCGCGGGGTCCGTACACCTCCGGCCGGGAGGCCCAGCGGGCCATCCTGGACTCCGCCCGGCGGGTCTTCGCCGAACGCGGCTACCGCGGCGGCGTGCTGCGTGACGTGGCCGAACGCGCCGGGGTCAGCGCCGCCAACATCATCCACCACTTCGGCTCCAAGGAGGCGCTGCTCGTCACCCTCCTCGAGGAGCGCGACATGGGCGCCAGCCTGGAGTTACGGGCCGCGCCGGGCGGCTTCATCGCCGGGCTGCGCGACCTGGTCCGCCGCAACGCCGCCGACCGGGAGATGGTGCGGCTGTTCACCACCCTGGGCGCCGAGGCGACCGCTGCGGATCATCCGGCCCACGACTTCTTCCGGGCCCGGTACGCGTCGGTCACCGCCGAGGTCGCCGGCGCCGTCGAGACCGCCCGCGATCAGGGTGTGCTGCCGTCCGGGCCGCCCGCCGACCGGGTCGCGGCCGGGCTGATCGCGGTGATGGACGGCATCCAGTTGCAGTGGCTGCTGGATCCCGGCTTCGACATGGTCGCCGCGTTCGACGCGCACCTGACCGCGATCGGTGCCCTACCGTCGACGGATGGAGCGTGACGCCCGCCGGCGGCGGATCGAGACCCTGGACCCGGCCATCGACCACCGGGAGATCACCCGGCTGTTCTACCTGGACTTCCAGTCGGTTCTGCTGCTGCAGGCGGTCACCGGCAACCTGATGACGTTCGCCGTACCGCGGATGTCCCGGATCCTGGCCGCCACCGGGCGGTTCACCGAGCACCCCCGGAAACGGTTCATCGACACCACGCTGCTGGTGTCGGCGGTGCTCGACCACGGGCTGGGGCCCGGACCCGGCCGGGACGCGGCCCGCCGGGTCAATCAGATGCATCGGCGGTACGACATCCACCCCGACGACTTCACGGCCGTCGGATGTGACGTGCCACTGATGTCGCTGGAGATCGCCGACCGGTTCGGCTGGCGCCCGGTCACCGACGCCGAACGGGAGTCGCTGCGCCTGCACTACAGCGCCGAGGCGCGGGCGTTCGGCTCGCACCGGCCGCTGCCGCCGACATTGGCCGGGATGCGCGACTTCTGGGAGACCTACCTGGACGAGCAGACCGCCCACGAACCCCAGAACGAGCTGCTGACCAGGGCGTTCCTCGACTATCTGCCGACCCTGGCGCCGCGCCCGCTGCGGCCGCTGCTCAACCCGGTGCTGACCGCCCAGGTCGATCCGCGGATCCTGCGCGCGTGCGGTCTGCCGCTGCCGTCCCGGGCGCGCCGCCGGCTCTCCACCGCCGCGCTGCGCCTGCTCGGCCGCCGTGATCCGCTTCCGGACCCGCAGCCCGGCTCGATCGGACCCTTGGAACGGCAGATCAGGACCCTTTATCCGTACGGCTGGACCGTCGCCGATCTCGGCTGATCAGATTTTGGCGACTCCACGGGAAACACATGCGAGTGCATCGATGGACCGCTCCTGTTCTGATCGGCTCAGCCACCCTCTAATGCCCGAAAAGTCGACCGTCACCAGGTCGCCATCCAGAGACCTCCCGCAGTCAATTTCTTAGGTGACCCGTCCAGCTGAGATCTTGGTGGATTTACCACCGTTTTGAGTCTTCTTCTCAGCTGCTGGCCCACTCGCAGTCAATTCCCCGCGCGAGTGTCCGCCTTCCGGCCCCACCCCGGCCGATCTTGGCGGATTTACCACCGTAAACGGTGGTAAATCCGGCAAGATCTCGGCTGGACGGGTTGCCCTTACGAGGGATTGACCGCAAGTGATCAGGCAGCCGAGAACAAGACTCAAGAGTCTTCTTCTTTATGGTGGCCGAGTGTTAAGCAAGCCCTCGGCGGGTGGCTCGGCGCCGCCCCCGGTGCGGGCACACTGTGGCCGGTCGTGCGCAGTCACGGACGCCCCGGGCCCGTTGCGGCGTCACGGTCCGCCGGTTGTGCTTTCGCGTCGTTGTCCTCGAATTGACCAGCGCATTCAAGCCGTGAACGTGTGCGCCGGCCGGGCCCGGGCCGGTGCTGACGGCTGACGGCTGACGGCTGACGATCGAGTCGCCGGTCCGACCCCGGCCGCAGTCCGTCACTCGAATGCGGAATCGCCCGACAGCCCCCGGCCCCACCAAGCAGAAGACTCGAACGAGTCTGGTTCCCGGCTGCCTGATCACTTGCGGTCAATCCCTCGCGAGGGCGACCTTCCCGGCGGAGATCTTGGTGGATTTACCACCAAAAACGGTGGTAAATCCACCAAGGTCGGCCAGGGCGGAGCTGGAAGGCGGACACTCGCGTGGGGAATCGACCGCGGACGGGCCGACAGCCCAGAGGAAGACTCAATACGGTGGTAAATCCGCCAAAATCGGCCCAAGGCCGGGCAGGAAGCGGACACTCCCTCATGGAATCGACTGCGGGCCCGTCGCGGACCACGGAGCGGACTCGAAATGGTTCCGAATACGCCGAGATCTTCCAAGCAATAACGTCGAGGCCTGTTGGTGTGCCGATTTGCGGCTCGATTCGAGCCGCAAATCGGCACACCAACGCGCCTCGACCGCTGAAGGGCCCATACGCCGGAGACTGACCGCGCGTGGTCCGACGGCTGAGGGGAAAGATCGAGGCGGTGTCCGGGGACCGGGATCGGCATGCGGGAGACGCGTAACCCGGCACATCGAGCGGGTCAGGAGCCGGTCCAGCGGTACCGGCGTTCGGGGCGGCCCGGGGCCGCGTAACGGAGGGTGACGGCGGCTCGGGCGGTGGCGTGCAGGTACTCCAGGTAGCGGCGGGCGCTGACCCTGGAGATGCCCACCTTGTCGGCGCATTCGGTGGCGGACAGGGTGTCGCCGGCGGTGCTCAGCGCGTTGCGGACCAGCTGGGCGGTCTCCGCGCTCAAGCCCTTGGGCAGGGTGGACACCCGGGGCGCGCAGGTCAGCGCCCGGTCGATGTCGGCCTGGTCGTTGACGGCGGTGGCGTACATGCCGGTGCGCTGGGTGGCGTACTGCTCCAGCCGGTTGCGCAGATCGTCGAAGCCGAACGGTTTGAGCAGGTAGTTGACGACTCCGCTGCGGACCGCGCCGCGCACCGTCTCGGCTTCCTTGGCGGCGGAGATGACCAGCACGTCGCAGTCGTGGCCGCCGGTGCGCAGCGCGGTCACCACGTCGAGCCCGAACATGTCGGGCAGGTACAGGTCGAGAAGCACCAGGTCGGGCTGGACGGTCGCGGCTTCGGTGAGGGCGGCGGCTCCGGTGTGGGCGACGCCGACGACGCCGAAGCCGGGGATCCGGTCGACGAAGCTGCGGTGGATGCGGGCGACGCGGAAGTCGTCGTCGACGACCAGGACACCGATCACGGCGTTCCCCTCAGCGAGAGTCGGGCGGTGAACATGGCGCCGTCGACGGCCACCTCTCCACCGTGGCGGGTGCAGACGAGTCTGGTCAAGGCCAGGCCGATGCCGCGTTCGCCCTGTTCGGCGGCCTTGGTGGTGAACCCGTGCGAGAACACCTCGTGGGCCAGGGACGGGGCCACGCCGGGGCCGGAGTCGCGGACAACGATCTCGACTGTCGAGGAGTCCTGGCGTAGTTCGACCTCCACCCAGGCGGCGTCGAAGGCCGAGCAGGCTTCGATGGCGTTGTCGACGAGGTTGCCGACGACGGTGGCGATGTCGGCGGCGTCGTCGGGGTCGAGGCGGTCCAGGGACGTACGTTCGGAGATCCGCAACCGGACCCGGCGTTCGGCGGCCTGGGCCGATTTGGCCATCAGCAGGGCGGCGACGGCGGTGTCGTGGACCCGGCTGGTCAGGGTGAGGTCGAGGGATTGGCGGTGCCGGGCGAGCGCGTCCACGTACTGCACCACCTCGTCGTGTTCGCCGATCTGGATCAGCCCGGAGATGGTGTGCAGCTGGTTGGCGAATTCGTGGGCCTGGGCGCGCAGCAGTTCGGTGGTGCTGCGGAACGAGCCCATCTCGCGTTCCAGGTGGGCGAGTTCGGTGCGGTCGCGCAGGGTGGTGACGGAGCCGAGGCCGGTGAGGCTCATCCGGTTCAGCACCAGGACCCGGCCGGCGCGGACGACGACCTGGTCGCGGACCCCGGCGGCGGAGCGGGTGAGGACGTCGGCGAGCCGGCCGTCGACGCCCAGTTCGGTCAGGGACCGGCCGACGCAGTCCTCGGGCAGGTCGAGCAGGGCCCGGCCGGGGGCGTTGACGAGGGTGATCCGGTGTTGCGGGTCGAGGGCGACGACGCCTTCGGCGATGCCGTACAGCATGGCTTCGCGGTGTTCGGCCAGGCCGGCGATCTCGCGCGGTTCCAGGCCCAGGGTCTGCCGCTTGATCCGCCGGGCGAGCAGCCAGGACCCGGTGAGGCCGACGAGGCTGGCCAGACCCAGATAGACCCCGATGGTGTACGAGCCCTCGCGCGCCCGCTGCCACAGGGTCGGGGACACCTCGCCGATCACGACGACGCCCAGCTGGCGGCCGAGGGTGCCGGGCTGGTCGCTGAGGACCGGCACCTGGGCGACGAGTTCGACCGGGCCGTCCAGGCGTAACGAGCCGGACCAGCTGCGCCCGTGGGCCACCGACGGGTCACCGAGCGGCAGCTTCTCGCGTACCAGCGTGGGGTTGGTGGAATCGACGACGATGCCACGGGAGTCGGCGACGGTCACCGACCCGACTCCGGATTGGGTGCGGGTGGCCTGGACCAGGGCGGGCAGGGCGGCGCCGGGTGCGGGCTGGTCGAGCTGGGCGCGGATCAGCGGGTTGTCGGCGAGTTGTTCGGCGAGGGCGGCGACCCGGCGGCCTTCGACCCGGTTGAAGGTCGCCGCGGACTGGGCGAGGGACAGCGCGGCGACAGCGATCAGCACGATCACGATGATGGTCAGCTGGAGGACCAGCAGTTGTCCGGCGAGTGTCGATCGTCGCGACCACAAATTACTCAACCTTCGCTGGTTACAGAACGCAGACACCCCCGTCGCCGGAGGGCCACCATCATCGCGCCGGACCGTCCCGAAACGAAAGAGAAACAGCGATGAAAACATTGACGAGCGCGTTCGTCGTCGCGCTGATGGCAGTGACTGTCAGCGGGTGCGGCGCCACCGCGGACCGGGGTGACGAGGCCGGTCCGGTCGGCAGCCTGCGGCTGATGGTGCCGAACACCCCGGGCGGCGGGTACGACACCACGGCCCGCACGATCGCCAAGGTGATGGAGGACAACCGGATCGCGTCCGGGGTCGAGGTGTTCAACCTGTCCGGGGCCGGCGGTGTGGTCGGGTTGCAGCGCACCGTCAACGAGAAGGGCAACGGCAAGCTGGCCATGCAGATGGGCCTGGGTGTGGTGGGTGCGTCGTACACCCAGAAGTCGCCGGCCAAACTCACCCAGACCACCCCACTGGCCAAGGTGATCGAGGAGCCGGGCGCCGTCGTCGTACCGAATGGTTCGCCTTACAAGACCATCAACGACCTGGTCGCGGCGTGGAAGGCCGACCCCGGCAAGATCGCCGTAGGCGGCGGCTCCTCCCCCGGCGGCCCCGATCATCTGCTGCCGATGCGACTGGCCAAGACCGTCGGCATCGACCCCAGGACCGTCAATTTCGTGTCGTACGACGGAGGCGGCGAACTGCTTCCGGCAGTGCTGGGCGGCAAGATCGCGTTCGGCGCGAGTGGTGTCGGCGAATTCCTGGACCAGGTGGAGGCCGGCCAGGTCCGGGTTCTCGCGGTCACCAGCGAGCAGCGCCTCGACGCGGTGCCGGACGTGCCGACGCTGAAGGAGTCCGGCATCGACATGAGCTTCACCAACTGGCGCGGCATCGTCGCCCCGCCGGAGATCACCGCCGCCGACCGCGACCAGTGGATCGGCGTGCTGACCCGGATGCACCAGACCGACGCGTGGAAGGCCGAGGTGGCCAAACACGGCTGGACCGACGCGTTCGTGACCGGTGACCAGTTCGGCGCGTTCCTGACCGAGCAGGACAAGGCAGTCGCTGACGTGCTCACCGACCTCGGGCTGGCGTGACCAGGGACCGGGCGCAGTACGGGGTCTGCGCCTTCCTCGCCGCCCTCGGCGTGCTGGTGCTGGTCGACGCCACCCGGATCGGTCACGCCACCGGCAGCAACGACCCGATCGGGCCGCGCCCGGTGCCGATCGGGATCGGGGTGCTGCTGCTGATCGTGGCGGTGCTGTACGCGCTGGACGTGGCCCGGGGCGGCACCGGGGTCGAGGAGAGCGGCGAGGACGTCGACCTGACCTCGCGGATCGACTGGCGGACCGTACTGCTGCTGCTCGCCGCGTTCGGCCTGAACGCGGTGCTGATCGAACCACTGGGCTGGGTGATCAGCGGCTCGTTGCTGTTCTGGGGTGCGGCGTACGCGCTGGGCGCCCGTAACCACCTGCTCACCCCGGTGATCGCGGTGGCCCTGGCCCTGATCACCTTCTACGGCTTCGCGATCGGTCTCGGCGTGAATCTGCCGGCCGGCGTCCTGCAGGGGATCCTCTGATGACCGAACTGACCAATCTGCTCGACGGCTTCGGCAACGTGGTGACCCCGGCCAACCTGCTGATCGCGCTGATCGGGGTGACCGTCGGCACCGCGGTCGGCGTGCTGCCCGGCATCGGCCCGGCGATGACCGTGGCGCTGCTGCTGCCGCTCACCTACGGGATGGAGCCGACCCAGGCGTTCATCATGTTCGCCGGCATCTTCTACGGCGGCATGTACGGCGGCTCCACCACGTCCATCCTGCTCAACACCCCCGGCGAGTCGTCGTCGGTGGTGACCGCCATCGAGGGCAACCGGATGGCCAAGGCCGGCCGGGCCGCGCAGGCGCTGGCCACCGCCGCGATCGGCTCGTTCGTGGCCGGACTGATCGGCACCCTGCTGCTGGTGTTCGTGACACCGCCGATGGTGTCGTTCGCGATCAGCCTGGGCGCCCCCGACTATCTGGCGATCATGCTGCTCGGGTTCATCGCGGTCAGCGCGGTCCTCGGCGTGTCCCGGGTGCGCGGGTTCGCGTCGCTGCTGGTCGGCCTGGCGGTCGGGCTGGTCGGCATCGACCGGGTGACCGGCCAGCAGCGGCTCACCTTCGACCTGCCGCAACTGGCCGACGGCATCGACGTGATCGTGGTGGCGGTCGGTATCTTCGCCGTCGGCGAGACGCTGTGGGTGGCCGCGCACCTGCGGCGGCGCCCGGCCGAGGTGATCCCGGTCGGCCGGCCGTGGCTGGGCCGCGACGACTGGCGGCGCTCGTGGAAGCCGTGGCTGCGCGGCACCGCCCTGGGTTTCCCGTTCGGGGTGATGCCGGCCGGTGGCGCGGAGATCCCCACCTATCTGTCGTACACGCTGGAGAAACGCCTCACGAAGCATCCGGAGCAGTTCGGCAGGGGGGCGATCGAGGGGGTGGCCGGGCCGGAGGCGGCCAACAACGCGTCCGCCGCCGGAACCCTGGTGCCGATGCTGGCGCTCGGGCTGCCGACCAACGCCACCGCGGCGGTGATGCTGGCGGCGTTCCAGGGGTACGGCATCCAGCCCGGCCCGCTGTTGCTGCAACGGGAGACCGCGCTGGTGTGGACGCTGATCGCCAGCCTGTTCGTCGGCAACCTGCTGCTGCTGGTGCTGAACCTGCCGCTCGCCCCGGTCTGGGCGCGGCTGCTGCGGGTGCCGCGCCCGTACCTGTACGCCGGGATCCTGTTCTTCGCCGCGATGGGCGCGTACGCGGTCAACGCCCAGCCCTTCGACCTGCTGCTGTTGCTGATCCTGGGGCTGATCGGGTTCGGCATGCGGCGGTTCGGGCTGCCGGTGCTCCCGCTGATCGTCGGGGTGATCCTCGGCCCGATCGCCGAACGGCAGGGCCGGATGGCGCTGCAACTGTCCGGTGGGGATCTGTCCGGGCTGCTCGGCGGGCCGCTGTCCTACCTGATCTACACCGTCATCGTGGTGATCCTGTGCTGGCCGCTGGTCCGCCGGTTCAGACGCGGGTCCACACGTGCATCGGAACCCGTGGGAACGCCACCGTCAGAAAACGTTCGGTGATCCGGTCCCGGGGCAGGCAGTCCGGCCAGGTGTCCAGGATCTGAGCGAGGCTCCGGTGCCCGAGCACCAGCTGGAGCAGGGCGCCGGGCGGGATCCTCAGGTGCGCGCCGGGTTCGCCACGGCCGGTGGTGATCCCGGTCAGCAGGCCGTCGGTGAAGTGCAGGCGGGCGGCCCGGCCGTACCCGTCGATGGTCATGGTGGGTTCCGGCCACCGCAGGCCGGCCGCCTGCCAGCGGGCCCGCAGCAGCGGTTCCAGACGGGCGATCAGGGCGGCCGGGTCGCCGGTGCGCACATACATGCCGCGGGCCCGCCGGGGCACGCCGGCCGGGCCGAAGACGCTCAGCGGGTGTTCGGGGGGCAGCAGGAGCCGCAGCGTGGTGAGTTCCGGCCCACCGGCCCGGCGCAGGTAGCCGTAGGTCGCGCCGTCGGGTCGCACCGTCGCGGCGAGCACGGTCAGCACGCCGTCGTGCGGCCGGGCGGTGTGCACCAGATAGCCGTCACCTTGCCGGGCGACGACCCGGCGGGCCAGGTCGTCCGCGGTACGGCCGGCGATCTCGTGCCGCCACGCCGCGGCGTCCCGCGGGCAGGTCCAGACCCCGGCGGCGGCCTGCTCCCGGTCGATCGCGGCCAGGGCCTCGGCGTCGTCCACGGTGGCCACCCGGACGGTCCGGCCGCTGCCGCCGGCCGGCAGCGCGGCGACCGGGATGACCGGGGCGCCGTCGTTGGCCAGCGCGTACTCGTAGCCGAAGCGCCGGTAGAAGTACGGGATGCCCTCGATCACGTGCAGAGCCGTGCCGTCACCGCGCTGGTGCAGCACGTCGAGCAGCCGGTCGGTGAGCCGGTTCCCGCGATCCCGCGGCCAGGTGCCGACCAGCTCGACGACCGAGACCGGCAGGCGCACCCCGCCGAGGCTCCACTCCTGGCGCAGCTCGACCAGGCTGGCCGCGATCCGCCCGGTGCCGGTCTCCTCGGCCACCAGGAAGTCGCCGGGCCCGACCGTGGGATGGCCGTCCAGCAGGCCCGCGGTCCACGCCGCGATCCCCGGGTGCGGTGCTCCCCCGGTCAGTTCCTGGAGCTGAACCGCGGCCTGCAACGCCACGATCGCGTCGGCGTCCGCGGCCCGCCCGGCCCGGATAACGTAGGTCATGCCTGCCGTTCTACCAGGGGCCGTCTCCATAACGGTCGATGCAGGCGCCGGAGACGTCTAGCCAGGCGCCGAACAGGGCGGTGTTCAGCGGCCCGGCCGGGTTGTCGGCCTCCTCGACGGCGGTGGTCGCGCGGAGCAGGGTCTGCCCGGCCTCGACCAGGGCCGGGTCGGTGGCGCGCAGGGCACCCTCGGCGACCGGGCGGGTCACCTCCGGTTCCAGGCGCTGGAGTTCGTCGATGCCGTTCAGGGCGGCGCAGGCGGCCCGGTCCGGGTCGAAGTCAGGGACTGTCCACGGCAGCGGCGCCGGCTCGTCGGACGGCTGGTAGTCGATCGTCACCGGACGCTGCCCGGCCGGGGCCGGGAACACCAGCCAGCCGCGTTTGCACTGGCCGGCGGGGGTCTGCGGCTCGCCGTCGTAACCGACCGGGTACGCCGGGAGCGGGAAGTCGTCGTAGCGCTCGCTGGACGCCACCGCCCGGGTGCTGTCGGCGTACGCCAGTGACCACGGGTTCTGGCCGAGAACGATCGGGTCGGTCGCCCTGTCGGTGACACAGACCTTCAGGTCGGCGGCGGCGTACTCGTACCCGGCTTGTGCGGGTTTGCCGACCGTGGTGACCGGCTGCCGGTAGTCGTACACGGTGGCTTCGACGGTCCCGGCCGACGCGGGCCGGGAGGTTCCGAACGGCAGCGGCTCCACCGCGACCGGGGTGGCGGCGGCGGTGGCCGGCGGCTCGGAAGCGCATCCGGACAGTGGTGCGGTCAATGCGGCGATGGTGACGAGCGTTCGGAACAGGCGCACTGACGGACTTACCTTCCAACGGTTGATCTTGGTCGGACCACCGTAGAACCGGGCCGTGAGCGGCAGGAACCCTCCGAAGGTGGCGGGAAGCGACCCGGACGGGGGATCCGCGGGCGGCGACATCCGACACAGGCGCTTCACTCCCCGTTGATCACGGTGCTAACTTGCTGCACACACTTGGCAACAGGACCGCTCGGCGCCGCCCTGTCCCGTGGTTTGGAAACGGGGCCGATCGTGGTACTGCACCACCTCGATCCGGCACCGCCCGGCCACGGCATCGGCATACACCGTTGTTGCACCCCCTGAACCTTGAGGAGTCCGCTGAATGAGCGCCCAGGACCGCATCAACGCCTACTGGACCGGCCGCGCCCCCAGCTACGACGCCTACCAGCAGCGTCCCGAACGGCTCGAAGCCGACGAGCGGGCCTGGTCCGAGATCTGGGCCGAGGCACTGCCGGACAGCCCGTCCGACATCCTCGACGTCGGCACCGGCAGCGGCCACGTCGCCCTGACCGTCGCCCGGCTCGGTCACCGCGTCACCGGCATCGACCTGTCCGAAGGCATGCTGGAGCAGGCCCGCAAGCACGCCGCCACCGCGTCGAACGCCCCCGTGTTCCGGCTCGGCGACGCGGTCGCCCCCGACTTCCCACCGGCCAGCTTCGACGTGATCGTCGGCCGCTACGTCACCTGGACCCTGCGCGAACCGGACGTCGCCGTCGCCAACTGGATCAAGCTGCTGCGCCCCGGCGGCCGGCTGGCCTTCGTCGACAGCACCTGGTTCCCCAACGGCCTGACCGACTCCGCCGAGAACTTCGCCGACCACTACGACGAGTCGGTCCGCGCCGTCCTCCCCCTGGCCGCCGCCAAGTCGATCGACGAGACCGCCCTGTATTTCGCCAACGCCGGCCTCTCCGACGTCAAGGTCAAGCCCCTGACCTCGATCTACGACCTGGACCAGAAGTACGGCGTGGCCGACGACCACGACCTCCAGATGCAGTTCCTGATCACCGGCCGCGTCTGACCCACCACCCACCGCCCGGCCCGGCCCCGCCAGCCGGCCGGGCGGTGACCTGCCGGAAACCGGATACGTCACCGCCCCGGTCACTCGCCGTACAGACCGCGAACCGGGCGGGACGGCAGGACCGCATAGGCGAGGGTCTCACCGGCCAGGGGCAGGCCGAGCCCGGCGTACGCCAGCAGCAGCCAGCCCGTGATCCACGCGCCGTGGATGCAGGCCAGCTGCCGGGACTCGGGCACCACGAACCCGAAGTACGCCGTCAGCGCCATGGCCGCATCGCCACCGAGTTCGTCGGCCATGGTCGTCCCGTCCGGCGCAACGGTCAAAAGGTCGACGCCGATCCATGTCACCAGGTACGCCCCGACGAGCAGCGACAGGGCCTGGAAGCCGATCCGGACGCCGGTCCGCAGCATCAACGATGTCGAGTCCTTGACCGATTCGGCGGCCTTGACCGCCTCCTGCCGGCGCTTCCGGGCGAAGTCACGCCAGGCGAGAAGACAGAACACGATGCTGACGGCCACGACCACCGGCCTTCTCCATGGCACGGGCGATGGCGTTGTCGGGCTGGACGAAGCACTCGTGCCAAGCCCCGGAGGGACACTCGGACGACACCCATCGCGCCGGCGGCGTAGGGTCGGCACCAGGCTTGCCCGACGCGCGCGATGCCGGGTGAGCGCGCGTCACTGAACCCGAGGATGGCGGCACCGTTCGAGTCGGGCCAGGCCCCCGGAAGACAACGCCCGTCAGCGCGGCAGCCGGTGCAGGAGCTCGACCAGTCGGCGGGGGAACTCGTCGTGGTGTGGGGAACCGCAGTAGCGGACCGTTCCGGCGGCCGCCACCAGTTCGAGCGGTGTGTAGTCGCCGCCGGCGAGCATCGCGCCGGCCATGCCCAGAGGGACCAGTAGATTCGCTTGGGCCTCGTCGGACATCGAATCCATGAAACCCTCGTCGTGGAGCACCAGTTCGACGATCGCCCGCAGAGCCTGTTCCACACCGGCCAGGTCGGCGGTGCGGGCCAGGTCAGCCTGGTCCGCCTCCTCAAGGAACTGGAAACGGTTGATACGCGGGAAATCGCCGGTCACAGCGCGACCCTATCCACCGTGGTCATCGGCGATCATCTGGTGATGACCGCCGAGCCGATGCATCTGTGTGGTTCCTGGTATGCCGTACCGGCCGAGGTCGGGCAACCGGCGGTGCTCGACGCGTTCGGGTTGGCCGGGGCGTACCCGGTGTCGATGTCTGTCGGGTCGGCGGCCTGGACCGCGGACCGGCACGACTGGGACCGGGGTGAGCACGGCCGGTGTGCACGGATGTATGTGACGCCGGGGCTGGACGGCTGGATCCTGGTGTTCGGGACCGTGCCCGAGGTCGCGCACACCACGGGTGAAGGGGCGTTCGAGCGGGCGGTGCGTGCGCACACCGCCTGGTTGAGCGGCCGGTTCGGGACGGCCCACTGGTACGGCGCGAGCTGCGGTGACGGCTGGACCTCCTGGTGCCTGGCTGAGGACGGTGCGGTGATCGCCCGCCACGGTGTGGTCGTGCCGGAGCCGCCGGGGTTGCGCTACTACGACGACCTCGTTCCGCTGTCCACTCCCCCGTCGCCGCGTCACGAACAGCTGACCGTCGACGGCGGCGCCGTCCCGCTGCGGCCCCGGCGCCGGCCCACCGTCCCGGAGCACGCCCACGCCACCACCGTGGCGGCCCGGCTGTCGGTGAACCCCGCCGCGCTGGGCCCGCACACCACGGTCACCGGCCACGGTGTGCTCGCACTGACCGCATGCGGGCGACAACCGCGTGCCGACTTCCGGCGCGATCCGCGCCGGAAGTGACCACACAGGAACGGCACGTGCCGACTTCCGGCGCGACCCGAACCAGACGTGACCACGCGGGTCAGGACGGCATCTGGGTGATGATCTCGTCCCATAGTTCTTCGGGCAGGTTGTGGCCCATCCCCGGGTAGAGCTTGAACCGCGCCCCCGGGATCCCGGCCGCCGTGTCGCGGCCGGCGCGGGGGCGCAGCAGCGGGTCGTCGGCGCCGGAGATCACCACGGTCGGGGCGGTGATGGTGGACAGTGGTGGCAGTTTCACCGCCCGGGCAGCGGCGATCTGTCGCTGGGTGGTGCGCGGGTCGCGCGGGCTGCGGGCGTGACTGACCGTCGCCGCCTCGCGGGCCCACTGTTCCGGGAACGGGTAGCCGGGTGAGGCGAACGCCCGGAACAGCTCCACCAGGTTGTCGATCTCCTGCTCGGCCGTGACGGCCTTCGGGAGGCGCGCGGCTTTGGCGAAAACCCCGTACCGCAGATAAGTGAGCAGGCGCCACGAACCGGCGGTGACCGGACCGCCGACGCAGAGGGTGAGGCCGCGCACCCGGGACGGGTGCAGCAGTGCGGTGGCCTGGGCCAGCTGGGAGCCGAGCGAGAGGCCCATCAGGTGGGCGCTGTCCCAGCCGAGCGCGTCCATCACGGCCAGTCCGTCGCCGGCCATGTCGGTCGCGGTGTAGAGCGGGCGGGTGCCGCCGAGCAGGGCACGGAACGGGTTGCCGGCGGCCGGTTCGGGATAGTGCGTGGACAGGCCGGTGTCGCGGTTGTCGAAGCGGGCCACGTGGTAGCCGGCCCGGACGAGGCGCTCACAGAAGGCGTCGGGCCACCAGTTCATCGGGAAGTCCAACCCCATGATCAGCAGCAGTGGGTCGCCGCCCTGGCCGAACGTCTCGTAGGCGATCTCGTGGTCGCCGTTGCGGGTGTACAGAACGGTCACGCTGCGCCCTCCATCGTTTTCATGCAGTCGCATGATAACACTGTGGGTAGTGTCGGGGGCGTGCCGAAGCAGGTAGATCACGAGCAGCGCCGCCGGCTGCTGGCCGACGCGGTCTTCGCGGCCATCGGAACCAACGGATACGAGTCGGTGAGTCTGCGCGACATCGCCGAACGGTCCGGGTACTCGATGGGCACCGTGCAGTACTACTTCCCCACCAAACAGCAGATGCTGCTGTTCGCACTCGCACACATGCGGGACCGGGTGCTGGTCCGGCTGACCGCCGCCCTCGACCGGCTGGACCAGCCCACCAGCCGCGACCGGATCCGGGCCGGCGCCGCGGTGATGCTGCCGATCGACGAGGCCGGCCGCGAGGAGGCGTGTGTCAACGTCGCGTTCTACGCCGCGGCGACCGTCACCCCGGCCTACGCCGACCAGCTCCGTGCCGGATACGAGCGCGTGCTGACAGTCTCCCGGAACAACTTCCAGGACGCCGCCGTACGGGGTGAGCTGCGCACCGGAACCGACCCCGACCGCGAGGCCCAGTCGTTCTACTTCCTCACCCAGGGCCTGATCGGCCCGGTGCTTCTGGGGCTCTACCGCCCGGCCGAGGCATTGGCGCTGCTGGACGCGTACCTCGACCGGGTCTTCCGCTGAAACTCAGAGAACGATCGCGGCCGCTCGCGGTCACCCGGCGCCCGGCCAGCACCCGCACACCCGCCTCGGCGAGCTGCCTCCACAGCGCGTGTGATCCGATTGATGACGATCATGTCGCGGGCCAGCTCACCAGCCATCTCCACGATGGTCATCCAGTGGCCTTGCCGGGCGAGTCCCAGCGCCGAGTCGGAGCCGGACAGTCCACCGCCGGCGATTCCAAAACCGCGATCTTAGGCACTCCCACTCAAAGGACCCTCCTCGATTTCCTGCTCTTCGCCGGGAAATTCCCACACACGAGCACCCTTTCCAGCTGAGATCTTGAAGGATTTGCCACCGCTTCGAGCCTTCTATTTGATCGGCAGCTCATTCGCTCCCATTCCCTTGCACGTGCGACCGCAAAATCCGCGATCTTGGCGGATTTATCACCGTTTTGAGCCTTCTTCTCAGCTGCCGGCCCGCTCGCAGTCAATTCCTGGCGCGAGTGTCCGCTTTCCAGCTCCGCCCCGGTCAATCTTGGCGGATTTACCACCGAAAATGGTGGTAAATCCGCCAAGATCTCGGCTGGACGGGTTGCCCATCACGAGGGAATGACCGCAAGTGATCAGGCAGCCGAGAACAAAAGCTCTTTTGGGTGGTAAATCCACCAAGATCTGCCGGGGATACGGGCGGACGTGGGTAATCGCGCTAGGCATTGACCGCAAACCGGGCGGAGTTTTAGAGAAGGCTCATTTCGGTGACATGCCCACCAAGTTCGCGGATTTTATGGTCGCCCAGGACAGGAATTGACCGAGGGTGAGGCGACCGCCCACGGCCGTTTCATGATCGATAGTGGCGGTGAGTGACGGTGCCTGCGTTGGCGTGTCGGATATGGACGAAGCTCCGTTGAGTCCAGGT
>NZ_JBNZCE010000119.1:0-1311 GCF_050589265.1 Actinoplanes sp. G11-F43
GGGCCCTCCCCCTTGATCTTGGACACTTGAACCTTGGATCGTGAGGTCCGGGTAGATCAGGAGTCCTGGAGCACGATGGCGAACAAGCACTATCCCGCGCAGTTCAAGGCCGACGCGGTGGCGTTGTACCGGTCTCGGCCGGGCGCCACGATCGCGGTGATCGCCGCCGATCTCGGGATCAACCGGGAGACGCTGCGGAGCTGGGTCCGCGCCGACGATCAGCGCCGCGGCGGTGGTGGCGTCGGCCGGCCCGCGGCGGCGGCCACGCCGGAGTCGGGCTCGGTGGAGGCGGAGAACGCCGAACTTCGTCGGCGGGTCCGGGAACTGGAGGAGGAACGCGACATCCTGCGCAAGGCGGCCCGGTATTTCGCCGGGGAGACGCGCTGGTGAACCGCTTCCAGTTCGTCGCCGACCACCAGGAACGCTACAGCGTGAAGCGGTTGTGTCAGATCCTGGGCGTGGCCCGGTCGAGTTACTACTACTGGACGTCGACCGCCGAGGCCCGGGCGGCCCGGCAGGCCGCCGACACCGCATTGGCCGGGCAGATCCGCAAAATCCATGCGGCCGACAACACCTATGGCGTTCCACGGATCACCGCCGAGCTGCGCGATCGCGGCACGCCGGTCAACCACAAGCGCGTCGAGCGGGTGATGCGCGGTATCGGTGTGCAGGGGCTGCGGCTGCGCCGTCGTACCCGCACCACGATCAGCGATCCGGCCGCGGTCAAGGCCCCCGATCTGATAGGCCGCGACTTCACCGCCCCGGCGATCAACCAGCGCTACGTCGGAGACATCACGTATCTACCGGTCAGTGAGCGCGGCTTCCTCTATCTGGCCACCGTCATCGACCTGCACTCACGCCGCCTGGCAGGCTGGGCGATCGCCGCCCACATGCGCACCGACCTGATCATCGACGCCCTCACCGCCGCCCGGCGCACCCGCGGCAGCCTGGCCGGGGCGATCTTCCACAGCGATCACGGAGCGCAATATACATCGAAAGCCTTCGCTGCCGCCTGCGAGGCGGCCGGGGTTCGGCAGTCTATGAGCAAGGTCGGCAGCTCGGCCGACAACGCCCTCGCAGAGTCGTTCAACGCCACCTTCAAACGCGAGACCCTGCAAGGCCGCCGCGCGTTCACCGACGAACGCGACGCGCGGCTCACCAGCTTCCGCTGGCTGCACCGCTACAACACCGTCCGCCGCCATTCTCGGCTCGCACAGCAGTCCCCGATCACCTACGAGCGGATCCAAGAAAGATCAGCTACCATCCCACAAGCCGCATAAACCCCGTGTCCAAGTTCCGGGGGTAAGGCCC
>NZ_JBNZCE010000120.1:0-729 GCF_050589265.1 Actinoplanes sp. G11-F43
CGCCGCCTCCGCCGAGAAGCAGGCCACCGCGGCGAAGACCGCCGCGGCCCGCGCCAAGACCGCCCGCGAACAGGCCCAGGCCGCCGAGCGTGCTGCCGCGGCCGAGGCGGCCAAGGTCGCCCAGCAGCGCAGGATCGCCGAGGATCAGGCCGCCGAAGCCGCCCGGCAGCGCAAGATCGCCGATGACGAACGTGCCAACGCCGAGCGCCACCGCGCCGAAGCCGAACGCCAGGCCGCTGTCGCCGCGAGTGCCCGTGCTGAAGCCGACCGGCAGGCCGGCATCGCCAGTACTGCGAACTCCAAGGCGGAAGACGCTGATCAGGCGGCCGCGTACGCCGAGGACCGGGCCTGGGAGCACGAGGCGACCGCCAGGGAGGCCCGCGACGCGGCCAACGCCGCCGAGCGCGACGAACAGACCGCCAAAGCCAAAGCGCAGGCCTTCCGTGCCGCGGCGGCGTCGGCGAGCACCGAGGCCGAGAGGCGTGAGGCGCAGGAGCAGGCCGCGATCGCCGACCGGGAGGCCACCACCGCCGGTAACGCCGCCCGGTCCGCTCGATCAGCCGCGAACACCGCCACCGGCGCGGCGGCGAACTCCCGGGCCGCCGCGACCCGGGCACAGCACGCCGCTGACATGGCCTGGGCCGCCGCGGAGAAGGCCCAGGCCGCGGCCCGGTCCGCCGACGCGGCAGCCGACAAGGCCGAGTCCGGTGCCCGCGCGACCCATGCCGC
>NZ_JBNZCE010000121.1:0-965 GCF_050589265.1 Actinoplanes sp. G11-F43
ACGTGCACGATTGCGGCTGGCGCGTCTGATCGTGGATCACGGCTGGTCACCCGCACGAGCGGCCGAACGCTACGACGTGTCCTGGAAGACTGCGAACAAGTGGGCCCAGCGCTACCGCGACGAACGCGAGGCCGGTATGACCGACCGCTCCTCGCGACCGCACCGCCAGCCGAACCGTACACCCGCTCCCGTCGAACGCAAGATCGTGCACCTGCGCACTAAACGCCGCCTCGGCCCCGTCCCCCTGGCCGCCCACCTGGGCCTGGCACCGTCGACCGTGCACGCCGTGCTGCGCCGGCGCCGCCTCAACCGGCTGTCGCATCTCGACCGCGCCACCGGCGAACCGATCCGCCGCTACGAACACGCCCAGCCCGGTGACCTGCTGCACGTCGACGTCAAGAAACTCGGCAACATCCCCGACGGCGGCGGCTGGCGCTACCTCGGCAGACGAACCGGCCGGCACAACCGGCAAGCCACCGCCCGCCGCACCGGCCGGCGCCGCGGCGATCACGAACCCGCTATCGGCACCGCCTACGTCCACACCGTCATCGACGACCACTCCCGCGTCGCCTACGCCGAAATCCACGACGACGAAACCGCCATCACCGCCACCGGCGTCTTACGCCGCGCCGTGGCCTGGTACGCGGCCCGCGGTGTCACGACCCGGCGGGTGCTGTCGGACAACGGCTCCGCCTACAAGTCCCGGCTCTGGGGCACGACCTGCAACGACCTCGGCATCACGATGAAGAAAACCCGCCCGTACCGGCCCCAGACCAACGGCAAGATCGAACGATTCCACCGCACCCTCGCCGACGGCTGGGCCTTCACCAAGTTCTACAACTCCGAGAAAGCCCGCCGCGCGGCACTACCCGCGTTCCTGCACGATTACAACCATCACAGACCCCACACCGCCATCGGCGGTGTCTCACCGATCACCCGGTTGGACAACCTCTCCGAACATCACA
>NZ_JBNZCE010000122.1:0-517 GCF_050589265.1 Actinoplanes sp. G11-F43
CATCACCGAAGCAACCCGCTGGGCCAACCGCGAAATGACAAGGCCATTCACCATCCTCGGCCTCACCGGATGATGTTGAAACGACCGTGCCATCACCGGCCCGCGGAGTGCCGGAAGCTCCCGTAACCGTTCCCCGGTGATCCGGGCGAGCACTTCCGGATTGTCCAGCAGCGTCCGCAGCATGAATCCGGAGAGGTGGGCGACGGTGTTGACGCCCGCGAAACAGCCTTGCAGAGCGATTCCGGCCCAGACGTCCAGCGGATACTCCCGACCGTTCTCGTCCGCCGCTTCCACCCGAAACCGATATCGCTGGAGAACACGTCCTCGCCGTGTTCGAGCAGAAAGCGGTTGGCGTGTTCTCCGGCCATGATGACGAACGCCTGACTGAGTGCCTTGACCCGAAAGACCGGACCCGTTTGCCGGTACGTGAGAGCCATCCAAAACCTGGTCGACACTCATGAATGTCACGTTGAGTGAGATTTGGGTTGTTGGCCGGGCGTTGGCTGTCCGGAATGGA
>NZ_JBNZCE010000123.1:0-509 GCF_050589265.1 Actinoplanes sp. G11-F43
ATCGCCCGTGCCAACCGACGCGCCGACCGCCGATCACACGACCTCATCACCGCTGTGACCAGCAGTTACCCCAGAACGCAATGACCCTGCGGCGAGGCTGCCTTGGCAATTCGAGGAACAGGCCAACCGAAGCGCGACCTGGCCATCCGTTCACGCCACAGCCCTCTAATCATGACTACCCCCTATGTACGAGATGTCACGTTACGTGAAGACGCACATCAAGCCCGGACCGGCAACGGACCCGCCGTGTTCGCCACCCTCCGTAACACCTCGATCGGATACCACCGCCTCAACGGCGCCACCAACATCGCCGAAGCCACCCGAGAAGCGAGCCACCGTCCGCACCACCTCATCACCGCCGTGACCACCGGAAAACCGAACGTGACCAGCGGTAAGGCCACTACGCAATAGCCCTGTCCCGGACGCACGGTCGTTTCAACATCATCCGGTGAGGCCGAGGATGGTGAATGGCCTTGTCATTTCGCGGTTGGCCCAGCGGGTTGCTTCGG
>NZ_JBNZCE010000124.1:0-1146 GCF_050589265.1 Actinoplanes sp. G11-F43
TCGCGGATCTCCGGCTCCTCAGCCGACTCGGCGGTGTCGGCGACCCACTGCCGCCACCGCTCATCCATCTCCGGCACACCCTCGCTGCCGTCCCACGGATCGGTCACCAACGGCGGGACCGGGATGTCCGGAAGCTCGGATGCCCGTTCGGCGGCAGGGCGCGGCGATGCCGCAGCCGGCGGTGGTACGTGCACGATCGTCACGACGAGTGTGGCCGCCAGCGATGTCAGAACCGCGTGGCGGACTCGTTTCAGCAGGCTCACGTCAGAGGCCCGTCGCCGGGCATGCGGATGCTACTCATGGCACCTGATTCCTTCTGCGAAAAGGCGATGACGGGTGAGGCGGACAGGTCAGGGCTGCATGCGCAGTTCGCCGTCCAGGGCTTCCTGGTAACGGCCGGCCCAGAACGCGGCCCGGGTGGCGGCGTTGTCCCGCTCGACCTGCCACTGCTGCGCGGTGGCCTGCGCCGAACCGGCGACCGCCGCCCAGTTCGGGTTGCCGGCGGCCGCGGCGGCCGCGTCCAACGCGATCTGCCGCCAGTGCGCCGCCTGCTCGGTAGCGACCCGCTCGGCCTCATCCCACCTGCCGATCAACGGCTCGGCCTGCCCGCTCACCAGTTCCCACGCGCGGGCCGCGGCGGCCATCTTCTGCACCCTCGCCTCACCGGCGGCGGCCAAGGCGGCCTGCTCGGCGTTACGGGCGCTGGTCTCCAGCTGGGTCAGGTTCGACCGGCCCACCATGTCAGCGTCCGCGCAGCGCACCTTCAGGATCTCCAGATCCACCGCCGCCGCGGCAGCCCAGTCGTAGGCGAAGAACTCCACCACATCGGCGTCGGTCCCGTCAGCCCGCAGCGCAAGACCCGCCGCCGCCCGCACGTTCATCCCCGGATCGGTGTCGCGCAACCCGGCGACGAACGCCCGGTCCTCGGCCCGCAACGCCGCGGCCTGCTCACCGACAGTCTCCCGCGCCACCCGGTCCCGCAGCTTCGCCTCGGCATAGCCGGTCCTGGCGAACACGTCCAGCGCCGCGGCACCCTTCGACAACGCGAACTGCGCAGCGGCGTGCACCTCCGGCGCGAACTCCACGGTGTGCGTGGCCAGGATCCGCTCGGCGAAATCAGCGTTCGCCGCGTTCTGCTCCCGCGCG
>NZ_JBNZCE010000125.1:0-1253 GCF_050589265.1 Actinoplanes sp. G11-F43
GAGCTTCCGGACATCCCGGTCCCGCCGTTGGTGACCGATCCGTGGGACGGCAGCGAGGGTGTGCCGGAGATGGATGAGCGGTGGCGGCAGTGGGTCGCCGACACCGCCGAGTCGGCTGAGGAGCCGGAGATCCGCGACGCCGCCGTGGCCGCGCTGGCGACCGGCGACAACGCGGTCATCATGAAGTTCGTCATGGAGGACATGCCGGTCCTGGACCAGCAGGTCTCCGATCGCAAGTATCGGGAGGCCGCGGAGAACCTGGCCAAGGTCAGGGCGATGAAGGGCACCGGTGTTCCGGGTGGCTACTTCAACGCCGAGGTCGACCGGGTGCTGGCCGGTACCGCGTACGACCGGGTGTTGTTCTTGGCCTATGGGGCCCGGATCGCCCGCGACCGTGACGAGCAGACCGTCAAGCGGACCCAGGAACGGGCCGTGGAGTTGCGGCAGCGGGTGCAGACCATCGCCTCCGGGGCTCCCGAGGCGTCCCACGTCAAGCGGGCCGCCGAGGCCGCGATCGCCGGTGGGGATGCGGCGATCGCCGCGTTCCTGAAGACGGGCTATCTGACCGCGGCGAACGCGGATGCCGCCGCGTGGGAGCAGCACCTCAAGGACATCGAGGAACGCAACAAGGCTGCTGAGGAACTGACCGATCTGGCCAAGCGGTCGGCGCGGGCCAGCGAGGCCCGCCGGCAGTTGATGATCGCGCACGGCGAGGCCGTGAAGGCGCTGATGCAGGTCGGCAACGCGATGGGCGGGGCGTCCAACAACGCCCGGGAGGCCCAGCGGATCCTCGCCGGCACCGCCACGGTCGCGGTCAAGGCCAACCAGTTGCGTACGGTGAAGGATCTGACCGCTGCCGAGTTGCAGCGGGTGCGCAACGCCGCCGAGCAGACCCGGGTCGCCGCAGCCAAGGCGACCATGGCCACCGATGTGCTGGTGGAGACGGGTCTGGAGTACGGCATCGAGTGGGCCCGGATCACCCAGGGCATGAACGAGGCCGCTGCTGCCGCGGACAACGCGACCCAGACCGCGGTGCATGCCATCGACGCGACGATCGCGACGAACAACGCGCAGGGTGCGCAGGCACAGGCCGAGGCCCGCGAGCAGCAGGCGATCACCTGGAACCACCACGCCGAACAGCACGCCCGTGCCGCCGCGAAACTCGCCGCCTCCGCCGAGAAGCAGGCCACCGCGGCGAAGACCGCCGCGGCCCGCGCCAAGACCGCCCGCGAACAGGCCCAGGCCGCCGAGCG
>NZ_JBNZCE010000013.1:0-39949 GCF_050589265.1 Actinoplanes sp. G11-F43
CTTCACCCGCTTCTACCACCTCCACAAAGGCCGGTCATCTCACGAAATCCCTGTTCAGCGGATCACAGACCGAGAACGCAACATCCCTGGGGCCCAACGGCGAAGGTGATGTCTTCGCGGCGGTCGATGACTTTTCCGCCTCGGAGGCACACAACACCGTACTGCTGGACAACGTCGAGGAAGTGCTCCTGGGACGGCGTACCTATGAGATCTTCGTGGCGTTCTGGCCTTCTGCTCGTGACCAGCCCATGGCGCGGCAGGTCAACATCCTGGCGAAGACTGTCTGTTCCACGACGCTGGATCAAGCGCCGTGGGGCGAACACGCTCCCGCTCGCGTCGTCCCCGATGCCGTCGCGCATGTGCGGCAACACCGCGCGGCCCAGGCCGGCGACATCATCGTCTGGGGCAGCGTCACGGTTGCGCGGTCATTATTCGCCGCCGACGAGGTGGACGAGTTGGAACTGTTCGTGGCTCCTGTCCTTCTGGGGAAAGGAACGCCTCTACTCGCACCTGATGACCGCCCCGTGTCTCTGCGACTGCGAGAGGACGAGAGATGGCCGGCCGATGTGATTCGCACCCGCTACGCGGTGAACCGTCAAGGTGGACAAGCTGGTTAGCAGACACAGAAGGCCTCTCGCCAGGGCGCAGTCACTCGAAAGCGTGCCGGGTCACGGCGGACGCGCCGACGATGGCGTCGCCCACGGCGACCTGGAGGCGATCGGGCGCCGGGCCGCGTGCGCGCTCCTGCCGCGTTGTGGATCGATGCGCGGGCCGGTGGCCCAGGGCCGGGCGTTAACGTTCTCGTGTGGTGATCGAGCTGGTGCCACGGTTTCCGGTCGACGACCGGCAGGTCAGCATGCTGCATGCCCGGGCGTTCGGCGGAGACCCGGGCGAGGTGCGACCGTGGGCCCGGCGCCTGGAGAACCCGCCTCGTCAAGGCTGCCGCTGATGCCGCCCGTGCAGCCGGATGCGCATGGCTGCATGTCGACTTCGAGCCACATCTGCAGGATTTCTACCTGGGCACGTGCGGCTTTCGGGCTACCGATGCGGGCTTGATCCGGCTCCAGTAGGTCAGGGTCAGGACGGGACCGCGGTGGGGAGGGGCTCGGTGGGCTCTTCGGAGCGGTGGGCACCGGGCGGGCCGGCGGTTCGGGAGGTCAGCAGGCCTGCCGCTGTCAACGCCAGGCCCAGGATGGCCAGGCCCAGCGGCACCCACAGGCCGAGCATGGTGAGCAGGGACAGGCCGTTCTCGGCCTCCTTGCGGACGGCGTCCAGGGTGGCCTGGTCGTACTGCAGGTCGGCGTCGAAGATGACCACCGGGGTGCCGACGTCGGGGACCAGTTCGCGGTGCTGCTGTTCGCGGTAGCCGACGATGGCCCCGGTCCGCGGCTCGACCCACAGGGTTCGGGTGGCCCGGTACGAGATGGTGCCGGTGGTGGCTCCGGGGGCCAGGAAGCCGAGCAGGCCGGACAGGGTTTCCGGGTTCATCTCGGCGGGCTGTTCGGGGATCTGCTGCTGGAAACGGTAGGCCGGGAGCCCGTTGTAGCGTTCCGACGCCTGGTATTCGATGGGCAGCGCCTTGTGCAGCGTGGAGTCCCAGTACTGGTAGGTGCGCCGCTCGGTGCCGAACGGGAACAGGTAGAGCTGGCCGGCGAACGCCACATCGCCGGGCGTGCACGGGACCTGGGTCTCACTGTGGCACTGGCCGGCCCACGGGACCGCCTCGCCGGACACCCGGTCGAGGGCGACCCGGCTCTCCGCGCTGTTGATCATCTCGCCGGTGTCGATCCGGTTGGTGGAGTGGTACACGTTCCAGATGAGGGTGTCGCCGTCGAGGTCGGCGGCGGCCTTGAAATCGGGTTTGATGCCGGTGGTGGAGCGCAGTCCGGCGTTCTCCACGACCACCTGGGGCGTCCCGTCGGGCAGCATCTTCGCCTGTACGAAGGACGCGTTCGCAGTCTCCACCACTACGTCCGGGGGCGCCAGGTCGAGGGGCACCTTCCGCTGGGACGGCACGATGATCCAGGCGAGGGCCATCGCGAAGAGCAGGGAGAGTATGCCGAGTCCGAAGAGTGCCGCGCCGACGATCCGCCTCATCACGCCCTCCCAAAAGTAGAACGCGTTACAATCTACTGCTCCCTAACATCGATGGAAACCCCTACGGATGCCGGCTGCTGACCGCTATCACCTCACCGGTCAGATAGGACGCGTAGTCGCTGGCCAGGAAGGCGACCACGGTCGCCACCTCCCACGGTTCGGCGGCCCGGCCGAAGGCCTCCCGGGTGGCCAGCAGATCCAGGTCCGACTGGCTCATCACCTTGCTGAGGAACGGGTGCGCGGCGAGGCTGGGCGCCACCGCGTTGACCCGGATGCCGTGCGCGGCCACGTCCATGGCGGTGCATCTGGTGAACGCCATCACCCCGGCCTTGGCCGCCGCGTAGTGGGCCTGCCCGGCCTGGGCGCGCCAGCCGAGCACCGACGCGTTGTTCACGATCGCGCCGCCGCCGCCCTGGGCGATCATCTGCCGCAGGGCCGCCCGGGTGCACCGGAACGTGCCGGTCAGGGTGACGTCCAGGACCAGGTCCCACTCCTCGTCGCTCATCTCGGTGACCGGCCGGTCGCCACCCAGCCCGGCGTTGTTGACCAGCACGTCGAGCCGGCCGTAGCGGGACACCGCCCCGCCGATCAGACGGCGTACGGCGGCCTCGTCGGTGACGTCGGACGGGATCGCCCAGACCTTGCCCGGGTACGCCCCGGACAGCTCGTCGCGGATCTCGCCGAGCCGGCGTTCGTGCCGGTCGCCGAGCACCACCCGGGCGCCCTCGTCGAGGCAGCGTCGGGCCACCGCCGAGCCGATGCCGGCCCCGGCGGCGGCGGTCACCAC
The DNA here is from genome assembly GCF_050589265.1 of Actinoplanes sp. G11-F43. Lineage (NCBI taxonomy): Bacteria > Bacillati > Actinomycetota > Actinomycetes > Micromonosporales > Micromonosporaceae > Actinoplanes > Actinoplanes sp. G11-F43. The sequence continues at coordinate 2,885 of NZ_JBNZCE010000013.1, forward strand.
GACGATCTTGCCGATGAGAAGGCCGCGGCCGGGCGGCCCGCTCCCAGGGGAAAGGGCGCCGGTCATCGGCGCGGCAGCCCGAGCACCCGGTCGGCGATGATCCCGCGCTGGATCTCGTTGGACCCGCCGTAGATGGTGTCGGCCCGGCTGAACAGGAAGTACCGCTGCCAGCGCTCGACGTCGGCCGGGTCGGCGGGCCCGGCCGCGAGGACGTCCATGGCCAGTTCGCCGAGGCCCTGCCGCCACCGGGTCCAGAGCAGTTTGATCACCGACGGGCTGGCCGGCAGCTCCTCGGTCAGGGCGCGCAGGGTGTGTGCCCGCAGCACGGTCAGGTCGATCGACGCCCGGGTGAGCCGGTCGCGCAGTGCGGGATCGTCCACCGCTCCGGTGCGGCGGGCGACCACGACCAGATCGGCCAGGTCGCGCTGGAAGCCGACCTGCTGCCCGACGGTGGCCGCGCCCCGCTCGTACGCCAGGGTCGCCATCGCCACCGCCCAGCCCTGACCGGGCTCGCCGACGACCAGCCCGGCCTCGGTCTCCGCGTCGTCGAAGAACACCTCGTTGAACTCGCTGTCCCCGGTGAGCTGCCGGATCGGCCGGACCGTGACGCCGGGCTGGCGCATCGGCACGAGCAGGTAGGACAGTCCGGCCGAGCGGTGGCCGCCGGGTGGCGGGGGCGCGGTGCGGGCCAGCACGAAACACCAGTCGGCGTGGTGCGCGAGGGAGGTCCACACCTTCTGCCCGGTGATGATCCAGCGGTCGCCGTCGAGCCGGGCCCGGGTGGTGAGCCCGGCCAGGTCGGAGCCAGCGCCGGGTTCGGAGTAGCCCTGGCACCACAACTCGCCGACGGCGGCGAGCGCGGGCAGGAACCGGCGCTGCTGTTCGGGGGTGCCGTGGTCGATCAGGGTGGGCCCGACCATGGTGGTGCCGATGTGGTCGACCCGGCCGGGGGCGCCGGAGCGGGCGTACTCCTCGTGGAAGACGACCTGCCGGGACAGTGGCGCGCCCCGGCCGCCGTGGGTGACCGGCCAGGCGAGCGTGGTCCAGCCGGCCGCGGCCAGTTTCCGGGCGAAGGCGAGCCGTTGCCCGAACGCCTCGTTCTCCCGGCCGATGCCGCCGGTGCCGCGCGGTTCGTCGGTGAGATTCGCCGCCAGCCATTCGCGAACCTCGATGCGGAATGCCTCGTCGGACACTGGCTCCCCTTCCGGTTCGCGCGTAGGCTCACCCTACCTACCAAGCACTTGCTTGGTAAGAGGGGAGGCCCCGTATGGAGACCATCCCGGCGGCGGTGGCGCACGCGGCGCGCGAGTTCGGCCACGAGCCCGCGCTCGTCGATCCGGGAGTGCGCCGGTTCGATTTCGCCGACCTGCACGACGAGGTCCAGCGGGTGGCCCGCGCCCTGGTCACCGCCGGGATCGAGCCCGGCGACCGGGTGGCGCTGTGGGCGCCGAACAGCGCGAAGTGGGTCCTGGCGGCTCTCGGCGTGTGGACCGCGGGGGCCGTGCTGGTGCCGGTCAACATGCGGTTCACCGGCCCGGAGGCGGACGAGATCCTGCACCGCAGCGGCGCCCGGGGCCTGATCGTGACCGGCCCGTTCCTGGGCACCGACCGGCTGGCGTCGCTGACCGTGACACCCCCGCTGGTGGTGCCGCTGCCGCAGTGGGAGACGTTCCTGGAGGCGGAGACCGAACCCCGATTGCCGTCGGTACGCCCGGACGACCTCGCCGACATCCTCTACACCTCCGGCACCACCGGCCGCAGCAAGGGCGCGATGAGCGCACACCGGCAGTCCCTGGGGGTGGCCCGCGCCTGGGCCGGGATCGGTGGCCTGAGCACCCGGGACCGCTACCTGGTGGTGAACCCGTTCTTCCACAGTTTCGGGCTCAAGGCCGGGCTGCTGGCCTGTCTGGTCAGCGGGGCGACGATCGTGCCGCAGGCGGTGTTCGACGTGCCGCGCACCCTCGACCTGATCGAGCACGAGCGGATCTCGGTGCTGCCCGGCCCGCCCACCCTCTACATCGGCTTGCTGGACCATCCGGCCCGGGTGACCCGACGGCTCGGCTCGCTGCGGCTGGCGGTCACCGGCGCGGCCACCGTGCCGCCGGTGCTGATCGACCGGATCCGGGACGAGCTGGGGTTCGCGACGGTGCTCACCGCGTACGGGCTGACCGAGGCGGTGGTCGCCACCATGTGCCGGCCCGGTGATCCGACCCGGACCGTGGCCCACACCAGTGGGCGGGCCGCGGCCGGGTTCGAGGTGCGGATCGGTGACAAGGACGGTGAGGTGCTGCTGCGCGGGCCCAACGTGATGCTGGGGTATCTGGACGATCCGGCGGCCACCGCCGAGGCGGTCGACGCGGACGGCTGGCTGCACACCGGCGACGTGGGCGAGCTCGACGAGGACGGCAACCTGCGGATCACCGACCGGCTGAGGGACATGTACATCTGCGGCGGCTTCAACGTCTACCCGGCCGAGGTGGAACGGGCCCTGGCCGCTCTGCCCGGGGTGGCCGAGGTGGCCGTGGTCGGGGTGCCGGACGAGCGGCTCGGCGAGGTCGGGCGGGCGTTCGTGGTGCCCCGGCCGGGCATGACCGTGGACGAGGCGGCGGTGCTCGGGTTCTGCCGGGAACGGCTGGCCGGCTACAAGGTGCCGCGCTCGGTGGTGCTCCGGGCCGAGCTGCCGCACAACGCCGGCGGGAAGGTCCTCAAATACCTGCTGCGGGAGGAGAGCCGGTGAGCGATGTGGTGCTCTACCAGCGGCACGGGCCGGTCGCGCTGGTCACCATGAACCGTCCGCGGTACCGCAACGCGCAGAACTCGGCGATGACCTACGCGCTGGACGACGCCCTCACCCGGGCCGTCGACGACGACGAGGTGCGGGTGATCGTGCTGGCCGGCGCTGGCGACCACTTCTCCGCCGGGCACGACATCGGCACCCCGGAACGCGACGCCGGCACGTCCTTCCCCCGCCGCGCGGTGACCTGGTGGGACCACACGACCAAGGACGGAGCCGATCGCCGGTACGCCCGGGAGATCGAGGTCTACCTGGGCATGTGCCGGCGGTGGCGGGAGATCCCGAAACCGTCGATCGCCATGGTCCAGGGCGCGTGTGTGGCCGGTGGGCTGATGCTGGCCTGGGTGTGCGATCTGATCGTCGCCGCCGAGGACGCGTTCTTCGCCGATCCGGTGCTGCGGATGGGGATTCCCGGTGTCGAATACTTCGCCCACCCCTGGATGCTGGGCCCGAGGTTCGCGCGGGAGGTGCTGTTCACCGGTGACCGGTTCACCGCGATCCGGGCGTACCAGATCGGGATGGTCAACCGGGTCGTGCCGCGGGCCGCGCTGACCACCGAGACCCTCGCCCTGGCCGCGCGGATCGCCGAGATGCCGCCGTTCGGGCTGGCGCTGGCGAAACGGGCGGTCAACCAGTGCGAGGACCAGATGGGCATGCGGGCCGGCATGGACGCGGTGTTCGGCCTGCACCACGTCGCGCACGCGCACAACGCCGAGGTCGGCGCCGATCCGCTGGCCGGGATGGATCCGGCGGCGATGAAACGGGCGGCCCGGTGAATCTCGATCTGGACGCCGCCGCGCTGGCCTTCCGGGACGAGACGCGCCAGTGGCTGGCGGCGAACGTGCCGTCCACGCCGCTGCCGCCGGTGGACACCCCGGCCGGCGACGCGGCACACCGGGACTGGGAGCGACGGCTCGCGGACGCCGGGCTGGCCGCCGTCGGATGGCCTGCCGAGTACGGCGGGCGGGACGCGCCGGTGCTGCACACACTGCTGTTCGACGAGGAGTACCACGCGGCCGGGGCGCCGGTCCGGATCGGCCAGAACGGGCTGTTCCTGCTCGCCCCGACCCTGCTCACGCACGGGACCGCGGCTCAGTGCGCGCGGATCCTGCCGCCGATGGCCCGCGGTGACGAGGTGTGGGCGCAAGCCTGGTCCGAGCCGTCGGCCGGCAGTGATCTGGCCGCCGTGCGGTCCCGGGCCCGGCCGGTCGACGGCGGCTGGCTGCTGTCCGGGCAGAAGACGTGGAGCTCCCGGGCGGTGGTCGCGGACCGGGCCTTCGGGCTGTTCCGGTCGTCGGCCACCGAACGCCGTCACGGCCTCACCTACCTGATGTTCCCACTGCGTGAGCCCGGTGTGACGGTCCGCCCGATCCGGCAGCTGGACGGCCGGGCCGGGTTCGCCGAGATCTTCCTCGACGACGTGTTCGTGCCGGACGCCGCCGTGATCGGCGCGCCCGGCGACGGCTGGCGGATCGCGATGAGCACCGCCGGGCACGAGCGCGGGCTGTCGCTGCGCGGCCCCGGCCGGTTCACCGCCGCCGCGGACCGGCTGGTCAGCGCGTGGCTGGACTCCGGCGGGGAGTTCCGGGACCGGGTCGCCGACGCGTGGATCGGGGCACGGGCCTACCAGCTCCAGGCATACGCGTCACTCGACCGCCCGGTGCCGCCGAGTGCCACCAAACTGTTCTGGTCCGCCCTGGACGTGGCACTGCACGAGACCGCCCTGGACGTGCTCGGCCCGCTCGCCGAGATCGACGAGCGGTGGACCGCCGGCTACCTGTTCGCGCTGGCCGGGCCGATCTACGCGGGCACCGACCAGATCCAGCGGGACATCCTGGCCCGGCGTGAGCTGGGACTGCCCCGATGAGACTGGTGCCGTCGGACGAACAGCGCGGGTTCGCGGCCGTTCTGCACGACCTGCTCAGCGAAGGCCCACCGACCTGGGAGAAGCTCGGGGAGGTGGGCGTGACCGGTCTCGTCCCGGACGCCACCGCCGCCGATCTGGTCGTCGCCTGCGAGGAGTTCGGGCACCACGCCGTCGAAGGGCCGGTCGCCGAATCGATCGCGGCGGTGCCCGCCCTGCTCGCCGGGCTGGACAACCCCTGGTCCGCCGAGCTGGCCGCCGGACGGCTGGTGGCCACCCTGGCCGCGCCACCCCGGCAGCCGCTGGCCGCCGACACCGACCGGGCCGGGCTGATCCTGCTGGCCGACGGCGACCGGCTCCGGCACGGCGTGGTGGAGACGGTGCACGACTCGATGCATCCGGGCCGCACGGTGGCGTCGCTGCGGGGCGGGGAGCTGATCGGCGTACGGCAATCGGGTCCGGCTCTTGATCTGGGTTGTCTGGCGTGCTCGGCGCAGTTGCTCGGGGCCGGGCGGGCGCTGCTGGAACGCTCGGTGAAGTACGCGACCGTGCGCACCCAGTTCGGCCGGCCGATCGGCTCGTTCCAGGCGGTCCGGCACGGGCTCGCCGACGTGGCGGTGGCCCTGGAGTTCGCCCGCCCGCTGCTGCACGCCGCCGCGGTCACCCTGGACCCGCGCGACGTGTCGGCGGCGAAGGTGGCCTGCGGGGACGCCGCACTGCTGGCCGCCCGGCAGGCGCTGCAGGTGCACGGGGCCCTCGGATACACCCGCGAGTACGGCCTGGGCCGCTGGCTGACCCTGGTGCGGGTGCTGCACGCCTCGTGGGGGACCGCGGCCTGGCACCGCGACCGGATCCTGACCTCGCTGGGAGGACGACCATGATCGAGGAGCACGCGGCGCTGCGGGACGCGGTCCGGGGCCTGGTCGCCGGGCACACCGGCGACGATCTGTGGGCCCGGTTGTGCGGACAGATCGGCGTCGCGGGGCTGACCGTTCCGGAGGAGTACGGCGGATCCGGCGCCACCGTGGCCGAGGCCGCGATCGTGCTGGCCGAACTGGGCCGGGTGCTCAGCCCGGTGCCGATGCTCGGCTCCCTGCTGGCCACGCACGCCCTGCTCGGCGCCGGCCCGGACACCCGGTCCCGGCTGCTGCCGCCGGTCTGCGCCGGGGACCGGGTCGTCGCGCTGGCCTGGAACGGCGCCGCGACGATCGACGGCGACCGGATCACCGGGACGTTCCGCGACGTCCTGGACACCGCGGTCGCGGACACCCTCCTCGTCGCCACCGGGGATCACCTGGTCCGGGTCGAGGGCGCGGCCCTCGAACCGCAGCCCACCCTCGATCTGAGCCGGCCGCTCACGATCGTGCGACTCGACCGGGCCCTGATCACCTGGAGAGACACATCTCACACGGTCGCCGGACTGGGTGATGTGGCGTGCGCCGCGCTGGCCGCCGAGCAGGTCGGCACGGCCGAGCAGGCGTTCGCGTCGACCCTCGAATACGTGCGGCTCAGACACCAGTTCGGGCGGCCGATCGGCTCCTTCCAGGTGCTCCAGCACCGGCTCGCCGACCTGTACGTACGCCTGCAGGCGGCCCGATCCGCCGCCGCCACCGAGCCCGCGGTGGCCCGGGTCTGGTGCTCGGAGACCCTGAAGGCGGTGGCCGCCGAGATGGTCCAGATGCACGGCGGAATTGCGATCACCTGGGAACACGACGCCCACCGCTACCTGCGCCGGGCCTGGGCGTCGGCCGAGCTGTTCGGCTCACCGGCCGAACACGTCGCCCGATTGGCCCCGGAATTTCTGGACACCTGACCGGCGGCGTCCAGGCACCCGCCCACTAGCATGATCCGGTGCTTTCACCGGGAGTCGTGCTCAATGGCCGCTATCAGCTGACGCAGCGCATCGCGGCGGGCGGCATGGGCGAGGTGTGGCGTGGCAACGACGTGATGTTGAAGCGGGACATCGGCGTCAAGGTCATCCTGCCGGCCCTGATGTCGGACCGGGACTTCATCACCCGGTTCCGTTCCGAGGCGCGGATGATGGCGGCGCTGCGCCACCCGGGCATCGTGCAGGTCTACGACTACGGCGAGAACGCCGAGGTCGACGGCCGCAACCTGGACTTCATGGTGATGGAGTTCATCGAGGGCACCCCGCTGGCCAAACGCATCCAGCAGGCCGGCCGGCTCAGCCCCGCCGACACCATGAAGATCGTCGACCAGGTCGGCGACGCGCTGCACACCGCCCACCAGGCCGGCATCGTGCACCGCGACGTGAAACCGAGCAACCTGCTGGTCCGGCCGAACGGCTCCCTCGTCCTGGTCGACTTCGGCGTCGCCCGGGAGACCGCCGTCGAGGGCATCACCGGCACCAACGTGGTCCTCGGCAGCGCGCATTACATGGCCCCCGAGCAGGCCGAGGGCCACAAGGTCACCCCGCTCACCGACGTGTACGCGCTGGGCGCGGTCGCCTACGCCTGCCTCACCGGCCGGCCGCCCTACGTCGGCGACAACCCCCTCGCGGTGCTCGCCCAACTGGTCCACGGCAAGCCGCCGGTGCTGCCGCCGGACGTGCCCGCCGGGGTGGCCGCCGTGGTCATGCGGGCCCTGGACCGCGAGCCGGCCCGCCGGTTCCCGAACGCCGCCGCCCTGGCCGCGGCCGCCCGGTCGGCCGGCGAACAACCCCACGCCAACCCCACCGGTGGGTACGGGGCACCGACGCGCCCGATGCAGTCCGGTGGATTCCCGCCCCACGGGCCCGGCGGCGGCACCGGCACCTACCGCAACCCGTCCGGCGGCTTCCCCGGCGGCCCCGGCCCCGGTACCGGGGCTCACCCCGGCCAGCAGGGGCCCGGCACCGGGTCGTACCCCGGTCGTCCCGCGCCGTCCGGCTCGTTCCCCTCCCAGGGTGGGCCGTCCGGCCGGTTCCCCTCGCAGCATCCCGGTGGCCCGGGGCCGCAGAACCGGCCCGGTGGGTTCGCGGCCGGCGCGGCCTCGGTCGGTGGGCCGGCGACCGGCTCGTACGGCAGCGGCTCGTACGGCAGCGGCTCGTACGGCGGCGGGGGCGGCGGCTTCCAGGATCCGCCGTCCGGCAGCTACTCCTCCGGCGGGTACTCCTCGGGCTCCCACTCCTCCGGCGGGACCGGCGCGGAGCCGCCGCGGCGGAACAAGGGCATGATCGCGCTGGTCGCCGTCGCGGTGGCCGCGGTGGCCGTCGGCATCGGGGTGATGGTCAACAGCTTCGGCGACGATCCGGGCGACGCGACCAACGCGAGTGACAGCGGGGCCGAGGTGACCGGTGGGGAGAGCAGGAAGCCCAGCCCCTCGCCGACGAAGAGCCCCAAGCCGAAGAAGACCACCAAGGCTCCGGAGGAGGAAGAGCCGGAGGAAGAGGAGACCAGCGAGGCTCCGCAGACCAACGACTACGACCCGGTCGAACTCTGCGGGGGCGGCTACCGGATCGTGGAGACCAAGGACCTCGCCGGGGCGGCCGGCGTGGTGCGCGGCAAGGTCTACCTGCTTCGGAACGACGCCAGTGTGAGCTGTGTGGTCACCATGAAGGAGGACAACCTGGACGCGCGGACCAACGCGAGCGCCACCCTCGAGGTCCAGGGGCAGGCTCCACAGACCGATTCCGGCGCGGCCCAGTTCTACATCGGGCCGGTCAGCGCGGAGTCCGCCGGGTCGTGTGTGCGCTGGGGCGGTTCGATCGGCAACCAGAAGTTCCTCAGCGAATTCGGCAACTGCGCCTGAGTGCTGCTTGCATTCGTGTGCCGATCCGCGGCTCGAATCGAGCCGCGGATCGGCACACGAACCGGCCGCGACCGCTTCGCCCGGCGGTCGCGCTACGGCCCGGTGCCGTCGCCGCCTCGCGGGGTGGAAGCGGGACGGGCGGCTGCGGTTGTCGCGCCCGGTGTCTCGTACAAAATCATCTTTGTCCGTAGAAATCGGGTGGAATCAGCGGGTCGTTGTCGGCGGTGTTCTGCGCGATCTCCGTCGCACTCGGGTTGAGCGCGGCCATCACCGTGGTGACGCCGATCGCGGCCAGCACGGCGGCGATCACCGCGCTCAGCAGCAGGAACCTGAACGGAACCATCGGATGCTCCTCTACAGCCGTTCGATGATCGTCGCGGTCGACATCGCCCCGCCGGCACACATGGTGACCAGCGCCGTCGTCGAGTCGGACCGTTCCAGCTCGTGCAGGGCGGTGGTCAGCAGCCGGGCGCCGGTGCTGCCGACCGGGTGACCGAGAGCGATCGCCCCGCCGTTGACGTTGACCCGGTCCGGGTCGGCGCGGTGCACCGCCATCCAGGACAGCACCACGCTGGCGAACGCCTCGTTGACCTCACACCGGTCCAGGTCGTCGATCTTCATGCCGGCGCGGGTCAGCACCCGGTCGGTGGCCGCAATCGGCCCGTCCAGGTGGTAGTAGGGCTCGGCCCCGACCAGGCACTGCGCCACGATCCGGGCGCGCGGCCGCAACCCCAGCCCCCGGGCCCGTTCGGCGTCCATCAGCAGCAGGGCCGCCGCCCCGTCGGAGATCTGCGACGAGGTGCCGGCGGTGTGCCGCCCGTCCGGAAGAACCGGTTTCAGTCCGGACAGCCCTTCGAACGTGGTCTCCCGCAGCCCCTGGTCCCGGGTGGCGCCGAGAACCGGTACCACCTCACGGTCGAACCGCCCCTGCGCCCAGGCCCGTTTCGCGCACGCCTGCGAGCGCACCCCGAACGAATCCAGATCCGGCCGGGTCAGGCCGCGCCGGTCGGCGATCCGCTCGGCCGCCACATACTGGTTCGGCAGGTCGATGTCCCAGGAGTCCGGGCGGGGCCGGCCGGCGTCGCCCAGGTTCGCCCGCAGCGGCACCCGGCTCATCGCCTCCACCCCGCACGCCACCCCGGCCGTGATGGTGTCGGTGGCGATCAGGCCCGCCACCAGGTGTGCGGCCTGCTGGGCGGAGCCGCACTGGGCGTCCACGGTGGCGCATCCGGTGGTGTGGGGCAGTCCGGTGTGCAGCCACGCCGTCCGGGTCACGTTGTTCGACTGCTCGCCACCCTGCGTCACGCAGCCGCCGATCGCCTGCTCGGCCAGTTCCACCGGATCGCCCAGCCCGCGCAGTGCCGCACCGAGCAGCTCAGCCGGATGCACCCCGGCGAGCCACCCGCCCCGCCTGCCGATCGGAGTGCGCACCGCATCGACGATCACCGGTGTACCCACCAGGACCTCCTGCTAGAACGTGTTCTCGATTGACGCTACCAAATGTCTCCACGCTCATGCTTGAATCGGTAGAACTTGTTGCTGTAGGAGGAGCTGTGGCCGAGCCGCGCACCCGCATCGACCCCACCGATCCGGACATCTACCTGCACGGCATCCCGCACGCCGAATTCGCCGAGATGCGCGCCGACGACCCGGTTCGCTGGATCCCGCAGGCCCGCGGCAGCGCCGGCTTCGACGACGACGGCTATTGGGCGGTCACCCGGCACGCCGACGTGATGGCGGTCTCCCGCAACAGCGAGATCTACTCCAGCCGGGAGAACACCGCGATCGCCCGATTCCAGCCCGACATGACCCGCGAGGGCATCGAGATGCAGCAGGCGATCCTGCTCAACATGGACCCGCCACAACACACCGCACAGCGTGCCATCGTCTCCCGCGGATTCACCCCGCGCGCCATCAACAGCCTGCGAACCGCGTTGTCCGACCGCGCCGAACGAATCGTCTCCTCGGTCACCGCCGCCGAAGGCGACTTCGTCACCGACATCGCCTGCGAACTACCGCTACAGGCCATCGCCGAACTGCTCGGCGTCCCCCAGGAAGACCGCGGAAACGTCTTCGAATGGTCCAACTCGATGATCGGATACGACGATCCCGAGTTCAACGGCGCCGACCCGATGGAATCCGCGATGGGCCTGCTCGGATACGCGATGCAGATGGCCGACGAACGGCAGACCTGCCCCCGCGACGACATCGTCACCACCCTGGTCAAAGCCGAGATCCAAGGCGAACACCTGTCCGTCGACGAATTCGGCTTCTTCGTCCTGATGCTCGCCGTAGCCGGCAACGAGACCACCCGCAACGCCATCTCCCACGGCATGCACGCGCTGCTCACGAACCCCGAACAATGGGAACTGTTCAAAGACGCCCGCCCGCGCACCGCCGTCGACGAATTCGTCCGCTGGGGCAGCCCGATCAACGTCTTCCAGCGCACCGCCACCCAGGACACCGTCCTGTCCGGCCAGCCGATCGGAAAAGGCCAGCGGGTGGCGATGTTCTACGGCTCCGCCAACTACGACGACATCGTCTTCACCGACCCGCACCGTTTCGACATCCTCCGCAGCCCCAACCCGCACCTCGGATTCGGCGGCAGCGGCGCCCATTTCTGCCTGGGCGCCAACCTGGCCCGCCTGGAAATAGACCTCATCTTCAACGCGATAGCCGACCACATGCCGTCCATCGCATTGGCCGGCGACGCTCAACGCCTCCGCTCCGGCTGGATCAACGGCATCAAACACCTGCCGGTCGAATACCGATGATCCGGTACGCCCCACGGGCCGGACAACCGCAGCGGCCGGCCCCGCCTCCACCACGCGAGGCCCCCGGCGTCCCCCGGACCGAAACGCGCCCGCCGGGCGGATGCGGTGGTCCCGCAACCCGGCCGTGCATCGGTTCGGTGCGGCGGGATCCCCACGCGGAACCCGGCTCGGCGCCCGTGAGCCCGCCGCCACGCTCAGGAGATCGGATGGCCGAACTCCGCGGACAGACCCGTCAGGCCGGGTTCGCCGTAGCGTTCCACCAGTTCCGCGAAGCGCTCGGCCTTGCCGTCGCCGAAGCGGGTGATCCGCTGGGCGAACGTGGCCGCGGTCAGGAAGCGGGGTGGGGTGCTCTTGCTGTGGAACTTGTCGGCATACATGACCAGTTCCTCCTCACCCGTCTCGGGCAGAAAGTCGCAGTCCGGCAGGGGTAGCCGCTGCTCCAGCACGTCATCGCGGGTGATGCCGACACCGGTGTGGTGGGAGCAGAAGCGGCGCAGGGGCTCCGGCAGGCCGGCCTCGGTCAGCAGTTCGTGCCCGAGCAGGCCGTGCCGCACGTAGTGTTCGGCCGGCTGCAGGCGGTAGACGCCGATGTCGTGCAGCAGGCAACCGGCCCGGACCAGGTCCATGTCCAGGTCGTCGCGGCGCAGACTCCCGGCGATCCGGGCCACGATCAGGCAGTGCGTCCACACCAGGTCGAACGCTTCCGGGGACGGGGCGTAGCGCTGGTGGAGCGCCCGGATCTCGGAGTCGGTGGGAATGCGCACCCGCCCGACTCTAGAGAGCCACGACGGCCGGCCCGCGATCGCCCACCCACGTGCCGCGTTCCGGCGCGGCCCACACCGAAACGCGCCACACGATCCGGCCGCCGCCGGTATGGCGTTTCCACCGCGACGTGCACCCCGCCCGACCCACACGCCTGCGGACCGCAAGCGGGGCGTTTGGCCGGCGCGCATGCTGGCGGTTTGTGGGCGGGGCGTTTGGCTGGCGCGCATGCTGGTGGTTTGTGGGCGGGGCGTTTGGTTGGCGCGCATGCTGGTGGTTTGTGGGCGGGGCGTTTGGTTGGCGCGCATGCTGGTGGTTTGTGGGCGGGGCGTTTGGTTGGCGCGCATGCTGGTGGTTTGTGGGCGGGGCGTATGGTCGGCGCGCGCTGGCGGATCGTGAGCGGTCGGCGGTGTCCTGGAGTCTTCGCCTTGGCCGCCGTCCCGCTCGCGGACAATTCCCCGCGCGAGTGGCCGTCTTTCCAGCACCACCCTGGCTGATCTTGGTGGATTTACCACCGTTTCGAGTCTTGTTCTCGGCTACCTGATCACTTGCGGTCAATCCCTCGTGAGGGCGGCCCGTCCAGCTGAGATCTTGGTGGATTTACCACCGTTTTCGGTGGTAAATCCGTCAAGATCAGCCAGGGTGGTGCTGGACAGGCGGACACTCGCGCGGGGAATTGACCGCGAGCGGGTCGGCAGCCCAGAGGAAGACTCTTCCGGTGGTAAACCCACCAAGATCTCGGCTGAGTGAGCCGCCCGCGTGAGGGATTGACCGCGAGTGATCAGGTGGCCGAGAAGAAGGTTGCCTGGGCCCGGTACGCGCTCACACACCGGTGCGTGTGCGACATCGGCGGGCCGGGGCGCCGGACGTCCGCACGGAGCGGGGTGGTGCACACGGAGCGGGGTTGTGGGTGTCTGATGGGCGGTGCGCCGGATTTCGTGCGGTTGCGCCGGATCCAGGCGGTTGCGCCGGGGCCGGGCGGTTGCGTTTGGAGCGGGGAATGCGGACGGGGCGCGAGGGTGCTCGTCGATCGCGATGGTCTCGCCCGGCTCGACCTCACGGGCCGGCGGCTGATGGTGTGGTCATCGGCTGGTGGCTGGTGGTGTGGTCATCGGTTGGTGGTGTGGTCATCGGCTGGTGGTGTGGTCATCGGCCGGTGATCAGCGTCGGGCCCGGGCGAACCTCAATCGGCGTCGATCGGTGCGTTTCGGTGTTGATCTTGCCGGAGGGGGGACCTGGGTTTCGTGGCGTTTCAAGCAGGCGGGCGGGCGGGGCCGACGGGCCGGTGGGTGAAGGTGGCGTGGAGGTCAGCGCCGGCGCAGCGCGGGGGTTAGGGCGGCTATCGCGGTCACCGCCAGGACGCACAGCAGGCCGCCGCTGACCAGGGCCAGTGATGCCGTGCTGCCGGCCGCCACCAGGCCGCCGCGCAGGTTGCCGACGTCGGGGCCGGCCTGGCCGGCGATCTGTTCGGCGGCGGCCGCCCGGCCCAGGTAGGCGTCGGGGGTGTGGGTCTGGATCACTGTGGAGCGGCCGATCACGGCCATCGTGTCGGCGGCGCCGGCCACCGCCAGCAGGGCCAGGCCGGTCCACGGGCCGGGGGCCAGGCCGAACAGGGCCAGGGACACGCCCCAGACCAGCGAGCCGGTGATCATGACCGGGCCGGGGGAGAGCCGGGTGAACGTGCCGGACAGCGCGGAGGCCAGCACCCCGCCGACGGCGATCGCGGAGAGGAACAGGCCCAGGGTTCGGGGGTCGTCGCCGAAACGTTCGGCGTTGATCATGGGGAACAGGCTGATCGGCATGGCCAGCACGGTGGCGGCCAGGTCGGTGAGGAGTGCCCCGCGTACCGGCGGACTGGTGGTGAGGAACCGCAACCCGGCGGCCACGCCGTGCAGGCCGGGCAGCCCGGACTCGGCGGGTGGCATCGGCGGCAGCCGGATCGCCGCCCACAGGGCCACCGTGAACGTGACCGTGTGGATCAGGAAGCTGGCGCCCACCCCGAATTCGGCGATGACCAGGCCGCCGAGGGCCGGGCCGAGCAGCATCGAGCCCTGGAACGAGATCCGGTTCAGGGCCAGTCCGGCCCCGAGCTGGTCGGGTGGCAGCAGCCGGGACAGGAAGGTTCGGGCCGCCGGGCCACCACCGGCCACAAAACAGGCCTGGACCGCGACCAGGGCCAGCACCAGCAGTGGTGGCCCGCCCGTGAACGCCTGCGCGGTCAGCAGCACCGCGCACACCGCCTGCCCGACCTTGGTGATCAGGTAGAACCGGCGCCGGTCCACCCGGTCGACGAGCGCTCCCGCGAACAGTCCGAAGACGATGATCGGCAGGGCCTGTGCCATGCCCGCCGCGCCGGTCCAGATGGGGCTGTGGGTCGCCTCCCACACCTGGTAGAGCACCGCGACGAGGGCCATCTGGCCGCCCAGCCCGGAGCACAGTTGCCCGATCCACAGCCGCCGGAAGTCCGCTGACGATCGCAGCGGGGTGACGTCGATCAGGGCCCGGCTCAATCCCACGCCGGGTCCTCGGCGAGCCGTTCGGTGATCCGGGTGTGCAGGCTCTTGCGGGCCAGGGCGGCTTCGATGTCGGTGACGACACGGCTCAGCGGGTACGGGATCTCCGCCTCGATCTCGGCGATCGCCCCTTCGGTGGCCCGCCATTCGGCGGCGAGCCGCCCGACGACGGCCCGTGCCTTGTCGGTGACTTCGACGCGTTTGCTGCGGGCGTCCGGCCCGGCGACGGTGCGGACCCATCCGGCGGCTTTGAGGGCGGCCACCTTCTGGCTCATCCCGGAGTGGGTGATCCGCACGGATTCGGCCAGCTCGGTGATGGTCATCGGCCCGTGCACGTGCAGCCGGATCAGTTCCATCACCCAGGTCGGTTTGAGCCCGTCGATCCGGGCGTCCGCGTAGACCCGGGCGATCTCCTCGTCCATGCTCGCCTGGAGCAGGCGCCAGGGCCGCCAGACGCTCTCCTCGGTCGGGTCGGCAAGCCAGTCGTCAGTCATGCGGCGAATCGTAACAGCACTTGTATAAGTACTGTCATGTTAGTCTGGTGTCATGACGTTCCAGCTGCACTACGTGGT
Organism: Actinoplanes sp. G11-F43; assembly: GCF_050589265.1. NCBI lineage: Bacteria > Bacillati > Actinomycetota > Actinomycetes > Micromonosporales > Micromonosporaceae > Actinoplanes > Actinoplanes sp. G11-F43. Next base: position 17,914 of record NZ_JBNZCE010000013.1, read on the forward strand.
CGCCGAGGCGGACGCCGGGCCCGGGTTGGCGGTGCCCGGCGACGGTGTCGTGACCGTCGGGCACGAGACGGAGTCCGGCCGGAGCATCGAGTTCTCGATCTTCGCCGAGGCGGGCGGGGTGCGGGTGGCCACCGACGTCGACGCGACGGCGGTGCTGCGCGGCGACCGGGCCGCAGCCGCGGAGGCCGACGCCTGGATCCTCGACCGGGCGGCGCGGGCCGTGCGGGTGCACGAGCTGGTCCACCACCGCTGGGCCGAGGTCAGCTCGGAGCGCCACCGGTCGGATGTCGAGGCGCTCACCAGATGGCTCACCCGCCTCGACCCGGCCGGCGACTACTGGGCGGACATGCGGTCGCCCGCCTGCCGAGGCGTGGCAGACGGGCGACCGTGGCCCCCCACAGGACCGTTCTAGAGGCTGACCGCCCGCCCGCCGAGGGTGACGGCGAGACGGCCGTCGGAGGCGAACGACCAGCCGAGCGCGCCGCTGAAGTTCGCGCAGCGGGAGCCGTTGGTGCCGGACCAGAACTGGTTGGTGGCATCCGAGTCGCCGATGATCCGGTCGTTGGTGCCACCGGTGAACCGGCAGGACGTGTTGTTCCGGAACACCGAGGTGCCGCCGTCGAAGTTGAAATTGCGTTCGACGTTGTCGATGCTCAGATTGTTCGACACCGCGAGGGAACCGGGATTGCTGTTGTACGTGAACCCGTGCTTACCGTTCTCGAACGCGATGGTCCGCCGCACGATGTGATTCACGGCGATGTCCTCACCACCGAGCTTGAACCCGTTGCGGTCACCGTTGCCGGCCTGCCCGCCGTTGCTGAGCGTGCCGTTGCCGTACGCGAGCGAGTCCTCGATGGTGACCACCCCGATCGCGCCGGTGTCGGATTTGGTGTAGAGGTCCCAGCCGTCGTCGATGTTGTTGTGCGCGACCGCGTACCGGAAGACGTTGCCGGATCCGACGGTCAGTTTGGCGGCGAATCCGTCGGCGTCCTCACCGTCGGAGTCGGCGTTGTCGTGCGATTCGGCGCTGAGGATCAGATTGTTGGCCGGCCACTGCGCTTTCGGGGTGGTGGACAGGATCCGGGACAGCTGCAGCCCGGTGTCCCGGTTGTAGCGGGTGATCGTCCGTTCCAGGATGTTGTTGCTGCCACCGACGAAGATGCCGTTGTCGCCGGCTCGTTCCACCGTGACACCGGAGATCCGCCAGTAGTCGCCGTTCACGGCCAGACCACGATTGGCCGGGTCCTCGGCCTGGGCGGCGAAGTTCAACACCGGTTTCTCGCCGTTGTACGCGGTGAGGTTCTTGAGCGCACCCGGAGAACCGTTGTTGCCGGCCGGAATGGTGACCGTCGACGCGTACGAATAGGTGCCACCGCGCAGGTGGATCGTCCCGCCCGCGGTGACCCGGGAGATCGCCGAGGTCAGCGTGGTCGGCGCGGTGATGGTGCCGGCCGCCGAGTCGGTGCCGCCGGGCGCCACGTAAAGGGCGTTCGAAGCGGGTGGCGGCGAGGACGGCGGCGCCGACGAGGGAGGTGCCGACGAGGGAGGTGCCGAGGACGGCGGCGTGGAGGACGGCGGCGTGGAGGAGGGCGGCGTGGAGGCCCCGTCATCGACCACGATGTCGTCGAATCGGCCGGCGGCGTGTTCGGTGAGCAACCCGATCCGGCCGGCCGTGACGGTGCTGTCGGTGGCCGATCCGACACTGGCGCCGTTGACCGAGCCACTGATCGTGGAACCGCTGAACGACAGGCGCAACGTGTAGAACGTACCGGTGGAGACGGTCTGGTTCAGGCTGCCCAGAACGGTCACCGCGCTGCCGTTCATGGTCTCCAGCTGGATCCGGTTCGCGCCGGTCAGCGACAGCCGGTACATCTTCGTGGAACCGGCGGCCCGGGCGGTCAGCGCGACCACCCCGGCGCTCGATCCGAACGCGGTGGCCTTCACCCGGGCCTGCACCGAGTAGTTCGCCCACGAGGTGTCGCCGGCGAACTGCCGGGCCCGTTCACTGCCGGTGTCGGACTGCTGGAGAACTCGCGATCCGTCACTCACCACCGACCAGGTGCCGCCCGATTTCGACCAGCCGGTGGTGCTGCCGGATTCGAAGTCGGCGCTGAACAGGGTGGCCGCCTCGGCGGTGCCGACGGAGACCAGCAGACCGGCGGCCACCAGGCCGGACAGGCCCGCGGCGCCGAGACTCCGGCGCAGGGGAATGGGGGACATCGGGGGGAACTCCTTGTCGCAAATGGATCCGCCGGACACGCCGCGAGAAAAGCACAATGCGGCGTTGGGGATGGTCCGGCGGACTGCCACGGAGGAACTTATTCCGAGTTGGAATCTGCCACCGGGCGGGATGGCGCGTCAACGGAATCCATTTGCAGTTTTGTTGCAGGAATACTCAGGCGAGGAACAGGTCCATCAGCCGTTCGGCGTTCGCGGTGATCGTCAGGGCCGGGTTGGCGAGGCAGGCGGAGCCGGGCAGGAGCGCGCCGTCCACGCAGTACAGATTCTGATATCCGGCGACTTTTCCGGCGAAGTCGGTGGCCTTGCCCATCACCAGGCCACCGAGCGGGTGGTAGGTGTTGCGCGAGCCGAGTCCCATCCCGGTGCCCCGGTCGTACGACGGCAGTCCGGTCAGCAGTGACCCCTTGGCGCCCTCGGTGGCCCACCACAGCCGGGTGGCCAGATCACGCCCGGCCTTGTCCGCGCTGGTGTCCATCTCCCGGTACGGCCAGTACACCTTGCCGGTGCCGGTCACCGGGTCGTAGCGGATCTCGCCCCGCTCCGGCGCCAGCGTGGTGATCAGGTGCGCGGTGCTGTTCGGCAGCCAGGACGGGATCGGCGCGGCCTCCCACGCCATCGCGGCCTTCGCGTACGGGTTGGAGTCGTCGTAGAACCGCGCGTTGCCCGGCCCGCCCTGCGCCGAGCCGACGGTCTTGCGCAGGTTGAGCCGGGCCACCAGGAAGTCGCCGTTGTTGCCCCAGCCCTTGCCGACCTCGGTGCCGGCCAGCCGGGGCAGCCGGCCCCTCGCCCGGGACGTGAGCAGCAGCGACGTGCTGCCGAGCGATCCAGCGGCCAGGAACACGTAGTCCGCCGACAGCACCTTGGTGGCCAGCACCCCGCCGCGTTCGTCGATCTGCCGGCACGCCACTTCGAGGATCGACGAACCGGACACCTCGCGCAGTTCGGTCACCTCGTGCAGCGGCAGCACCGTCACGTTCCCGGTGGCGGACGCCCATTTCAGGTAGTTGCGGTCGACGCTGTTCTTGGCGCCCGAGTTGCTGCCGAACGGGCCCTCGCCGATGGTGTGGCAGGCGGGCGCCCGGCCGGCCAGCTCGTCGCGGATGACGTTCCAGTCCACCCCGAAAGGCACCTGCGACGCCGTACGCCCGAACTCGCTGATGTAGGCCAGCCACGAGCGGGCCCCCACGTACGACGCATGGTTCTGAATGTCCGGAGGGATCGTGGTGGCGCCCAGATTCCGCCGGGCGCGCGGCCAGTAGGTGTTCTCGAACGCGGTGTACGACAGTTCGGCCGGGTAGACCGACTCCCAGTCGGCGCGGCGCGGCTGGGGCATGAACATGCCGATCACCAGTGACCCGCCGCCGACACCGGAACCGCACATCACCTGGATGCCGTCGCCGGCGTGCTTCTGGATCAGCCCGGCCCCGCGGGTGATCGTCCTGCTGACGTCCAGGCCGAGCGGCGGGTTGTCCCCGAACCACGCGCACCGCCAGTCCGGATCGCTGATCGTGCAGAAGGTGGTGCCGGAGCCGTCCACATCCCAGCGCCGGCCCCGTTCCAGCACGGTGACGGTCAAACCCGCCTTCGCCAGCCGGTACGCGGTGACCGCCCCGCCGAAGCCACTGCCGATCACCAGCGCGGTCCTCCCCTGCTTCGGAAGAGGAGAGGGCGCCGGGGCGACGGCCGCCGCCGCACCGGCCTGAAGCAGAGTCCGACGTCTCATGGCGTCCTCCCGACGACCCACATGGAGAAGAACTGGGAACCGCCGCCGTAGGCGTGACCGAGGGCCGTCGCGGCACCCGGCACCTGGTGCGCGCCGGCCCGGCCCATCACCTGCATCGCCGCCTCGGCGAACCGGAGCAGCCCGGACGCGCCGATCGGATTGGAGCAGAGCACCCCACCGGACGGGTTGACCGGCAGCGCCCCGCCGATCCGGGTCTCCCCGGCCTCGACCAGCTTCCAGCCCTGACCCGGCCCGGCGAAACCCACGTTCTCCAGCCACATCGGCTCGAACCAGGAGAACGGCACGTACAACTCGGCGACGTCGATCCCCTCGACCGGATCGGTGATCCCGGCGGCCGCCCACAACGCGGCGGCGGCGTCCGCGCCCGCCCGCGGATTCACGTGGTCCTTGCCGGAGAAGAACGTCGGCTCGGTACGCATCGCGGTGGCCCGGATCCACGCCACCTGACGCTGCGACGACTCGGCCGCCGTCTCGTCCCCGATCACCATCGCGCACGCGCCGTCCGAGGACGGGCAGGTCTCGTCGTACCGGATCGGATCCCACAGCATCGGCGACTGGCGCACCGACTCCACGGTGATGTCCGGCTGGCGCAGGTGGGCGTGCGGATTGAGCGCCCCGTTGCGCCGGTCCTTCACCGCCACCAGCGCGCCGATGTGCCCCGGAGCACCGGACCGGCGGATGTACGAGCGGATGTGCGGGGCGAAGTAGCCACCCGCGCCCGCGGTGATCGGCGCGGTGAACGGCGGCTGGATCGACAGCGCCCACATCGCGTTGGACTCGGACTGCTTCTCGAACGCCACCGCCAGCACCCGCCGGTGGATACCGGCCCGGATCAGGCTGGTCGCCACGATCGCGGTCGCCCCGCCCACCGAACCGGCGGTGTGCACCCGCAGCAGCGGTCTCCCGGCGGCGCCGAGCGCCGCGGCCAGGGTCAGCTCGGGCATCATCACGCCCTCGAACAGGTCCGGGGCCTTGCCCAGCACCACCGCGTCGATCTGGTCCCAGCCGGTGCCGGAATCGGTCAGCGCCCGGTCGATCGCCTCCCGGCAGAGCCCGGCCATCGACACGTCGGTGCGGCGGGTGCGGTGGTCGGTCTGCCCGGTGCCGAGCACTGCCGCGCGTCTCATGGTGTCGCTCCGGTCAGCGCACAGACCAGGTTCTGTTGCAGCAGGGGACCGCTGGTGGCGTGGGCCACCGCGGTGCCGGCCCGGCCGGACATGATCTCGCTCGCGGCGGCCCCGATCCGGGACAGGCCGCCGGAGAACATCGCGTTCTCGGTGTTCGGCAGGTAGCGGACGCCGTCCGGGAGCTTCAGCGCGCGCCGCAGCAGCAGCTCCTGGTGGGTGAACGGGGCGTGCAGGGCGGCCACCTCGACATCGGCCGGGACCCCGGCGTCACCAGCCGCCGCGGTCGCCGACGGGACCGCGGTCAGGTCGCGTTCGCCGAAACCCTGCGGGTCGATCCGGTGCGCGATCCCGGTGATCCACGCCGGGCGCGCGCGGCTGCGGGCGGCTCGATCCCTCACGGCCAGGACGACTGCCGAGGCGCCGTCCGCCACCGGCGCCATCGGGTGCGGGGCGACCTCGGCCACGTCCCGCTCGGTGAACAGGCCCGCCTCCAGGGCCAGCCGGGCCTGCAACCCGGCCAGGCCGATCGCGTCCGGCCAGAGCGGGGCCACCGTGTACGGGTCGGTCTGCAGCGCCAGGACCCGGTTCAGATCACCGGCGGTGCCCTTGCCGAACCCGTACACCAATGCGGTCCGCGCCTCGCCCGCCAGGATCTTGACCCAGGCCTCGTAGAGCGCCCACGCCGCGTCCATCTCCACATGCGACTCGCTGATCGGCGGAACCGCGCCGATCGCGTCGACCGCGCTGACGAACGAGAACGCCCGCCCGGCCAGATAGTCCGACGAACCCGAACACCAGAAGTCGATCTCCCGGCGGCCCAGCCCGGCACCGTCCAGGGCCTGCTCGAAGACCGGGACCAGGGCGGTCGTCGCCGACTGGGCGAAACCGATGACGGCTACCTCGTTCACAGGTGCTCCGCGTAGGACTCGAAGGGGGCGTCCGGCTCCCCGGACCGCTCGAAATGGCCGATGTTCTCCGGAGTCGTCGACCAGTCGGCGCGGTCCCGCCACACCGCCCGCACCCGCAGGCCCATCCGGACGTCCGCCGCCGGGACACCGAGGATCAGGTGCGGGATCGGGATGTCCGCGCCGTCCAGCAGGACCTGCGCCACCACGTACGGCGGGGTCAGGCGCTGGCCCGCGAACGGCACATCGACCACACAGAACGTGGTGACCGTGCCCCGGCCGGCGACCTCCACCACCTCACCCGGGGCCACCCCGTCGGCCGGGCAGACCCGCGGCGGCACATAGACCTTGCGGCAGGCCGGGCAGCGCTGGCCGATGATCCGGCCCTCGGCGAGCGCCCGCAGGTGACGGTCCTCCTCGGCCGAGGTGGTGTGCGTGTAGTGCAGCCGGATCGGCGTGGTCATGATCGTCACCGGATCTGCCACGAGGCCGGGCTCGGTGTCCGCCGCCGAGCCCGGTTCGAAACAGGCGATGTCGCGGATGTGACCGGACCGGGACGGGGCCCAGCGGACCCGTACCCGCAAACCGGTCTTGATCCTGTCGGGGTCCGCGACATCGACCGCGTGCAGCATCGGGGTGTCCGCGCCGTCCAGGCGGATCAGCGTCCAGGCGAACGGCCGGTCCAGCGGCTGGCCCTCCAGTGGCCGCGGATTCCAGGACCAGGTCACCACGAGGCCGGTGGGGGAGACCTCGACCAGCTCGGTGACCGGCTCGTGGGTGACCGGATCGAACTCCACCGGCGGCACGTGCACCCGGCCGTCCGACGTGCGCGCGCCGAACACCCGCCCGTCCCGCAGCCCCGCCATGAACCGGCCGAGCACCGGCCCGAGCGAGCGCGTGTAATCGAACGCGATGGTGAACGGCGCTGCCAGGGTATCCACGCCGATGAGTGAAACACGTTCCAACTTTGTGCGGCAAGAACGCGGCAGCAACGGCTTTTGCATCGATGGAACGAGTTATAGAGTCCTGGCATGACCGGCATCGGGATGTGGACCATCGCGGCACGCGACCCCCACCACACGGCCATCGTGGAGCCGGGCGGCCGCACCCTCACCTACGGCGAACTCGCCGCCGAAGCCGACCGGATCGGCCGGGGCCTGCGCGACGCCGGGCTCGCCACCGGAGACACCGTCGCGCTGCTGCTGCCCAACGGCGCCGACATCCTCACCACGTTCTTCGCCGCCGCCCAGATCGGACTGCACGTGGTGCCGGTCAACTGGCATCTCACCGCCGCCGAGATCGGCTACATCCTGCGCGACAGCGGCGCCCGCGCCCTCATCACCCACCCCCGGTTCGGCGACACCGCCCGGGAGGCCGCCGACGGACTCGACCTGCTGCGCTACGCCACCGCCGAAGTGCCCGGGTTCCGGTCGCTGGCCGGGCTCGGCGCGGGCGGCACCGGACGACCCGGCGGCCGTACGATGGGCGGCCTCATGGTCTACACGTCCGGCACCTCCGGACAGCCCAAAGGGGTGCGCCGCCCACTGCAGGGCATCGACCCCGACCAGGTGCCGCCGGTGTCACTGTGGTTCTTCGGCCTGTTCGGGCTCGGCCCCTTCGACGACCACGTGCACCTGTGCTGCTCACCGCTCTACCACACGGCCGTGATGAACTTCGCGATCATCTCGGTCCAGTTCGGGCACACCGTCGTCGTGATGGACCACTGGGACGCCGCCACGTTCCTCCGAATGGTCGAACGGCACCGGGCCACCCACAGCCACATGGTCCCCACCCAGTTCCGGCGGCTGCTCGACCTGCCCCCGTCGTTCCGCACCCAGGTCGACGTCTCCTCGATGCGCGCGATGATCCACGGCGCGGCGCCCTGCCCCCAGCCGGTCAAACAGGCGATGCTGGACTGGTTCGGCCCGGTGGTGATCGAGTACTACGCGGCCTCCGAAGGCGGCGGCACCCTGATCACCGCCGCCGAATGGGTGCGCCGCCCCGGCTCGGTCGGGCGCGCCTGGCCCGGCTCCCAGGTCCGCGTCCTCGACGACGACGGCAAGGACCGGCCCGCCGGCGAACCCGGCACCGTCTACCTGCAGATGGGCGACGCCACCTTCGAATACCACGGCGACGCCGAGAAGACCCGCCGCTCCCGGCACGACCGGATGTTCACCGTCGGCGACATCGGCCACCTCGACGACGACGGCTACCTGTACCTCCACGACCGCGCCAGCGACGTGATCATCACCGGCGGCGTGAACGTCTACCCCGCCGAGATCGAGAACGAACTGCTCGTCCACCCGGCGGTCGCCGACGCCGCCGTTTTCGGCATCCCCCACGACGAGTGGGGCGAGGAGATCAAGGCGGTCGTCCAGCCGGCCCCCGGCGTCACCCCCGGCCCGGCCCTCACCACCGAGTTACTGACCTTCCTGACCGCCCGGCTGGCCCGCTTCAAACTCCCCCGAACCGTCGACTACACCACCTCGTTACCCCGAGACCCCAACGGCAAGCTGTACAAACGGCACCTACGGGACCCGTACTGGTCCGGCCGCTCCCGCGCCATCTGAGCGTCATCGCCGGGGGCGGAACGCCCCACCGGTGATCTGCCCCGGCGTGGCGTCGGCCAGCCCGGGGCTCGCGACCCCGAACGGCCCCGACACGTTCGAGGTCAGGGTCGCCCGCCGCCCGTCGGCGAGAATCCGGTGCAACTTGTCGAGTGACAGCACCACGTACTCCTCGGCGACAGAGGTGTCGTTCCCGAGAGCACTCTGCGCGTTCGTGATCTTCGCGGCGACTTCGGTGGCGGTCTCCGCGGCCAGGTCCAGCTTCGTCTGTGCCTGGTCGGGTGGGACCAGGCCGCCCCCGATTGTGCCCATCACATCGATGAACACCGCGCCGGCTAGTGCGACTCCAGGCCCGGTGGTTGCCGCGGCGACCGTACCGACCACGCACAGCGCGATGGAACCCCACTTCAGGACGTCTGCGCCGGTGCATGCCGAGTTACTGAGTTGCTGAGTCGCCGCGATTCCCTGGTCGAGCATGGTCAGCACCGACTTGCGGAATCGGATGTTGATGATCTTCGCGCCCTCCATGGTGTCCCTGGTAAGCCGGATCAGCTCGCGCTGATTCGGCACCGAGGTCTCCAAGGGCGTGACGAACTCATCGATGAAGGTGTCCTTGAATCTCCCGTCCCACCAGTTCAGGTCGCTGCGGACATCGTTGATGCGGCCCAGGGCCGCGGACGCACCGGTCCAGCCGCCGTTGGCATCGGCGCTTCCCTCCAGCATCGCCTCGATGGTGGTGAGTGCGTCGATGATCGGGTTGAGCGCGTCCGGGTCGGGCTGGAGGAAGCGCTCGAACGACGGCTCGACCCACTCGTAGTCCTCGGTGCGAACCCGCTGCCGGTACTCCTCGACCTCCGCCGGGGGGATGGGCAGACCCTCCCACTCACCCGGATGCGTGTCGGCCCACTTGTCGTTGACCGCCCGCGACCACGACGTGGCGTCTTCGAGGGTCTGCCGGATCAGCTCCTGCTTGAGCTTCCGGGACTTCTCGCGGACTGCCGTCACGAAGGCCTGCCCGGCGAGGTCCGGTGGGGTCTCCAGCTCGGGTTTCGCCACCGTCTCTCCTCAGGCCGTCGGGTATGGCGTGCCGGGGTCCTCGTCCGAACCGGGCAGCGGCGGGTTGGACGCTGCGCTGGCCCGGTCGAGATTGTTCGGATCGTCGAGATATTCGCGCAGGAGATCCGCGTTCGCGGCGTCGATGTCGATATAGGCCTGGGTCGCGTTCCGGACGCCTTGCGCGGCATCCAGCACGGTGACTCCGATCTGTTCCGTCATGGCCTGCAGCTCGGCGCGCATGTTCTCCCAAGCGGCGCCGACAGCACTGGCCATGACGGATGATCCCGGGTATGCCGGGCCACTGATCCGGAACTCGTCGCTACCGCCCGTCGAGCCTCCGAGAAGCCGATTCGCGTCCAGAAACACGTCTGCCACGCGAGGCAGATGCACCTCGGCCACCCGCCATAGGCGGAACAGGTCCCCACCGGTCACTTCGCCGGCCATGTCGGTCCTCCCTGTCTCGATCGTTCGAACAACTCAGCGCCGTGCGCGGCGGATACCCCAGAACGCCAGGACCAGGACAGCCACTGCGGCAGCGCCACCGGCGGCCCAAACCCAGACTGGCGTCCCGCCCTCGGTGACATCGTCATCGCCGACCGAATTCACCGGTGTCGAGAAGATCCGGTTTCCTAACGTGTCGACCAGGTAGAGCGGGCCGTCCGGCACCGTTCCGGCCGCCAGATTCACCGGATCCGCTCTCCCGAACGGGTCGTCCGGAAGGTCGGCGATCGCGTCCACGGTGCCGTCTGCGCCCAGCCGGCGCACCACGCGTTCGTGGTTGTCGACGAAGTAGAGGCCGTCCCGCCCCGAACTGACCGCGGTGGCGTTGAACGGCGAGGTGTTCGGCCGGTTTTCGTCGACACCCCATCTGCCGTCGGACGGGCTGACCACAGTGGCTATCCGCCCGTCGTGCAGGCGGCTCAGCACGGAGGAGGCGCTCGCGATCCAGACATCGCCGTTGCCGTCGGCGGCCAGGCTCGCGGGCAGAGGGGCCGGCGTCGAGATCGGCCGCTCGCCGGCGCCGGGTGGGACCTCGACGATCCGGGCGTTCTCTCGATCGGCCAGGTAGAGGGTCCCGTCACCGGACACCGTCAGCGCGTTGATCGTATTGATCGGTCCGCCCAGCCGGGCTGGATCCACCCGGATGGTGATGGTGCCGTCGCCGGCGAGCGCATAAACCCTCGACATGGTGCTGTCGGCGATGAAGAGTGTGCCGTCCGCGCCGAGCGCGATGGTGTTCGGCGATCCGAGTGGGACGTCGACACCCTTGGTGCCGGGGGCGAGCGGTCCGGCCGGAGGGGTGACGCCGCCGTCGCCCGCGACGGTCCGGATGATCCCGTCGGGGCTCACCGCCCGGACCCGGCGGTTGACCATGTCCGCGATGTAGAGAGTGCCGTCCTCGGCGACGGCGGCAGCGGTCGGCCCGTTCAGCCTGGCCTCCACGGCCGGTCCGTCGTCGCCACTGAACTCGGCGCCGCCCGCTCCGGTCACCAGGGTCAGAGCGCTGTCGGCCGGCTGTGCGGCCGCCGGGGAACCCGGCGCGCCGATCAGTGTCAACACCGTGGCCGCGGCGGCGATGCGTCTTCCTGTCACAACCGAGGTGTACCAGAAGGAGGCCTTGTAGGTTCACCAGAGTCGATGAGATTTGTTGATCAAGCTGGGGAAACGTGAGACATGTGGAGCGAAACGGCAGACCTCGGTGACCAGTTGCGGACAATGGAGGTGACGGGCCGGTCACCCGACGGAGCCATCCAAGCCACGGTCACCGGGGACAACCGGCTGCGGTTGTATTTTCAGCCCCGGACATACGAGTGGTACGACGAGCGCGGGCTGTCCCGCCAGCTGTCGGCTTTGGGCACCACCACCTGGGTGGCGTGGGCACGGCGGCGTGAGGAGATCGTCCGGGTCGCGCTGGGGCGTAGCCGGACCGAGCAGCAGTGGATCCGGGAACGTTCCGGTGGGTTCGCGGATGGTTCGTACGCCGCTCGTCTGCGCGAACTCGATGGTGTGGGCCGGTCGTCCGGTGGCGCCGTGCTGCTCCGGCTGCGGGGAATGACCCGATGGCATGTCGACATCGCCGAAGGAACGATCCGGAACTGGCCCGAGCGTCGATTCGCCGAGGAGGCGGAATCGGCGTTCGGTGCGCTGATCGCCGACCGCACGATGAGACTCGCGCTGTTGCGGGCCGAGCATTTCGAGATCGGTGTGCCGCGACGCTGGCGAGAGCGTGCCGAGTCGGCGGGGGAGTGAGCGGGGACGCGATGGTGCGGGTGGGCCTGCGGGTGATCTCGGGGTGCGCTTATGGTGGCGCGATGAAAATTCATCCCTATCTGGCCGGGGTTGCCGTGGTGGCGGTTCTGGCCGGTTCCGGTGTCGGCGAGCCGGCCGCCCCGGTCGGTGTCCCGGTGCAGCAGGCGGCCGCGGGGGCGTCTGCTGACCTGGAGCTGGTCGCGGCGTCGACCGATGTCACGGCCGCGGCCAAGGTGAAGTATGTGTTTCCGGTCAAGGCGTCGAACGTCTCGTGGCACAAGACCCATTCCGGGTATCCGGCCACCGACATCTTCGTCGCCTGCGGCAAGCCGTTCCGGGCCACCACCAGTGGTGTGGTGCTGGAGGTCAGCCGGGTCGACAAGTACAAGAAGGGCAAGCCGGCCGGGCCGAACAACGGCGGCAAGTTCGTGTCGATCCTCGGCGACGACGGGGTGCGGTACTACGGCTCGCACCTGAGCAGCGTCGCCTCCGGGATCAAGAAGGGTGTCCGGGTGAAGGCCGGGCAGCAGGTCGGCAAGACCGGCAAGACGGGTAACGCCAGCAACGTCTGCCACGTGCACTACGGCATCTCGCCGGCGTGCAAGAAGACCGGGGACTGGAAGGTTCGCCGCGGTGTGGTGTGGCCGGCCGGCTATCTGACGTCGTGGCGCAAGGGCGGGCAGAAGAGCCCGGTCAAGGCGGTCGCGGCCTGGAAGAAGAAGAACAACTGCAAGGCTTGATGGTGTACGGGTACCGTGCGCTCGTTCCTGGCGCACGGTACCGCCGGGCCATCGCATTCGCCCGGCGGCCGCGTTGACGGCCCGGTGTGCCGGCCACCTCGCGGGGACGACGCGGGACCGTTCGGTGGATCGTACGATCAATGGTTCTTGAAGTGGGGTCTGCGTTTCTCGATGAACGCCTGCGGTCCCTCTTTTGCATCGTCGGAGGTGAATACCTTCATGCCGATGCGTGATTCGATGGCGAACGCGTCGTCTTCCGGCAGGCCTTCGGTCTCCCGGATGGTGCGCAGGATGGCCTGGATCGCGATCGGGCCGTTGGCGGCGATGACCTCGGCGATCTCCAGGGCTTTCGGGAGTGCCTGACCGTCGGGGACGACGTGGTTGATCAGGCCGATCCGGTGCGCTTCCGGTGCGAGAAGGTGGCGGCCGGTCAGCAGTAGTTCGGCGGCGATCGGATACGGCAGTTGCCGGGGCAGGCGGACCGCGGAACCGCCCAGCGGGAACAGGCCCCAGCGCGCCTCGGAGACGCCGAACCGGGCGCTCTCGCCGGCCACCCGCACGTCGGTGGCCTGCAGGATCTCGGTTCCGCCGGCGACCGCGGGGCCCTCCACCGCGGCGATCAGCGGTTTGCTCAGCCGGCGGCCCTTCAGGAGCGCGTCGATGCGGGACAGGTCGGCGCCGCCGTCGCGGAAGCCGTCGCCGGGATGATTTCCGGTCATCGCGCGCAGGTCGGCGCCCGAGCAGAACGCCCCGCCGGCGCCGGTGAGGATCGCGACGCGGATGTCCGGATCGGCGTCGGCCCGGTCCCAGGCGTCGCGCATGACGGCCAGCATCTCGGGGGAGAGGGCGTTGCGGACCCGGGGCCGGTTCATCGTGACGATCAGGATCGGTCCGCGCTGTTCGATCAGGGCGTCCACCCGGTTCTCCTCACTGTGCAACGAGCGGTGCCGAACCTTGCCCCAGAACGATAACAGGTTCTACTTTGCGTTGATGGCGGCCAATATTGCGGACCTGTTCGAGCACGCGGTCGACGCCTTCGGAGATCGTGTCGCGGTGGCCTGCGGCGAGCGTGGGATCACCTACGCCGAGCTGGAGGAGACCGCCAACCGTCTGGCCCATTTCCTGCGAAGTCGGGGGGTGGGCAAGGGCGCCCACGTGGGGTTGTACGCGGGCAACTCGATCGAGGCCGTAGTGGCCATGATCGCCGTGTACAAACTCCGTGCCGTGGTCGTCAACGTGAACTATCGATATGTCGAGAACGAGTTGCAGTATCTGTTCGAGGACGCCGGGCTGGTCGCTCTCATTCACGACCGGGGATTCTCGGAGCGGGTGGCGGCGGTGGGGCGTGAGTTCCGTGCGGTGGTCGCGTTGCCGGACGGGTCCGGGTCCGATTTCTCCGACGTCGCATACGAGGACGCTCTGAGTGGTTCGAGCGCGCGCGACTTCGAGGCACGTTCCGGCGACGACGTCTATCTGCTCTACACCGGCGGCACCACCGGCTATCCCAAAGGTGTCATCTGGCGGCACGAGGACGTCTGGCGGGTGCTCGGCGGCGGTATCGACTTCATGTCCGGCATCCCCCTGGACGACGAGTGGGCGCAGACCAAACGCGGCTCCGAGATGCCGCCGATGACCCGGTTCTGCCTGGCCCCGCTGATCCACGGCAACGCCCAGTGGGCCGCCCTGGCCGCCCTGTTCGCCGGGGACACCGTGGTGTTCCTGCCGCACTTCGACGCGGACGAGGTGTGGCGGACCATCGAACGCCGCAAGGTCAACGTGGTGGTCCTGATCGGTGACGCGATGGCCCGGCCGATCATCGAGGCCTACCTGGCCGGGAGCTACGACGGGTCGTCGCTGATGGCGATCTCGTCGAGCGCGGCGCTGTTCTCGCCCTCGGTCAAACGGCAGTACCTCCAGGCGCTGCCGGGGGTGCTGGTCACCGACGCGGTCGGGTCGTCGGAGACCGGGTTCGCCGGGATCGGCATCGTGGCCGAGGTGGAGGGTGGCGCGGTCGACGGGCCACGGATCACGCCGGGGCCGGACACCATCGTCATCGACGACTACGGGAAACGCGCCGGGCCCGGGGTGATCGGGCGGCTGGCGCGGGGTGGGCACGTGCCGCTCGGCTACTACCGGGATCCGGAGAAGACGGCGGCGTTGCTGACCGAGGTCGACGGGGTGCGGTACGCGGTTCCCGGCGACCTGGCCCGGCTGGAGGACGACGGGATGATCACCCTGCTCGGGCGGGGGAACACCTGCGTCAACACCGGTGGGGAGAAGGTGTTCCCGGAGGAGGTGGAGGGGGCGCTCAAGTCGCATCCGGCGGTGTTCGACGCTCTGGTGATCGGGATTCCGGACGATCTGCTGGGGCAGCGGGTGGTCGCGTTGGTGCAGCCGCGCGGTACCGTTAATCTGCCGGATTTACTGGAACATGTCCGATTAAAGGTTGCCGGGTACAAGGTACCTCGTGCGATCTGGCTCGTCGACGCCATCGCCCGCACCATCAGCGGCAAGGCCGACTACCGCTGGGCGCACGCCCACACGAGGGAACACGATGCGGACTGACCTCTGCGACCTGCTCGGCATCGACGTCCCGATCGTCGGGTTCAGCCCCTCCGAACACGTCGTCGCCGCGATCAGCCGGGCCGGCGGGCTCGGCGTGCTCGGCTGTGTCCGGTTCAACGACGCGAAAGAACTGGACACCGTGCTGACCTGGCTGGACGAGGAGACCGGCGGGCGGCCGTACGGCGTCGACGTGGTCATGCCGAGCACAGTGCCCGCCGAGGGACTGCCCGACGACCTGAGCGCGATGATCCCTTCCGGACACAAGGACTTCGTCGAGCGTACGTTGTCACGCCTCGGTGTTCCGCCGTTGTCCGCCGCCCAGGACCGTACCGGAGTGCTCGGCTGGCTGCACTCGATCGCGCGCAGCCACGTCGAGGTGGCACTCGACCACCCGATCCGGCTGATCGCCAACGCGCTCGGCCCGCCACCGCCCGACGTGATCGCCCAGGCCCACGACCGTGGCCTGCTGGTGGCGGCACTGGCCGGCCGGGCCGACCACGCCCGCGGGCACGTCGCCGCCGGAGCCGACATCGTGGTCGCCCAAGGTTACGAGGCGGGCGGCCACACCGGCGAGATCGCCGGAATGGTGCTGGTCCCCGAGGTGGTCGACGCGGTCGGCGTGCCGGTGCTGGCGGCCGGCGGGATCGGCAGCGGACGGCAGATCGCGGCCGCTCTGGCCCTCGGCGCGCGCGGGGTGTGGATGGGCTCGGTGTGGCTGGGCACCGCCGAGTACCGGAGCGGGCCGGCACTGCGCGAGGCGCTGCTGCGGGCCACCTCCGGCGACACCGTGCGCAGCCGGATCTACTCCGGCAAGCCGGCGCGCCTGCTCCGCAACCGGTGGACCGAGGCGTGGTCGGCGGAGGGCGCACCGGCCGCGCTGCCGATGCCGTTGCAGAACCTGCTGGTCTCGTCGGCCCACGATCGGCTGATGGCATCGGGGGACCCGAGTGTCGTACCGATGCCGGTGGGTCAGATCGTGGGCCGGATGAACGCGGTACGTCCGGTCGCCGAGGTGATGTCCGACCTGGTCACCGAGGCGGACGAGACCCTGGAACGGCTGCACCGGCTCCGTTAGGGACGGTTCTCGTGCACGTACTCGCGGCCCCGGACGAATGCCTCGACCGGGTCGCCGCAGTACTGCCACGGCCACTCGCTGACCTGGTCGCCGAGCAGATCGTGGGCGTGCCCGGCGGCCTCGAACGCCTCCACGAACTCGCACATCAGGGCGAACGGGGCGACCCGCGGCACCCAGCCCGGCCCGGTCCGGAAGTCCGGGTGCAGGTACGACCTGGCGGCCGCCGCCACGATCTCCTCACGCACCTCCGGCTGCCGGACCCACTCGGCGTCCTCGCCACCCGGCAGGGACATCCACTTCTCCAGGTGCGCGATCGCGATCAGCTCCGGCAGCCAGCTGCCCGCCGGGGCCGCGGCGGTCGCCTTCCGGGCGAAGTCGAACATCAGCTCGTGGCTGCCGGACCACTTCGCGCACAGGAACTGCAGGTACTGCTCGTGCGCCACGATGTGCAGCGGATGCCTTTTGACGACCTCGCCGAACCGGGCCTGCGCCTCGGCCCGGTCCACCTGACGGCCGCGCGCCGACATCACCAGCCACGCCCAGGCGGTCACGTCGTCCGGGTCACGGGCGGTCACCTCGTCCAGCAGGTTCTCGGCCAGTTTCAGCCGGCGGCCGAACTCGCGGAACTGCTCGGCGCTGGTGTGCTGCGCCCGCTTCCCACCCCGGGCGTCCCACGCCCAGTGCACCGCGTGACAGCCGCGCACCAGCACCGGCAGGGTCGAGTCCGGTTCGGCGGCCACCCACTCCGGGATCCACTCCTGCACACCGTCGACCTTGCCGACGGCCTCCATCAGGAACGCCCGGACGTCCGGGTCACGCGCCTCGGTCAGCACGTCCCGCGCGGTGCGCCAGTCCTGCTTCGTCATCGCGTCGATCAAGGTCCGGGTGATCGGGTCCCCATACGCCGGATCGATGACCAGTTTCGGACCCGCCGGCTGTGTGTCCCGGTTCTTGCGGCTGAACGGCCACATGCGGTCTTCCTCCCCCGTGTCTGATCGAGGATCCTAGACACGGGGGACGTGGCGCTGCTTACCGCACCGGCGTCGTCCAGTTCGGGTCGCGGCCGATGAAGCCGACCAGGCGGGTCTGCGGGTCGGCGTCGTCCGGCACCGGGACCGCCGGGCCGTACTGTCCGGAAGCGCGCAACATCTCGTCCATCGGTTGCATCCCGGCGTGCAGTTCCGCGCAATGCTCGGCGTCCAGGTCCTCGGCCTGCCCGGTGGCGCGGGCCAGGTCCCAGGTGTGCATGAAGACGTCGGTGGTGTAGAACCGGTCGATCGCCTGATCCAGGGGAATCTCACCGAGATGCGGATTGGACAGCGCGCGCGTCGAAGTTTCCGGATCTTCAAGCAGCTTTTGTACGGCGTCCGTATGGTTCTGCCACGCCCCTCGCGGGTCGGCGTCCACGCTCGGGCCCGATGGCAGGGTGATCCCGGCGCCGGACTGGAGGAAGCCCGGTAGCCATTCGACCAGATGGCGCACCACGTCACGGGCGGTCCAGCCGTCCACCGGCGCGGGAACGCCCCAGTCCACCGTCCCCTCGACACGTGCGGTGAACCCGGCGGCGATCAGCCGGTGGCGTTCAGCGGGCGGCAGCGCGGACAGGGGCATCGTGTCGTCCCTTCATCAGTGGTTCACTTTTGAGCGGATAACTTCGGTCGGTAACGACAAAAGCGTGCGCCGGCCCGGATCCGAATCGGATTCAGGCTTGCGCACGCTCTCGTGTTTCCCCGTCACCGCCGTGAATGATCAGGCGGTTCGGAAGATCAGGTGAGGACCTTTTCAGGACCTTCGTACGATCAGATGGTGCGGATGTTCTCGGCCTGCGGGCCCTTCTGG
The DNA here is from genome assembly GCF_050589265.1 of Actinoplanes sp. G11-F43. NCBI lineage: Bacteria > Bacillati > Actinomycetota > Actinomycetes > Micromonosporales > Micromonosporaceae > Actinoplanes > Actinoplanes sp. G11-F43. Next base: position 36,023 of record NZ_JBNZCE010000013.1, read on the forward strand.
CCCTGCGAGATCTCGAATTCCACCCGCTGGTTCTCCTCGAGCGTCCGGTAGCCCGAGGAGGCGATCGCCGAGAAGTGGGCGAACACGTCGGGGCCGCCGCCGTCCTGGGTGATGAATCCGAAGCCCTTGTCGCCGTTGAACCACTTCACGGTACCGGTGGCCATGCTTTTCTCCTTGCCGTCGGGAGCCCGCACCGTGCGGAACTCCACGTCACCGCGTTGATGACCACCCGAGATCCGGGATATCGACAAAAAACGCCTGTCGGCCGGGATGCCCGTCAGGCGTCACATTTCGTCTGTGGAAATCAAAACTGCAACACGCCCAACGTAACACACGATTCGGGGAAGGACCCGGGAAAGTCACCAGGGAGAGCGTAGGGTCAACAGAAATCGCTGTCACTCGGCGGAGGTGAAATGCCGGTCTCCCGAACTCTCCTGGTCACAGCGACAACCGCGCTCCTGGCCACCTCCCCCCTCCCCGCCGAGGCGGCCTCTCACCCGGCGACCTCGCGCCTTGCCGCCGCGGCCTCTGCTCCTGCCGCCGCGGCCTCTGCTCCTGCCGTCGCGGCCTCCGTTCCTGCCGCCGCGGCCTCTCCGCGGATGGCCGTGCGTCTTGCCGCTGTTGCTCCTGCCGCCGCGGCACCTCCGCGGATGACCTTGCGTCTTACCGCCGTTGCTCCCGCCGAGGCGACACCTTCGCGGATGCCGTTGCGTCTTGCCGCTGCTCTTCCCGCCGAGGCGGCCTCTCGTCAGGCGGCCTCCGTCTCCGCGGCCTCTCCTCTTGTCGAGGCAGGCTCTCGCCCGGCAGGCTCTCGCCCGGCAGGCTCTCGCCCGGCAGGCTCTCGCCCGGCAGGCCTAATTCCCGTCGAAGCGACCACACGTTCGGCGAGAGTGGCCGCCCCCACCGCCCGGGACCACGCATTCACGACGATGCCCGCCACCCTCCATCAAGCCGCCTCCTCGGGTCCGGCGACCAGCTCCGGGGCCGTGACCGGGACCGGCATTCCGGATGGGGCCATGCTGCAGGCGGGGGACCTGGGTGGGGCGAAGCCCTATCCGGTCGGCGCCGACAGTTGGCCCAAGATCCGGCCGCCCCGTCCGTGCGGCCTCCGAGTGGCGAAGCCGTCCGCGGACCGTGCCGTCTCAGCGGTGGTCGATGTCGACCAGGCGCCGATCGTGATCCTGGAATATGTGGCCCGGTACCACACCGAACGCGCCGCCCGCGGCTACCTGACCGGCTTGCGCAAGTCCTTGCGGAACTGCGACGACAAGTCCTGGAAGCTGGTGGCGAGCGAACCGAACCGGCTGGTCCTCCGCTGGACCACCCGCTGGGAACATGTGGATCAGCAGATCACCCACCACACCTTCATGGTGCTGGCCCGAACCGGCCCCACGATCGTCCTGGTCGCCGACGCCGGCTGGGAGACCTCCAGCGGTTCACGAGCCCGCCCCGACCAACTGATCACCCGGGCACTGCGCCGAGCCTCGACCCCGCACTGACCCTGACTCGCCGCCGCGCCTGCCACCGACCTCCGGTCACCTCGTTCGGCCTCCGCTCATCCCCACCCGCTGACACTGAACGAGAGCCTCTGGCCTGACGCCTCCTTCCCGGCCGCGTTGGCCTGGCCGTGCTGGTCTGGCCGCGTTGGCCTGGCCGTGCTGGTCTGGCCGTGCTGGTCTGGCCGCGCTGGTCTGGCCGCGCTGGTCTGGCCGTACTGGCCTGGCCGTACTGGCCTGGCCGCGTTGGGCCGGCCGCGTTCGCCCGGCCGCACTGGGCCGGCCGCGCTGGCCCGGGTCCGGTCAACCGTGGGCCTCGTCCGCGTTCCGGTGGCGTCCGGGCCGGCCACCCCTCTTACCTCAGGGCGTGGCGGCCTCCGCCGGGAGCCGGTCCGCGGTGGCGGAGTCCGGGGCCGGTGGCCGGGAGCCGTCGAGTGGCCGGGAGTCGAGTGGCCGGGAGTCGCTGAACTGCGTCCGGTACAGCTCCGCGTAACGGCCGCCCGCCGCCAGCAGCTCGGGATGGGTGCCGCGCTCGATCACGTGCCCGTCCTCGACGACCAGGATCTGGTCGGCGGCCCGCACCGTGGAGAGCCGGTGGGCGATCACCACCGCGGTCCGGCCGGCCAGCGCCTCGCCGAGAGCGGCCTGCACCGCCTGCTCGGACGTGGAGTCCAGGTGTGCGGTCGCCTCGTCGAGCACGACCACCCGTGGCCGGGCCAGCAGCAGGCGGGCGATGGTGAGCCGCTGCCGTTCACCGCCGGACAGGCGGTAGCCGCGTTCGCCGATGACCGTGTCGAGGCCGTCGGGCAGGGACTCGACCAGGTCGGCGACGTGGGCCCGGCGCAGCACGTCCCACATGTCGTCCTCGGTGGCGCCGGGCCGGGCCAGCAGCAGGTTGGCCCGCACCGACTCGTGGAAGAGATGGCCGTCTTGGGTGACCATGCCGAGGCTCTGCCGCAGCGAGGCGGCACTCAGATCGCGCACGTCGACGCCGCCCAGCCGCACCGAGCCGGTGCCCGCGTCGTACAGCCGGGGGAGCAGGCTGGCCATCGTCGACTTGCCGGCCCCGGAGGAGCCGACCAGCGCCACCATCTGTCCCGGCTCGGCCCGGAACGAGACGCCGTGCAGCACCTCCTCGCCGCCGCGGGTGTCCAGGGTGGCGACCTCCTCCAGGGATGCCAGGGACACCTTGTCGGCCGACGGGTAGGCGAACCGCACGTCGTCGAACTCCACCGACACCGGCCCGTCCGGGACCGGCCGCGCCTCCGGCTTCTCCTCGATCAGCGGTTTCAGGTCGAGGATCTCGAAGACCCGCTCGAAGCTGACGAGTGCGGTCATCACCTCGACCCGGGCGCTGGCGAGTGAGGTCAGCGGCGCGTAGAGCCGGGTGAGCAGGATGGCCAGGGCGACGACGGCGCCCGGGTCGAGCTGCCCGCGCAGCGCGTAGAAGCCGCCCAGCCCGTAGACGAGGGCGATGGCGACGGCCGACACCGAGATCAGCGCGGTCATGAACAGGTGCTGCGCCATGGCCGTCCGGACTCCGATGTCGCGGACCCGGCTGGCGCGGGCGGCGAACTCGCCCGACTCGGCGGCGGGATCACCGTACAGCTTGACCAGGGTCGCGCCGGGCGCGGAGAACCGCTCGGTCATCTGGGTGTTCATCGCCGCGTTGTGCTCGGCGGCCTCCCGCTCCATCCCGGCGAGCCGGCCGCCCATCCGCCGGGCGGGCAGCACGAACACCGGCAGCAGGAGCAGCGCGAGGACGGTGATCTGCCAGGAGATCCCGATCATCACGATCAGCGTGAGGATCAGCGCGACCAAGTTGCCGACCACCCCGGACAGGGTGTCGCTGAACGCCCGCTGGGCGCCGATGACGTCGTTGTTGAGCCGGCTGACCAGGGCGCCGGTCCGGGTCCGGGTGAAGAACGCGACGGGCATCCGCTGCACGTGGTCGAACACTCTGGTCCGCAGGTCGAGGATCAGGCCCTCGCCGATGCGGGCGGACAGCCAGCGCTGGGCCAGCCCGAGCCCGGCCTCGGCGAGCGCGATCACCGCGATCCCGATCGCCAGGCCGATCACCAGGCGGGTCTCGCCGCCCTCGACGATCGCGTCGACGACCCGGCCGGCCAGCACCGGTGTCGCCACCGCGAGGGCGGCGGTGATGACGCTGAGCAGCAGGAAGCCGGTGAGCGCCCGCCGGTGTGGACGGGCCAGGGCGAGGATGCGGCGGAGCGTGGCGCGCGAGAACGGCCGCTTGTCGTCCTGCTGGTTCATGACGTGCCACATCGAGTTCCAGGCAGCGAATTCCATGCTCATGGGCCCGAACCTCCCACTTCAACGACGGTTGAGGTCAAGCGCTGGGGTCCATGCTGCACCGGGGGTACGACAATTTTGTCTTTCCGCGGCTGGAACGGGGTGCGGCGCGGCGACC